>DATMSB010000114.1:0-69584 GCA_035565615.1 Vulgatibacter sp. | reverse complement strand
GGGGCCGGCGGCATGGGGGGAGTCGGCGGCGCGGGCGGCTCGGGGGCCGGCGGTTCGGGGGCGGGAGGCGCAGGGGCGGGCGGTTCGGGGGCGGGAGGCGCCGGCGGAGCGGGCAGCGGTGGGAGCGGGGGCGAGGTCGGCGCCACGCCTCATCTGCTCTTCGCCGCGTTCGTGGGCGGGGAGCTCGAGGGCTACCTCGCCGAGCATCCGAGGTCGATCGTCCAGCTCCTGCTTCGGGTCGAGGGCGCCCCCGAGATCCCGCTGCAGACGGGCTTCGATCTGGAGGATGGCGGCCTCCCCAGCCAGGGGGACGGCGTCGCCGGCCTCCCGCTGGAGGTCCCCTTCGACGCCGAGGAGGGGACGGCGGCGAGCCTCGTCGTCGAGCTGCGCGCCGCCGCCGCGAGAGGGGGGGAGTTGGAGCCCGCCGTCCTCTCCGTGGCGCGGCGGGAGGTGGAGGTCACGGCGTCCGCGTCGCCGGAGGCGATCCCGATCGTGCTCGAGGCGATCGATCCGGACTTCGACCACGACGGCGACGGGGCGCCCGACGTGGCCGACTGCGCGCCGGACGATGGCGAGAGGTACCCCGGCGCGCTGGACGTCTGCGACGGTGTCGAGCGGGATTGCGTAGAGGGGTCGTGCGTGCTGCCGCTGCCCGCGGGGTACGCCGCGGTACGGGACGTGGCCTGCGAGGCGGAGGGCTGCGTCGCGGCGGTCGCGGGGGTGCAGGCGGGGGCGGGGGCGCTGCTCTTCTACGAGCCGGCGCTCGACTCGGAGGAGCCGCGGGCGATCGTGGAGGAGGTCGATCCGGTCGGGGTCGGCATCGTGCCTGGGGGCGATCGGGTGATGTTTAGTAGACTCGGGGCTCCCGCATTAGTTGTTGCAGATTCGTCACCAGACCTAACCACCTTGTTCCTACCAACCGTCCCGGGGCGCGAGATCGAATTTTCGACTTCAGGCACTCTAGGCGTCGCTGCGTCAACCGGACCTGCGGCGCTTGTCTTCGATCCAAATTCGAACAACGCGAGTGATTTTGAGAGTTGCAATACTCAAGGCACCGATTGCTATTTCGTCGATCTCCGAACTCTCTTCGAACCTCCGGCGCCACCAATGAGCGAACTTGCACCAATAGCGCTTCAGGTGGCGTACGGAAGCTCGTCAGAATTTGGAATCATTTACACAGGATTTTCGGGGAATGAGTACATCGCTATCATCACAGTAGCCCCGATCACGCGAATGACAGAAAACTCTCTCACTGGCTTATTCGCAGCAACATCAGTCGCCCCCCGCACCCTCACCCTCTCCCCGGACCATCGCCATCTGTACGTGACCGGCGGCGCCACCGCATCCGCCGCGGAGGCGGCGCTCGTCCCCACGGGCGGCCCTCCCGCCGCCCACCAGCCCACCCCGTTCCCCCTCCCTCAGGGCACCTGCCCGAGCGCCTCCTGGGCCGCCGCGGACAGGCTCTGGCTCGCGGACGACTGCCAGTCCGCCGTCTGGGAGCTCCCCCTCGACGCCGACGAGATCCCGATCGGGTCCACCGCCGTCCGCCACGATCTCCCCGGCTGCGCCGCCCCGTCGCGCCTCGCCTCCCCCGACGCCAGCGCGATCGTCGTCGCCTGCGCCGGCGCCGGCCACCTCGCCGTCATCGGACGCGACTGACCCGCGAGCGAGGACGAGGCCCCTTTCGCCCCGCCCCGGACCTCCCCCTCACCGGCTCCGCGGCCGGGCCTTCCCCTGCAGCGCCGCGTTCAACTTGGCGTCCACGCTCTCCAGGAGCGCGTCCGGCCCCATCGACGTCTCGGGGAACGCCGCCAGGGCACCTACCGGCTCCGGCACGAAGCCCTCGATCCCCAGGTCGGTCTTGCGGAAGTCCTCGAGCTGCCGTGCCATCAGCCGCTCGACGTCGAGGCGCCGCACCGAGTGGAGGAGCACGGCGAACCGGGCCGGCCCGATCCGGGCCACCACGTCGCTCTCTCGGAAGGCCGACTTGAGGTGGGCGGCGTAGGCGGAGAGCACCTCGTCCACCACCAGGGAGCCCGCCCGCTCGCGCAGCGGCTCCACGTTGGCGTCGACGCCCGCCACCGCCAGCGTGCGCCCCTCCCGCCGGGCCAGCGCCACGGAGCGCTCCAGGACCTGCCGCAGGTACGCGCGATCGTACAGCCCGGTGAGCGGATCCCGCCCCCGGGAGGCCTCGGCGTGCTGCCGCTGGAGGAGGTGGGCGACCACCACCGCGGCGAGCTCCTCCGGATCGAAGGGCTTGGGGATCACCGCCACCGCCCCCGCCTCGAGCAGCGCGCGCCGCTCCTCCTGGCTCGACAGCGCCACCACCGGCACGCTGCGCAGCCGAAGGTCCGCGCGCTGCACCCGCAGGAGCTGCGGGCCCACCTTCCAGGAGTCGACGTCGAGCACCACCAGCGCGGGCGACAGGCGCTCGAGCCGCGACAGCATCTCGTCCGGCTCCGGCGCCGGATCCACCGCGACGCCGAAGGGCGCCAGCGCCTCGGCGATCCCGGTCAGCACCACCCGCTCCCCGCCCGCGACGACGATGCGCGTGCCCACCCTGGGCCTGGCGAAGATCGAGGCCACCCGGAACAGCCCCTCCACGTTGGGGGGGCGTGCCACGTAGCCGACGGCCCCCGCCTCCGTGGCCATCAGCCGCTCGGCGAGGGAGTCACCCCGCGACATCATCACCACCGGCCCGATGCCCGCCGCCCGCATCCGGGCGCAGGCCTCGGCGCCGCCCACGTCGGGCCCGAGCACCACCACGTCCGGCCGATCGTCGATCGCCGCCTCGATGGCGGACTCCACGTCGGCGCAGAGCCGCAGGGCGTCGTCCTCGATCGAGGCCATCTCCTCGACCAGGGGTCCCCCGGTCTCCACCAGCAGCACCCTCGGCCGCCAGCCCCTCGCCCGCGAGAGGGCGATCGGCGCGGCGCCGACGGTGGCCTGGATCTTCCCGTCCAGCGCCTCCAGCAGGCCATCGAGCTGCGCCTTGCGCGGCCCCGGCAGGAGCAGGTCGTCTCCGGCGCGATCGATCAGATCCTCGATCGCCCCTGCGAGCCTGGTGATCTCCGGGAAGCCGAAGGAGGTGCCGGAGCCGCGCAGGCGATGCGCGTCCATCCGCAGGGAGCGCAGCGCCGGCAACCCCTGGGATCCCCCGAGCGACTGGAACGCCGCGCGCATGCCCTCGATCTTCTCGCGGGTGCCGGCGAGGTAGTCCGCCAGGAGCTCGGCGTGCTCCTCGTCGTCCGGGCGCAGGCCCTCCGTGTCCACCTCGATCTCGACGTCGAGGGGCGTGGGCTCGAGGATCTGCGAGAGCACCGCCCGGAGCTGGTCGGGGACGAGCGGCTTGTGGAGGAGCGCGTCCACGCCGCACTCGTTCGTGAGGAACTTGTAGCTCTTGATGTCCCGGTAGAACGCGGTGACGAAGACGATGGGGAGCTGCTCCGACGAGTACTTCTTCCGCAGGCGCTTGGCCACGTCCTCGCCCCGCATCCCGGGGAGGAGGCCGTCCAGGATCAGCGCCCGCGGGAGCGCCGACTCGATCCGTTGCAGCCCCTCCTCGCCGGAGCGGACCGCGACGAACGAGTGCCCGAGCGACTCGACCACCTTGCCCACCAGCGGGTGGAAGTTCTGGTCGTCGTCGATGAGGAGGACACGGCCTGCGAGGCTCGCGCTCGATGCTGTCACCAACACCTCCAATTAGCGGGACTCGTCTTCCGCAGTGAGTAGGTCATAAATCGCCTTGGCGTCCTTCGCCGCCATGATCCGCGAGCGCAGCTCGGCGCTCTTCAGGAGCCGGCTGATCCTCGCCAGCGCCTTCAGGTGGATGCCCGCCGAGCTCTCGGGGGCGAACAGGGCGAAGAACAGATGCGAGGGCCTGCCGTCCAACGCATCGAAGTCCACCCCCGCCGCCGAGCGTCCGAAGGTCGCCACCAGCCCCGGCAGCCCCGCCAGCTTGCCGTGGGGGATGGCCACCCCGTCGCCGATGCCGGTGGAGCCGAGCCTCTCCCGCTCCTCGAGCACCGAGAGGAGCCGCTCCTGACCGACCCCGGGGAAGCGCCTCGCGATCGGCGCGCAGAGCTCGGCGAGGACGTCGCGCTTCCGCTCCCCGACCAGGTCGGCGATCACGGCGTCGGGGCTGAGGAAGTCGGAGATCGTCATGAGCTGGGATCCCGGGCCGGGGGGAGAAGCGGCGGTCCTACACCTCCGGGCGCCGCCCGATCAAGCCCTCCCACACCCTTCCGCGGAACGCCAGGGCTCACTCCGCCCGGCCCCGGACGGCGCCGGCCGTCAGAAGAGCCGGCGGCGCTTGCTCGAGGGGAGGATCCCCAGCTCCTCGCGGTACTTGGCGACCGTGCGCCGCGCGATCTGGATGTTCTCCTCGCGGAGCAGCTCCACGAGCTTCTGGTCGGAGTACGGCGCCTTGGCCGACCCCTCCGACGCCACGAGCCGCTTGATGGCCGCCTTGACCGCCTCGCTCGCGACCTCGTCGCCCCCTGTCTTCGGGATGGAGGAGTTGAAGAAGTACTTCAGCTCGAAGATCCCCTGGGGCGTGTGCACGTACTTGTTGGTCGTCACCCGGGAGACGGTCGACTCGTGCATCTCGATGTCTTCCGCCACATCCTTGAGGATGAGCGGCTTCAGGTGCGCCACGCCGTGGTCCAGGAAGTCCCGCTGGAACTTGACGATCGACTCGGTGACCTTGTGGATGGTGCGCTGGCGCTGGTGAATCGAGCGGATGAGCCACATCGCCGACCGCAGCTTCTCCTGGATGAACTCCTTCGAGCCGGCGGACTTGGCGTCCCCGTTGCGCAGGGCGTCCCGGTAGTGGTTGCTGATCCGCAGCTTCGATAAGCCGTCGTCGTTCACCACCACCACGTATTCGTCGCCGACCTTGTGCACGTAGACGTCCGGGGTGATGTACTGCGGATCGTCGGTGACGAAGTGGCGTGCCGGCTTCGGCTCCATCTCGGCGATCGTCTTCAGCGCCTCGGTCACCTCCGCCTCGAGCTCCTCCTTGTCCCCGGTCCACTCCTTGGCCAGGTCCTTCACGAGCGCGGCGCGGTTTCGCGACTCGAGGTGCTTGAGGTGCCGGCGGATGATCGTGCCGACCAGGCTCCCCTCCTCGCCCCACGCCCGCGCCTGGATGAGCAGGCACTCCTGGAGGTCGCGGGCGCAGACGCCGAGCGGATCCAGCTTCTGCAGCTTGGCCAGCGTGCCCGCCGCCACCGCGAGGCCGACCCCCGCGTCGGAGGCCACCTGGATCAGCGGATCCCCCTCGACGTCCTCCATCCGGAAGTAGCCGTCGTCGTCGAGGTTGCCGACGATGAGTGCCGCCACCTTCTTCTCGTCGTCGGTGAGCGGCAGGTGCCGGATCTGCTCGGCGAGGTGCTCGGTCAGCGAGGTCCCGCGGGTGAGGTTCGCCTCGAAGGGGGGCAGCTCGTCGGAGAGGTTCTTGTTCGACGGCGTCGTCGGCGAGAGCTGGTAGCTGTTGAGGTAGTCGTTCCAGTCGATCTCGTTCTGGCCGTCCCCCTTCACCTCCTCCGACCGGTCCGGATCCGCCTCGAGCGCGGCACCCTCCTGCTCCACGAAGCGCTCGATCGACGTCAGCTCCTGCGCCGCCTCCTCGCGGTCGTCCGCGTCGGTGGTCGTCGGCTCCTCGAGCAGCGGGTTCTGTTCGATCTCGTCGCGGATCAGGGACTCCAGCTCCAGCCGCGAGAGCTGCAGGAGCTTGATCGCCTGCTGCAACTGGGGGGTCATCACCAGTTGCTGCGACATCTTCAGGTGCTGCTTGAGCTCGAACGACATCTCCTACCCTTGAACGAATCTCTCCAGTGCGAAGCGCCTCACGAATCCAGCCGGAACTTCTCTCCCAGGTACGTCGACCTCGCCCTCTCGCTCGCCGCGACCTGCGCCGGCGTGCCCTCCTCGAGGATCCTCCCCGACGCGATGATGTAGGCCCGATCGCAGATCCCCAGCGTGTCGCGCACGCTGTGGTCGGTGATGAGCACGCCGAGCCCCCGCCGCTTCAGGTCGGCGATCTGCTTCTGGATCTCGCCCACGTTGATCGGATCCACGCCGGCGAACGGCTCGTCGAAGAGCATGAAGGTCGGCCGCGGGATGAGCGAGCGCGCGATCTCGCAGCGCCTCCGCTCGCCCCCCGACAGCGTCTCCCCCAGCGAGTCGGCCACCTTCTGCAGGCCGAACTCCTCGAGGAGCTCGTCGCTCGCCGCCAGCCGCTCGGCCTTGGACACCGGCATGCGCTCGAGCACCGCGAGAAAGTTCTCCCGCACGGTGAGCTTGCGGAAGATCGACGCCTCCTGGGGGAGGTAGCCGATCCCCGCCCGGGCCCGCCGGAACATGGGCTCGTTGGTGAGGTCGACGTCCCCCAGGCCCACCCGCCCGGCGTCGGGCCGCACCATCCCCACCACCATGTTGAAGGTGGTGGACTTGCCGGCGCCGTTGGGGCCCAGGAGCCCGACCACCTCCCCCGGCTCCACGTGCAGGGTGACGCCGTCCACCACGCGCCTGCCGCGGTAGATCTTCACCAGCCCTTCGGCGCGCAGGAGCGGGCGCCCGGGCAGGGTCGCGACGGCGCTCATTCCCCTGCCCTCCTCGCCCGGTCGAGGGGGAAGACCGCCCGCGGCCGCTCCACCTCCACGCGGCCCTCGCCCACGTGGAAGATCACCCGATCTCCGCGCAGCGAAGAGTCCCGCTCCGTCACCACCGGATCGCCCTCGAGGACCAGCCGCTGCCCGCCGCCCAGGAAGGTGCCGCGCCGGGCCGAGCCGCGTCGCTCCCCCTGTTCCACCCGCACCGGGCCGCCCTCCGTCCACGCCCGCTCGACCTTGCCGTCGCCGGCGCCCACCACCACCAGGCGGCTCGCCCGCATGACGAGGTCGCCGCGGGTCGCCTCCACGTTGCCGGCGAAGGTGGTGCGGCGCTCGTCGAAGTCGTGGGTCACCTTGTCCGCCGTGATCCGGAAGGGCGCCACGTCCTCGGTGCGGAGCGGCCCCAGGTCCTCGGAGCCGGGCAGGTCCGCCTGGCCGCGCGAGAGCGTGGCGAGGCTCGTCCCCACGTCGAAGTCCAGCCGCTCGCCGGAGAAGCGGCGGCCCGCCTCGACGAGCGTGGTGCCGCCTTCGAGGTGGAGCATGCCCGTGGCGTTATCGAAGGAGCCCGCCTGCGAGGTCATCGTCTTTCCGCCCTGGGTCGCGGACACCGGGCCCTCGCAGACCACCTCGCGGATCTTCGCCCGCTTGTCGTAGTGCGCCACCACGGTGGGGCAGCGCACCTCGAGGTCGCCGCGGGTGGCGATCACGCCTCCGCCGAAGGTCGCCCGGTGCAGCTTGTGCTCCACCACGAGCGTCTCGCTCACCAGGTCGATCTCCTGGGGCGCCATGGCCCGGGCCTCCTCGACCGCCTCGCTCGAGGTCGACGCCAGGAGGGCGAGGAGGAGCGCCGCGCGCATCACTCCGCCTCCCGCAGCCGGGTGTCCGGGGTGGCGCGGGTGTGGGCCTCCACCCCTCCCCCTAGCTCGAGGCGCTGCTCGCCCACGTGGAGCCGGAACGAGCGGCCGTCGATCGAGTACCCGGGACCGCTCACCTGCAGGGGCGCCTCCCCCGTGAGCAGATCGGCCTCCGCGTCCCAGACCGCGCCCTCCGTCTCGGCCCTGTCGCCCGCCCCGGTCTCGACCACGATCCGGCCGAAGGCCTCCGCCCGCTTGCCATGGACGTCCCCCGCTCCCGAGGGAGCCGTCAGCGTCGCCCCGCCCCGCCTCACCCCCGGCGACGGCGGGACCCGGGCGGTGATCGTCTCGGCGTGGAGCTCGGCCGTCTCCCGATCGAAGGTCACCTCCGCGGCATGGGCGACGCGCGGCGTCCCCTCCATCGGGTAGTGGCGCAGGGTCACGTCGGTGAGGACGATGGCGGGCGGCGGGGGGCTCGTCGGCCCGGACGGAGGGCTGCAGGCCCCGAGCGCGAGCGCCGACGCAAGACCCGCGCCAACCCCGGCGCCGGCCCCGAAAAACCGCCGAATTTCAGTTGTTCCAGGCGACATGCGTGGCCAAACCGTAGCATCCGGCCCCTCCCCGGTAAAGAACACATCGAGGGCGGGGCATGGTCCTTGCTAAGCAACCACGCGAGATGAGGCGCCATTCTGATCCGTCGCCTCCGGCCGGGTCTTCCAGCGGCGGTGCATCCACACCCACTCGTGGGGCACCGCGCGGATCTCGGCCTCGATCGCCGCCGTCATCTCCGCCGTGAGCGCGATCGCGTCGGCGTCCGCATCCTCGGTCGGCTCCCAATCGATCCGCCTGGCGGTGATCCGGTGGCCGCCCTCGGCCTTCCGGTGGATGAACACCGTCACCACCCCGGCCCCCGTGCGCCGGGCCAGATCCGCCGCGGCCCGGGGCGTGTGGGCCAGCCGGCCGAAGAACGGCACGAAAACCCCCTGCACCTTGGTGTCCTGGTCGATGAGCATCGCCAGGTAGGCGTCCTCTCGGAACGCGCGGAGGAGCTTGCGGGACGAGCCCGGGGCGCCCCGCCAGATGGTGAGGCCGGGGCCGCGGATCCGCTCCACGATCGCCGTCAGGCCGCCGTGGGAGAGCTCCGCCCCCACCGCGTACGCCGGCCGCCCGCTCCTCACGATCCGGCGGAAGAGGAGCTCCCAGTTGCCGATGTGGCCGGTCACCGCCACCACGCCGTTTCCGCGGCGCGCGCCGTCGAGCACCGCCGCCGCCTCGGGGCCGAGTTCCACGTAGCGATCGATCCGCCGGTCGAGCTTTCGGATCTGCGCCACCTCCATCGCCAGCTCACCCAGGGAGCGGAAGCTCTCCCGTGCGATCCGCTCCCGCTCGGCCTCGGGCAGGTCCGGGAACGCGATGGCCAGGTGCTCCAGCGCCAGCCGCCGCTGGCCGCCCAGGATCCGGTACGCCATCCCGCCGCCGGCGCGCCCCAGCGCGAGGGCGAGGCGCAGCGGCAGGAGCCGCAGGACCAGGAGCAGGGCGCGCACGAGCCAGGTGCGCACCGCGCGCTTCACCCGCTTGCGCAGCGGCGGCGCGGCCGATCTGCTCAAGCCCCCGCCCGCTCGGCGAAGAACCTCGCCGTCGCCTCGTCCCACCGCCCCTGCGCCCGGATCAGCAGCTCGCAGACCTCGCGGATCGCGCCCCTCCCGCCTCCCGCCTTGCACACGTAGTGCACGTATTCGCGCACCTCCGGCACGCCGTCGGCCGGGGTGGCGGCGAAGCCCGCCCGGCGCAGGACGGGGACGTCGTTGATGTCGTCGCCGATGTACGCGACCTCCTCGGCCCGCACGCCGGCCTGCTCGAGCAGCCTGTCGAAGCCCCTGCCCTTGTCGCGCTGCCCCTGCAGCACGTGGCGGATCCCCAGTTCGGCGGCCCGGGTGGCGACGATCGCGGAGCTGCGCGCGGTGAGGATCGCGGTGGGGTTCCCCAGCTCGCGCCAGAGCACGATCCCGTGCCCGTCCTTGACGTCGAAGCGCTTCAGCTCCTCGCCCTGGGGTCCGTAATACAGGGATCCGTCGGTGAGGACGCCGTCCACGTCGAGGACCAGGAGCCTCACCGCGCGGGCGCGCCTCGCCACTTCTTCCGAGATCGACATCGCCTCCGCCTCCGGGCCGTCTCTTACCAGACGCCGGCCCCCTTGGGCAGCGGCGACGGCTGGTGTAGAAAGGGACGAATCCCCAGCAAAGGATGCAGCGGACATGCGACTGAACCGAATTCTCATGGCGGCGGCGCTCGCCGTGTCCCTCGTCGCCCTGGCCTCGGCCTGCTCCTCGGACGACGACGGCGGCGGCGGCTCCGGCGGCAGCGGCCCCTCCACCGGAGGAGCGGGCGGCGACGGTGGGACCGGCGGCAGCGGCGGCAGCGGCGGCACCGGTGGCACCGGCGGCGACGGCGGTGGTGGCTGGGAGTTCGAGGGCGACGAGTGCGAGCTCGAGGACCGCTCGCGCACGTCCGGCGTCCTGGCGAACGCCGAGATGTTCGCCGGCGTCTCCGACCCGGAGTGGGGCACCGACAGCAGGTTCGAGGGCTGGATCTACAAGCTCGAGGACGACCTGGTCGGCGTCTGCCGACACGAGCCCGTCCTGGATCCGGAGAACCCGGGGCGCGATCCGAATCCCGACATCGGCGATCCGGGCGAGAAGCCCAAGTACCTCTGCGACGACGTCGACGAGGAGCAGCAGTGGATCCACGTCCGCTTCACGGTGAAGATCGACGAGACGCTGGAGCTCCTCCGGGAGGTCGAGCTCTACCAGGAGGGGGACTGGACCGTCCTCGACACCGGCGGCAACGCCGCCGCGCTGTACCGGTCGTACTCCGACCATCCGCCCGGCAGCGCCGAGCTCACCGCGCTGCCGTTCGGCGGCCCCACCCTCGGGTTCGTCCCCCAGTGCTGGTACAAGCAGCGGGATCGGCAGAGCTGCGGCAGGGCCTTCGACGAGGTGCAGATCTACGCCCTCGACTCCCCGCTGTTCGGACCCTTCGATCCGGAGATCGAGATCAGCGGGCCGCTGAAGTCCGGCCACGATCGCTTCGTGGACAACTGGCACATCCGCCACTCGGGCACGAAGATGTACTTCAACTCGAACGGCCCGTGCGGGCCCACCTTCGTGTCGATCGTGGTGGCGACCTACCAGTAAGGCGGGTTCGAGAGGCGGCCGGCTGCGCGAACCGCGCGCCGGTCGCCCGCTCTCGACCGACGGCGGCGCCCGCGCGCGGAGCTCCCGCCTGCCGCGGAGGTTTCAGCCGACGACGGCGCCCCGGCCGATCCCGAAGTAGGTGAAGCCCCGCTTCTTCATCCGGACCGGATCGAAGACGTTGCGGCCGTCGAAGATCACCGGCGCCGCCATCGACGCCTTGAGGCGATCGAAGTCCGGCCGGCGGAACTCGTTCCACTCGGTGACGATGAAGAGGGCGTCCGCCCCCTCGGCGGCGCCGTACGGCGTGTCGGCGTAGCCGATGCGGTCGCCGAACACGCGCCGGGCGGTCACGTGGGCCACCGGATCGTGGGCGGCCACCCGGGCGCCCTTGCCGAGGAGGCCCTCGATCAGCGGGATCGACGGGGACTCGCGCAAGTCGTCCGTCTTCGGCTTGAAGGCGAGCCCCCAGACGCCGAAGCGCTTTCCGGCGAGGTCCCCGCCGAAATACTTGAGCGCCTTCTTGAGCAGCACCTGCTTCTGCAGCTCGTTCACCCGATCCACCGAGGCGAGCAGCGCGAACTCGAGGCCGTTCTCCCGGGCGGTGGAGTGGAGGGCGCGGATGTCCTTGGGGAAGCAGGAGCCGCCGAACCCGGGCCCCGGGAAGAGGAACGACAGACCGATGCGGCTGTCGGTGCCCATGCCCAGGCGCACGTGGTCGACGTCCGCCCCCACCTTCTCGCAGAGGCCGGCCAGCTCGTTCATGAACGAGATGCGGGTGGCCAGCATCGCGTTCGACGCGTACTTCGTCAGCTCCGCCGACTCGGGATCCATGTAGAGGATCCGGTTCGACCGCCGCGAGAACGGGGCGTACAGCTCCCCCATGATCGCCCGGGCCCGCTCGCTGTCGGAGCCGATCACCACCCGGTCCGGCGAGAGGAAGTCCTCGATGGCGGCGCCCTCCTTCATGAACTCCGGGTTCGACACCACGTCGAAGTCCTTGTCCGGCGCCACCTCGCGGATCTCGGCGGCGACCTTGCGGGAGGTTCCCACCGGCACGGTGCTCTTGTCGACGATGACGGTGTAGTGGTCGCCGAGGTTGCGGCCGATCGACCGGGCGGCCGCCAGCACGTACTGGAGGTCCGCGGAGCCGTCCTCGCCCTGCGGGGTCCCCACCGCGATGAAGACCACCTCGGCGTCCTTCACGGCGGAGGCCAGATCCGTGGTGAACGAGAGCCGCCCCGCCCCCACGCTGCGGGCGATCAGCTCCTCGAGCCCCGGCTCGTAGATGGGCACCACGCCGCGCTGCAGCGCCTCGATCTTCGCCTCGTCCACGTCGACGCAGATGACGTCGTTGCCGCTGTCGGCGAAGCAGGTCCCCGCCACGAGGCCCACATAGCCGGTTCCGATGACTGCCACTCTCATGCGAAGGTTCCTTTCGGCCTGGGCGGTTATCCGAGAGTGGTGAAGACCTGTCAATTCGCATAGGCATGGCACCGGGCCCCACGAAGCATCCCCCGGAGATGCCCACCGAGAAGGAAGAGACGCGATGCACGTGCTCGTGACCGGCGGCGCCGGCTTCATCGGCAGCCACCTCGTCGACAGGCTCCTCGCAGACGGCGAGCGGGTCACGGCGGTCGACGACTTCGACCCGTTCTACGACCCGGCCATCAAGCGGCGGAACGTCGCGCCGCACCTCGGCCACGATCGATACGCACTGGTGGAGGCGGACATCCGCGACATGGAGGCGCTCCGCCGCCTGCCCGGTGGCGTCGACGTCATCGTCCACCTCGCCGCCCGCGCGGGCGTGCGCCCCTCCATCGCCGATCCCGTCGGCTACCAGGAGGTCAACGTCCGCGGCTCCCAGAACGTCCTCGAGCTCGCCCGCGAGCGGGGCGTGCGCCAGTTCGTCTTCGCCTCGTCCAGCAGCGTCTACGGCATCAACCCGGACGTCCCCTGGCGGGAGGACGATCACGTGCTCCTCCCGATCAGCCCCTACGCCAGCACCAAGGTGAGCGGCGAGCTCCTCGGCCACGTCTACAGCCACCTCCACGGGATCCGCTTCGTGGCCCTGCGCTTCTTCACCGTGTACGGGCCCCGGCAGCGCCCCGACCTCGCCATCCACAAGTTCGCGCGGCTGATGCGGGAGGGGCGGCCGATCCCCGTGTACGGCGACGGCTCCAGCCGCCGCGACTACAGCTTCGTCGACGACATCGTCGAGGGGATCGTGCGGTCCATCCGCTACGACCGCAGCGCGTACGAGGTGATCAACCTCGGCAACGACCGCACCATCACCCTCTCCGAGCTGGTGGCGCTGCTCGAGGAGACCCTCGGCGTGAAGGCCCGCATCGAGCGGCACCCCGACCAGCCCGGCGACGTGCCGCAGACCTGGGCGAGCATGGCGCGGGCCACCTCGCTCCTGGGCGAGCTGCCGCGCACGCCGTTCCCGGAGGGCCTGCGCCGCTTCGCGGAGTGGCTGCGAGAGGCGTGAGGCCAGCGGGTCGTCGCCTCTGAACGATCGCTTCGCCGGCCCCGGCGATCAGCCGGCGGCGAGGAGCGCCCTCACCCGCTCGAGATCCTCGGGCGTGTCCACGCCCAGCGAGTGGTAGGCCGTGTCGAGCACGCGGATGGCGTGCCCGTGCTCCAGCGCCCTGAGCTGCTCGAGGCGCTCGGTGCGCTCGAGCGGCGTGGGCGCGAGCCGGGTAAAGGCCTGCAGGAAGGCGGCCCGGAAGGCGTAAATCCCCACGTGGGCCCTGGCGGCGGCATCGTCGCCGCGGCGGTAGGGGATCGCCGCCCGGGAGAAGTAGAGGGCGTCCCCCCGCAGGTCGCGCACCACCTTCACCACGTTGGGGTTCTCCGCCTCCCCCGCCTCGAGCGGGCGCGCCAGCGTCGCCATCTCCACCGCGGGATCCGAAAAGGCGCCGACGAGCTCCTCGATCGCGGCGGGATCCAGGAGCGGCTCGTCTCCTTGCACGTTCACCACCAGGTCGAGGTCCCCGAGCTGCCTCGCCGCGTGGGCGCAGCGATCGGAGCCGGAGGGGCAGTCCGGAGGGGTCATCACCACCTGGCCGCCCGCCTCGCGCACCGCCGCGGCGATGCGCTCGTCGTCGGTGGCCACCACCACCGCGTCCACCCCGCGTGCGGCGCGGGCCCGCTCCAGCACCCGCACGATCATCGGCTTCCCGTGGAGATCGGCGAGGGGCTTCCCCGGGAGCCTCTCGCTGGCGAAGCGTGCGGGGATCACGACGGCAGTGCGCATGTCAGCCGACTTAGCACGTTGCCGGTCCGCCACTCCATCGGTAGGTTGCCTGCATGAAGATCGTGCACGTGGTCGGCGCCAGGCCCAACTTCATGAAGATCGCCCCGATCCTCCAGGCGGTGGATCGGGCGGGCTTCGCCGAGCATCGGCTCGTCCATACGGGGCAGCACTACGACGCCTCGATGTCGGACGTGTTCTTCACCGATCTGGGCATGCCCCGCCCCGACATCTTCCTTGGGGTGGGCTCGGGCTCCCACGCCGAGCAGACCGCCAAGGTGATGATCGGCTTCGAGAAGATCTGCCTCGAAGAGGAGCCGGATCTGGTCGTGGTCGCGGGCGACGTCAACTCCACCATCGCCGCCGCGCTGGTGGCCGCCAAGCTGGGGATCCGCTGCGCCCACGTGGAGGCGGGCCTGCGCTCCGGCGACATGCGCATGCCGGAGGAGGTGAACCGCGTTCTCACCGACCGCATCTGCGATCCGCTGCTGACGCCGTCGCGGGACGGCGACGAAAACCTCCTGCGGGAGGGGACGCCCCCCGAGCGGATCCGCTTCGTGGGCAACGTGATGATCGACTCGCTGCTCGCCCACCTGCCCAGGGCCAAGGCCACCGGCGCGCCCCAGAACCTCGGCCTCTCCCCGGGCGGCTACGCCGTGCTCACCCTGCACCGCCCCTCCAACGTGGACGATCCCGAGGTGCTGGACGGGCTGCTCGGCGCCGTCCGGGAAATCCAGCGCAAGATCCCCGTGGTCTTCCCGGTGCACCCCCGCACCCGCGCCCGCATCGACTCGCTGGGCTTCGCCGATCGGGTCGCCGACATGCAGGCGCTCCACGTCTGCGAGCCCCTCGGCTACCTCGAGTTCCTCGGCCTCACCTCGCAGGCGCTCCTGGTCCTCACCGACTCCGGCGGCCTGCAGGAGGAGACGACGGCCCTCGGCGTCCCCTGCCTCACCCTCCGCGAGAACACGGAGCGGCCGGTCACCGTCACCGAGGGCACCAACACCGTGGTGGGGGTGGATCCCAAGCGGATCCTCGCCGCCGCCCACGAGGTGCTCGGGGGCGGCGGCAAGCAGGGCCGGATCCCGCCGCTCTGGGACGGCAAGGCCGGCGAGCGCATCGCCGCGGTCTTCCGCGAGCTGCGCCGACCCGGTTGAACCCGGATCGGGGCGCCGGCAGAGGTTCGCGATGGCTCGGATCGCGCCTCGCCACGCCTGGATCCTCGTCGTGTCCGCGGGGCTCGCGGTCGCCCAGACCTATCACACGGTGATCGACGCGCCGAACACCGCGGCGCAGATGGAGTTCCAGGACGCCCCCCTCCGCGGCGACGTCCCCTCGCCCTACCGCTACCGGATCCTGGTGCCGGCGCTCTCCGCGGGCCTGCAGGCGATCCTCGCGCCCTTCTCCACCGCCCGCTCCGCCTTCGACGCCTCCCACGCGATCCTCGAGATCGCGGGCTTCGTCGGCTTCCTCGCCGCGCTGCTCTCGCTCCTGCGCCGCTGGTACTCGCTGGAGGCGTCGCTCGTCGCCACCCTCTTCGGTGCGGCGGCCCTCGCGGTCTCACCTTCCGGGATCACTGGTACCAGCCCTGGACCCCAGCCCGAGGCGGCGCTGGTCGCCGTCGCACTCCGGCTCCTCCACGATCGCCGGCTCGCGTGGTTCGCGGCCGTGGTCGCGGCCGCGTCGCTGAATCGGGAGACCGGCGTGCTCCTGGGCCTCCTCCCCTTCCTCGACGCCCTGCCCAAAGGCGCGGCCTCGACGTCGGAGCGCAGGCGCCTCCTCGCGCTCGGCGCGACCACCCTGGCGGGGAGCGCCGCCATCCTCGTGGGCCTGCGGCTCGGCCTGGGATGGGCCGCCCACTTTCAGCCGCTCGGCGAGATCCTCTCGGGGAGCGCGAAGACCTTCTCGAAGGCGATCGGCCTGTGGGCGGTGCTGCTGGGAGGATGGTGGCTCTTCGCCTTCCGCGGTGCCGGGCGGGCGCCGGCCTTCCTCCGCCGGGCGTCGCTCCTGGGCATCCCCTACCTGGGGGCCATCGGCGTCTTCGGCGTCTGGCACGAGGTCCGGCTGCTCCTGCCCCTCTACCCGCTCCTCCTCGGCGTCGGCCGGCCTGGCGTGGATCGAGCCTCCGCGCGACGGCGATCGCCTCGCGGAGGATCCGTCGGCGCGGCTCGCGGCGTAGGCCCGCGAGGGGGGCGGGGCCCGCGCTGCCCGGGAGGCGTGGGCCCGAGGCGGGCGCGCCCGCGGGGCGCTACGGCTGCCCGAGGGCGCGGCGGATCGCCACCACCTGGCCCACCACCTCGTCGAAGCCGGCGAAGTCCAGGGAGTTGGGCCCGTCGCAGAGGGCGTTGTCCGGATCGGGGTGCACCTCCAGGAAGAGGGCGTCGATCCCGAAGGCCGCCGCCGCCCGGGCGAGGCCCGCCACGAAGCGGCGCTCGCCGCCGGAACTGCCTCCCGCCGCCGAGGGGAGCTGCACGGCGTGTGTGGCGTCCATGCACACCGGGACCCCGATGTCCCGCATCAGGGCGAGGCCCCGCATGTCGACTACGAGGTTGTTGTAGCCGAAGGTCGCGCCGCGCTCGGTGAGGAAGACGTCCTCGCAGCCGCTCTCGCGCAGCTTGCCCACCGCGTGGCGCATGTCCTTCGGAGCGACCATCTGCCCCTTCTTCACCTGTACCGGCTTGCCCGTCCGGGCGCAGGCGACGAGCAGATCCGTCTGGCGGCAGAGGAAGGCGGGCACCTGCAGGAGGTCCACCACCTTCGCCGCCTCCGCCGCCTGCCAGGCCTCGTGGACGTCGGTGACCACCGGCAGGCCCGTCTCCGCCTTCACCTTCTCGAAGAGGGGCAGCGCCTTCTCGAGGCCGGGGCCGCGGTACGACGACAGCGAGGTGCGGTTGGCCTTGTCGAAGGAGCACTTGAAGACCGCGGGCAGGTCGTACTTCTCGGCGACGCGCTTCACCTCGCGCGCCGTCCGCATCACCTGCTCCTCGGTCTCCACCACGTCGGGGCCGACCACCAGCACGAGCTTCCGGCCGTCCCCGAGGACGACGTCGTCCCGAATCCTGCAGCGCACCATGATCTAGTCTTTCGCCTTCGCGCCGCGCACCGGCACCACGTTCGACGGCTGGGCCGCCCGACGATCCCGCATCTCCATCGCCGCCCGCACGAAGCCCACGAAGAGCGGGTGCGGCTGCGTGGGCTTCGACTTGAACTCCGGGTGGGCCTGGCAGGCCAGGAAGTGGGGGTGATCCGGCAGCTCGATCATCTCCACCAGATCCAGCTCGGGGTTGATGCCGGAGAAGACGAGGCCCGCCTCCTCGAACCGCGCGCGGTACTCGTTGTTGAACTCGTAGCGGTGCCGGTGCCGCTCGAACACCTGCGCCTCGCCGTAGAGCGAGCGCGCCAGCGTCCCTTCCTTCAGGTCGCAGGCGTACGCGCCCAGGCGCATGGTCCCGCCCTTCTCCGCCACGTCCTTCTGGGACTCCATCAGCGTCACCACCGGATGCGGCGTCCGCTCGTCGAACTCGGTCGAGTTCGCCTTGTCCAGGCCGAGCACGTTGCGGGCGTACTCGATCACCGCCATCTGCATCCCCAGGCAGATCCCGAAGAACGGCAGCTTCCGCTCGCGGGCGTAGCGGATCGCCGCGATCTTGCCCTCGGTGCCCCGGACCCCGAAGCCGCCCGGCACCAGGAGCGCGTCCACGTCGCCCAGCACCTTCTCCGCCGAGCTCCGCTCGATGTCGGCCGCGTCGATGAAGTGCAGCTTCACCCGCACGTCGTTCGCCACGCCGCCGTGGGCCAGGGCCTCGTTCAGCGACTTGTAGCTCTCGGCCAGCTCCACGTACTTGCCGACCATCCCGATGGTCACCTCGCCGCGGGAGGGGTGCATCACCCGCTCGTGGATCCGCTCCCACTCCTCGAGCTGCGGCGCCCGCGACCAGATGTTGAGGATCTCGGCGATCTTGTCGTCCAGCCCCTCGCGGTGCAGCGCCAGCGGCAGCTCGTAGATCGAGTCCACGTCCCGGGCGGAGAAGACGCTCCCCGGCTCCACCGAGGTGAAGAGGGCGATCTTGTCCTTCATCTCCCGGTCGACCGGCTTCTCGCTGCGGCAGACGAGGATGTCCGGCTGGATGCCGATCTCCCGCAGCTTCATCACCGAGTGCTGGGTGGGCTTGGTCTTCAGCTCGCCCGCGGCGGCGATGTACGGAATGTAGGTGAGGTGCAGGTAGAGGCAGTTCTCGGCGCCGACGTCGTAGCGCATCTGCCGGATCGCCTCCAGGAAGGGGAGCGACTCGATGTCGCCGACCGTGCCGCCGACCTCGACGAGGATCACGTCGAGCCCCTCCGCCGCCTCCCGGATGATCCCCTTGATCTCGTCGGTGATGTGGGGAATCACCTGCACGGTCTTGCCCAGGTACTCGCCCCGCCGCTCCTTCTGGATCACGGCGTTGTAGATCCGGCCCGAGGTGAAGTTGTTCGCGCGGGTCATCTGGGCGCTGGAGAAGCGCTCGTAATGGCCCAGATCGAGGTCCGTCTCCGCGCCGTCGTCGGTGACGAAGACCTCGCCGTGCTGCATCGGGCTCATCGTCCCCGGGTCGACGTTGATGTAGGGGTCGAGCTTGAGGAACGAGATCTTCATCCCTCGGTTCTCGAGGAGCGCCCCGATCGAGGCCGAGGTCAGGCCCTTGCCCAGGGACGAGACCACGCCGCCGGTCACGAAGATGTACTTGCTCGAGCGCCTCGCGCGCGCTGCGGTCATGGCCGTCTCTCCTCTCGCTGCCGCCTCAAGGCGCGTATCTACACCAAGCGGGCCGGAGGCGTAAGCGGCAACCAGCCGACGTTCCCCGAAGAGCCGGCTCTCGACCGATCCTCCGCGCGGAGGAGGGCCCGGCCGCCGGCCCGATCCCCCGCGCCCGGACGGCGACGCCGCGCGAGCCGGCGCGGGCGACGTTGCCCGGCCCGACCCCCGGCCTCAACTTCATGGGGCGGACCACGAGGGGGGTTAGGAAGTGGGAATCATCGCATGGATCATCATCGGACTACTCGCCGGCGCGATCGCCAAGGCGATCGTCCCGGGCAAGCAGGGGGGCGGCATCGTCTCCACCCTGCTACTCGGCGTGGTCGGCGGGATCGTGGGCGGCCTCATCGGCGGCGCCATCTCGGGTGAGGGCCTCACCGGCTTCACGCTCTGGAGCCTGCTGCTGGCGGTGGCAGGGTCGGTGCTCGTCCTCTTCGCCTGGGAGTTCCTCACCAAGCGCATGGGCGCCGGCCACCACCTGGGTCGCAGGCGCACCGTCTGACGGCCTCCCGGCCGGGTCGCAGGCGCGCCCTGCGACGGTGGCGGCCGGGTGGCCTGCGCACCATCCGACGGTCCCGCCGACGGCGCGGGGCCGTCAGCGGGAGAGCACGCCCATCACGACCAGGAGGGCGATGGCGATCCCCATGAGGCTCTCGCCGGCGATGAAGCCGGAGCTCACCGGGACGATCGCCCGCTCGGCGAGCCTGGGCCGGAAGCGGCGCACGCCCTCCGCCACGAGGGAGCCGAGGAACATCGAGATCGCGTTGCTGCCCGGGATCACCAGGGCGATCCCGAGGCCCGACGCCGAGGGAACCCACGCCTTCAGCCGGCGGGGCGCGAGCTTCTCCCCCAGCGCGAGGGCCACGCCCAAGAGTCCGCCGACGAGCGTCGCCTGCCGCGCCGACGGGGGGAGCGCCCCGATGCCCTCCGAGAAGGCCTGCGAGACCCCCGCCCACACGAGGGCGGAGGGCGCGGGCCACTCCTCGCTGCCGAGCACCGCGGGGTCGGGTATCAGCAGCCAGAACGCCGGCACCACCACCGCCGCGCCGGCCAGCACGCCGAAGAGTTGGCCGATGAACTGCTGGCGAGGGTTCGCGCCGAGGAGGTAGCCGCTCTTCAGATCGGTGAGGAGGTCCGCCGCGTGGAGGCCGATGCCGCCGGTGACGTTGGCGCTCATCAGGTTGCCGGGGAGGTTCCCGGGGGTGATCACGCCGTACACGAGCTGGGTCACCGGCCCCAGCGCCTTCGTCGGCGTCACGTCGGTCTCGCCGGTGACCCGGGAGGCGACGAAGCCCATCACCACCGCCAGCGGCACCGCGATCGCGCCCGCCCAGAAGGGGATGTCGAAGAGCTTCCACATCAGGAAGACGACGATCGGCCCCAGGATGGCGAAGCCCATCGGGAACCAGGTGTCCGGGACCTCCACCGCGGCAAGGGGATCGTCGGCCGCCACCTCCTTCTTCTTGCGGAACATCCCCGACAGGCCGGCGAACGAGCGGGAGATGCTCCTCCAGTCGAGGGCGAAGCTGGTCAGCCCCGAGGCCACCAGCACCGCGGCGCCCGGCCACAGGGTCCAGGCGACGATCGCCTTGTACGAGGGCTCCGCGATCTGGCCGCTCGCCAGGAGCGACGGGGCGAGGAAGACGTAGGTGAGGATCGCCCCCAGGAGCAGGGACCAGCCGGTGCGAAAGCTCATCAGCGCGCCGGCGCCGAAGAGCACCAGCTCGCTCTTCAGCGTCAGCGTCCAGTCCTTCGCGGCCCGACCGGCGATCTGGAACGGCAAGGCGATGGAGTCCGGCAGGTTGAACGGCATGAAGGCGCCGCGGGCGTCGCGGAACCACGCGAGCAGCGCGCCGATGCCGGCCGCCATGCCCAAGAGCTTCGCCTTGTCGCCTCCCCCGCCCTCCTTGGCGTGGGACGCCTCGTGCAGCGACTTCAGTGTCTCCGCGGTGGCGGTGCCGGTGGGGAACGCGAGCTGCTCCCGGTTGATGAGCTGGCGCTTCACCGGGATCGCGGCGAACACGCCCAGGCCGGCGATCACCACGAACCAGAGGAAGAGCGAGAGCCCGTCGGGGCGCACCGTCGTGAGCATGAGGAGCGCGGGCAGGGCGGCCATGTTGCCGCCGCCGGTCATGAACCCGGCCGCCGACGCCACCGAGCCCATGGCGTTGTTTTCGAGGATGGTGAAGTCCTCCTTCACCATCCGCGTCGCCTTCAGGCCCCGGAAGATCGCGAAGGCGAGGATGCACGCGGTCAGGGTGACACCGAGGCTCCAGCCCGTCTTCAGCACCACGTAGAGGTTCGACAGGCACATGATCCCGCCGAGGAGCATGCCGGAGATCACGGCCCGGACGGTGAGCTGGCGCTCGCCGTGGCGGTAGGTGGTCGCGAGCCAGCGGAGCTCGGGATCTTCGGGTAGCGCCACCGCGGCGCCCGCAGCGGAGGCGGGCGGGGTCGGCTCGGGGCGGATCGAGGGTGCGGTCATGGTCCGGCTCACTTTCGTGCGCTGGGAAAAAGGCGCCGATGAAAGCACGAAAGCCGACGGCCCGCATCCCCGACGAGCGGGTGGACGCGGGTAACCGGCTCGCCCGCTCGCTCTCAGGCCGGGCATGCGTTCTCAGGTTCCTTCCCTGCTCGCCGTAGGATACGATTCGTCATGCCCTCGGCTCTGAAACTGCTGTTCGTCTCGTCGTTCCCCGCTAGCCCGGCGACCTTCGGCGCCCAACGTCGTCTCGAGGGCCTGATGCGGTCGCTCGCCTCCCGAAACAGAGTGTCGTTCGTGGGCCTTTGTCCCCCGGATTTCGACCGGGACGTCGCCTATCGGGCCATGCGGGAATACTGCGACGAGGTCGTCCTCGTACCCTGTCGAGAGGCAGCCGGGCGATCGAAGAGGATCTCCCAACTCCGCTCCCTGGGATCGACGAAGAGCTACGAACGCCGGTACATGAACCAGCCGGGGCTTCAGCGCGAGCTCGATCGGATTCTCCGTGCTCGTCCGTTCGACGTGGTGAGCGTCGAAACCCCCTTCATGGCCTTCAGCCGATTTCGATCCGCTCCTCCAGGGCACCCGCCCCCTCACGTGATCGTGGATGCACACAACGTCGAGTTCGATCTCGCGAGGCAATACGGTGAAATGTCGACCGGCCTCTCGCGCCGGGTTTATCACGCACTCAATTGGCGAAAACTTCGGCGGGAAGAGCTTCGTGCGTGGCGCATGGTGGACGGAGTCGCGTTCACCTCCCCCGACGACGAGGCCCGGGCGCGCGCGTTCTACCCCGAGATCCGATCGGCGGTCGTTCCAAACGGCGTCGACACCGAGCAGTTCCGACCTCGGAACGCTGCACCGGACGCAAGGCCGACGCTCCTGTTTTTCGGAACCATGAATTATTTTCCGAACCTCGACGCCGTCCGTTGGCTGCTGGGCGACATCTGGCCCCGGATTGCGAAGCGGAGTCCGGACGTTCGACTGAAGATCATCGGCTCTCACCCCCCGCCGGACGTCCTGGCACAACACGGCCCCGACGTGGAGATCGCGGGCCTGGTCGACGACCTGCAGCGGCACCTCGCGGAGGCCACGGCGATCATCGTACCGCTGCGAATCGGTGGCGGTACGAGGTTGAAGATCCTGGAGTCGCTCGCGATGGGAAAGGCGATCGTCTCGACCGCGCTCGGAGCGGAGGGAATCGCCCTCGAAGCCGAACGGCACATCCTCATCGCCGACGACCCGGAGGCGTTTTCCTCGGCGGCCCTTCGATTGCTCGAAGATCCCGCTCTCGCACACCGGCTGGGCGACGCGGGTCGGAAGGTCGTGGAAACCACATACTCCTGGGCCGCGATCGCCGAGCGGATGGAAGGGTTCCTGCGGGAGCTTCGAGGATCGGTTCGACAGACGACCTCCGAGGCCATGACCGCGTCGGGCTAGGAGGCTTCGCGCGAACGGCCTTCCTTGGTCGGCGCGGGCACCTGCCCGCCCTGGCCCGACGCCACTTCCCCTTCGGGCTCGTCCACGTCCGGGAACGGCATCCCGAAGTCGGGGCGATCGCCTCGCCCCAACACCCAACGGTACACTTCGACGATCTGCCGGACCTTCACGTCCCACGTGAAGTACCGGTACACCCGCGCCCGCGCCTTCTCGCCCACCGCTCTCGCCAGCTCGGGCTGGTCGATCAGCCGCTCGAGGATTCGTCGAAACCCGGCCACGATCGAGTCTCGTGGGCCGATCGGAACTCGAAATCCGGTTGCATCCGTGACCAACTCGCTGGGGCCCGCGTAATCCACGACGACGGGCGCGAGCCCAATCGCCATGGCCTCGAGCACGGCCCCACCACCGAATTCTCGGATGCTCGGGAATCCGAACACGTCGGCACGAGCCAGCCGGGGCGCGATCTCGCGCTGATCGTGAATCCATCCCGACATCGTGACCCCGGCCTCGATCCCTTCCTGTGCGATCTGCCGGCGCAGATTCGGCATCTCGGGTCCGTCGCCGATGATGTCGAGCGTCATCCGTCCCGAGCGGATCAGCGGGGCACCCGCCTCGATCAACATGTCCACGCCCTTGAGCGCCACGAGACGTCCCACATAGGCGACGCGCAACGGTGAGCTGCCGCGCGAGCCGCGCACCGCCGAGACACGGATTGGGTCGACGGCGTTCTCGGGGAGGTAGATGCTCTTTGCGCGGTACCGCTCCAGCTCACTCCAGGTTTGCCGCGATCCGGCGAGGATGGCCGACGACGCTCGCCTCGTGGAGTGAAAACCAGGCATCAGCCCCAGCAGCCCCCTGAGATACGAGAGCCATTCGCCCTCGCTCCGCTGGGCCCCGCGAAACTCCTTCGGCCACGGAACGCCGCCGTTGATCGGGCCCAGGACGAACGGCACTCCTACCGCCCTGCAGTGCAGCGCGATCGGGCTCGGGACGGCCGGGCTCACTGGCGTGAGCCGATGCACCAGGTCGAACTCGCGCCGCCGAATCGCTTCACCGAACCTGCGCCAAACGAGATGTTCGAAGTAGGCGTACGGGATCGTCGAAAGCGCCGTCTTGAAGGTCCAGCCCAGCCCCGTCGCCTTGCGGATCGCTTCCTCCACCCGGTAGATCGGGCGCTGGACGCGACTTGGGTCCACCGCGGTGAACTCGCGGCCCTCGCGCCAGCCCGCCCTCTCGATTCCATCGACGTTGTGGACGTTGGTGACGAGGTGGGCATCCGCGGATCCGCCAATCGCCTGAGCGAGGCTCCAGCCGACGAGTGCGACGCTCGAATATTCCGGATTGGCGCTTTCTGCGAGGAGGAGGACGCGCACTTTGCTATCGCTCAAGCCCGGATGCCGCCCGCAACGCGGGCCTGCGCCTGAACCGGGGCCTTCACCAAAGCGGGTGCGGCACTATTCGCCGAAACTCGGCGCCGTTGACGCGCTTCCCACACGGTGGCTCGCTCGCGATTCAACCTCGCGATCGCCCGGCGCTTGCCCATCAGCAAGGCCATGTGCTGGTAGCGGCGGACGAACTTTCTGAACTCCGGGTCCTCGTAGCGGGGGAGTCCCTTCACCGCGCTCCAGAAAAAGCCCCAGAGCGTGGCCATGCTCCCCGTGATCGCCGGGTGCTTGAGCATGCGGAACACCGCGCTCGCCACGAGGAAAAGGGGGGACGTTCCCATGAAGTACTGACCGAAGCCGTAGCGAACGCGTCCCGTGAGGATCCCTCGGTCGCTCGAACCCATGGCCCGCAGGTGGATGAACCTGAGCGCCTCGTCGTTGAAGGCCTGCGCGATCCACCCGAGCATCCGCGCACGGTGGCAGTCGATGCCGTCCCACATCACCTGCCGGACGAACCCACCGATCTCACGGAAGCACTCCACCCTGTAGAATTTGGACATCCCCACCGACATCTCGTCGCCGCAGGTCTCGGGGACGAGGTGATCGCCGATCGGGTGATGGAACCAGGGCTTACCGGAGCAGGTCCCGAGCCGTGGATCGGCCTCCATGCGCACCATGAGGAGCTCGAAGTAGCGCTCGGGCAGCTCGAGGTCGACGTCGAGCTTGCAGACGTAGTCGTACTCGTCGAGGTCCAGCGTTCCGAGACCTTCGTAGAACGCCTCGACCACGCCCGGCCCCACGGCGCGGCGACCCCGATCGCTGCGCCGAATCACTCGAAGGTAGGGAAGCTTCTTGGAGTACTCCTCGAGAATCCTCGGCGTGTCGTCCGACGAACCGTCGTCCACGATCACCCAGAGCGCAGGCGGAACGGTCTGGGCCGCCACGCTGTCGAGCGTGCGACGGATGAAGGCCGCCTCGTTGCGGCAAGGTGAGATCAAGACGTAGCGTCTCGACGTTCCGGTGCAGCGTTCACCCATGACTTGGACCCCGATCTGACCTTGGGTGGCCTGCGGTAGTCAGCGGGGCGGAACGTACCCACGCCATCGTCGGCCGTCACTCCCACGAATGCGGGACCACGATCGAGCGAAAGGCATGGGCGAGCCGGACCGCCCGGAAGGCGACCGGCGGGCGTCAGCGCGGCGACAGTGTCGCGACCAGATCCAGCATGGCGACGACCTCGCGGAACGTCGCCAGATCCTCGCGACCGCTGCGCTGCCACGTCGAGAACACTCCGGCGCCGGCGGTCAGGAACCTGCCGAGGGATCGATCCATTCGAATCCCCACCCCTCCCGTCCAGGTCCGCGAAACCTCCTGCCCCTGATAGCCGAGCCAGGGTTCGAGAACGGCCGCCTGGCCCGAGACGCCGAACGCCCAGTCACGAGCCGGCGCCCACGCCGACCGAGCCTCGACGAACCCGCGGACGTCCACGGCACCCGTGAGGCGGTCGATCGCGGGCTGGGCCCCCAGCGTCACCGCGAGGGTGGGGCGTCGCTCACCGGGCGAATACGCGAGCGAACCCTCCGCCCAAGGCAGGACGCCGGGGTTGTCGCCACCCAAGCTCTGTTCCCGCGCCACCGCGGCGCCACCGGAGAGGCGCAGCGAATGACGTGGCGTCAGTCCGCGCGTCCAACTTCCTCCGGCTCGCAGGGCGACCGAGTCGCTTCCTCGCTGGACGCGAGCGCCAGCGAAGGAGAGCAGCGCCCCATAGGTGTCCCTCCGCGTGGCTCGCAGGTCGAACGCGCCGTCGACACGGAGGTCGCGCTGCGTCGGTAGCGATTGCTCCGCCACCGTCCCATCGCCGCCGCTCGAGGACGCGCCGGCGTCGAGGGACACGAGCGTGCGCGACGACGGAGTCAAAGTGACGCCAGCGGAAAGCGTGAGGGCCCGGTACGGAATCCGCGCCGTACCGACGAGGGGTTGTCCCGGCAGTGCGCCGGAAGCGAGCGGGTCGAGGGACCCATACGAGGCACCGGCGCTGCCGCGGAGCACCCAGCGACCCAGAGGCCGTTCTGCACGAAGCTCCGCGTTGTGCAGGTAGGTCGCACCTTCCACCTGAGAGAGAGTCTGGCCCTCGGGCGTTTCCGCAGGCGCCAGCTCCATCGGCACGTGCAAGGTGGGTGCGTAGGTGAGAGCGAGCCGCAATCTCGCGTCATTCGTGAGCGTGAGGCGTGGCCCCAGGTCGAACTCGCCGACCCTGCGATCCTGAGATGAAGTCCCCTGGCCCGGCCGCTCCTGCTCGTCGACGACCCGCAGCCTCGAACCCGCTTGAACCCCTGCATCCGCCTCGATGTCCCCGAGCGGACCGAGCGAGAACAGCGAGATTGCGCCGAGGAGCGCCGCGATCAAGGTCACTCCACGACGACGACATCGCCGCTCTTGAGGAGGAAGGCGGCAGCCGGGGTTCCACCGCTCGTGAGGTCTCGATAGCGGAAGCGGATCCGAGTGGGAGGGATCGCCGGCGCGAGCCGCCTCAGCACGTAGATGCTGTCGCGATCCGCGTAGGGGGTGAGGCCACCTGCGGCGGCGATCGCCTGCAGCACGCCGGCAGGCCGCGGCATCGTGAAGGCCCCAGCGGTCGCGACCTCGCCGATCACCGAGACGTTCAGGGGAGCGGGCTCCTCCAGGGTCACGGTCACGATCGGTTCGACGATCAGGGACACCAGCTCCTTCTGCAACTTCTCGCTGAGCTCGTTCGGCGTCATCCCCACGACGCTCACGTCCTTCAGGAACGGAAGCGAGATCTTCCCGTCCTCGCGGACCCGTGCCCGCTCCATTCCCATGGATTCCTGGTTCCAGACGCGGACGCTGATCACGTCGCGAGCGGCGATCCGGTACACGTTCGGGTCCTCGTGCCCGGCCGGCGCGTCGTCGACCCACCGATACGGCGCGCTGGTCGCGCAGCCTTGCAGCGAGAAACCGAAGGGGATGACCAGGAGAAGGGCAGCGATGGGGCCCAGAGCCGTTGTTCGGAAGGGGCGGGCAAGCATGAGGGGCTTCACAGAAGATCGGATCGGGCGCTCTTGTTCGGCAGCGCGGCACCCTACCACGGGTCGCCATACCTAGCCAGCCAGGCCTCCGCGACGGGGCTCGCGCCTCCCATTCGATCCGCTCTATCAGCTCCCTGGAGCGCGGCCCCTATAGGGAAGTGCCTCGAAACGCGGCTGGTCACCGTCTGACCGGTCAGCTCGGCCGAGAGCCGCAAATTCGTCACCGCGGTTGCCGGCAGGGGGTCCGCGACGCCCGCGGCCGCGAAGAGCCTGCGCCACTGGATCCGGGCTCGGAGGCATGCCCTGACGCCGCCGTGGCATGAGCCGTTGGCGTTGGCCAGCACGCAAGGCGAGCGTGCATGCCGCCGAAAGGATGCTATCTTGGGCGCGCCAGGGCCCAACCGACGAAGTGTTCGCTGGAGCTATCATCCAGTGCGACTCCGCAATAGACCTTGGGGGCCGGATTCTGGAACGGCTGGAGGTTTCGATGATTCGCGTTCGCTTGGCCCCAATGGTCCTACCGCTCGCCTTCCTCTCCGTCGGCGCCGCATGCACAGCGAAGCAAGAGCGCGTCTTGGGTCCGCCCAACGCGATCACGGTCGAGGTCCATCCGGCGCAGGCGGACGTCAGCAGTGGCGAGACTCAGCAGTTCACGGCGACCGTAAACGATGCGAGCGCGAACGCGGTTACATGGAGTATTGCAGAACCCGATGGGGGCACAATCGACCCGAATGGCTTCTACACCGCTCCATCTTCTCCAGGGGTGTTCACCGTCATCGCTGTCAGCATCATAGATCCAAGGCTACAAGGCACTGCGAAGGTGATTGTCCGAGAGGTCGTTCCTGGAACGGGGGGGGCCGGTGGCGCCGGAGGAGTTGGCGGAACCGGAGGAATAGGCGGGTCCGGAGGAGCAGGCGGATCCGGACACCACCACGCCCAGATCAAAATAGAGCCAGCGGAAGTCGAAGTCTCCTCTCTCGGAACGCAGCAGTTCAAGGCAGTCGTCACTGGGATTTCCGACCAATCCGTGACGTGGACGGTCGAGCAAGGGGATGCCGGCGGGAAAATCGATTCGAGCGGACAATATACGGCACCCCCTTCGGCAGGTACGTTCACAGTCGTCGCCACCTCTACATTTGATCCGAGTGCTCGTGGGACTGCAACCGTTTCGGTCCGCGAACCAATCTCCGTTACAATCGAGCCAGCGATCGTCGAGGTCGTGACCAACGGGAGCGTCCAGTTTCAGGCAAGACTGCGCGGCACCGACAACCAAGCAGTTACATGGAAAGTACAGGAAGGTGACACGGGAGGCTCGATCGACTCGAACGGAGTCTACTCCGCGCCTCCGAATCCGGGTTCGTTCAATATCGTCGCGACGAGCGTTGTCGACCCGTCGAAGAGCGCGGTCGCCGAGGTCGCCGTTGTTCGTCCGAGTAGCACGGACGCCACGGGCCTCTTGCCGCCGGACCGACAGACGCGGTGGAACCCAGGCTTGAACGCCGTCGGCGGAATCCCATTGGACTCAGATCCCGTTCGCCCTGCAACCGTCTATGTCCCGGACGGAGACCCATTCAGCGGTTTTTCTGTCGACCCCGCACTCGCGAACGGAACCACGGACGCATCCAATGCCATTCAAGCTGCGCTCAATGCAGCCGGAGCGATTGCCAGAGAGAACGCGCGGAAAATCGTATTTCTGGCGGCCGGCGACTACTTCATCCGTGGAAATGGTTTGGTCATTCCCAGCTTCGTAACTTTGCGTGGCCAGGGGCCGCGCGGCGCCAACGCGACCCGACTGATCAAGGCGCCAGGATCCAACATGCCTGTGGTTCAGATCGGGCAGTTATGGATCAAGTTCTCGACTCCCATCGACCTTGCCGCGGACGCGCCCCACGGCGCGACGCAAGTAACCGTAGTCAACAACCCCGGCTATTCGGTCGGTGAGCTGGTGTTCATCGATCAGCTAGTGGACACCGACCGGGTCGGCTCTTGGTGGAACACGGTCAACCAGACCGACCCGAACGATGGAAATCGCAGGTGGTTCTGCCGACAGAATCGCCCGACCGGGCAGGTCCTGGAGATCGCCGGGGTAGACGGCAACACCCTCACCTTCACCACGCCCCTTCGATTGACATACTACACCTCCAACGAAGCACAGATCGTTCGGTTCTCAGGAGATGAGCCCGGTGGGCCCGTCAGGCCTACACGAAAGTGGATCGGTCTTGAGGATATCCTGGTCGACGGAGGTAGCGGAGGGCAGGGCAACATTCCCTTTACCGGAACCTCCTACTCGTGGGCGAAGAACGTCGAGTCGGTTCGGAGTGAGGGTAGCAGCGTGTCCTTTACCTACGCCTTCCGAAGCGTCCTCCGCGATTCGTTCATTCACAGCACGGTCAACCCGAACCCCGGCGGCGGTGGCTACGGCATAGACATCACCACGTATTCGGCCGACAACCTCCTCGAGAACAACATCGTCTGGAATTTCAACAAAGTCATAACAATGCGTGCAAGCGGAGGTGGTAACGTCATCGGCTACAACTATTTCGAAGATGGATGGGGTGCAGGTTATCCCAATATTCCAGAAGTCGGTCTAAGTGCGGCTCACTACGCCGCTCCGCATCACGAGCTCTTCGAGGGAAACGAGACCTGGAACATCGGGGGCGATGCGTACTGGGGAAACAGCATCTACATAACGTTCTTCCGCAATCACGTAAACGGCAGACGGCGCTCTGTGCCGCCGCTGCAACTGACGGACGAGATTGCACGTCGTTTCGTGGAGGTTCCTGAATGGCAGCTTTGGACCACCTTCATCGGAAACGTACTGGGCAGCAGCGACATGGTGGCAGCACCGCAGTCAGGCTTCATCTACGAGCGGGTTTCGCCTCCTTGGAAATGGGATCCAGTCCCCATATGGGCGGTCGGAGTAGAACACAACGCGGGAAAGAACGGTCAGGACGCTCAAGTGGTAGCAACCACGATTCGTCATGGCAATTACGACTTCGTGACTCGCGGAATCGTCTGGGACGCCGGGATTCAGAGACAGGACCTTCCTCCATCTCTCTACCTCGAGGCAAAGCCCCCGTTCTTTGGCGACAAGAATTGGCCGTGGGTTACGCCTGAAAGCGACGATGGGGAGGTCCTGGGAGGGCTTCCAGCGTACGAACGCTTCGATCAGCTCATGGGTCCCTGAACTGCAGCGCTCATCACCTCCGAAAGTGCTTGAGCCCCAGGCAAGCCTCCGGCGGGAGCCAATACCATTTCAAACCGGCCTCCACCGGTTCCGGCACTCGATGCGAAGATGCTCTGCGCTATAGGACCGGCATATAGGTGAAAACACTTCTACTGATGTCCATAATTTGGATGACCTTTGCAATCCCGGCGATCGCGGCAAGACATCCCGATCCGGTAAAGGGTAGCCTGAGAATGGTCGCCTGGTTCCTTACTTTTTTAGTAATCTACTACTATTACGTGGCATATGGGCACACGCGGTTCTTCGTTCCGCACGGCTGACGCCGTAGGGCCTACCTACGAAACTCGCGAGTTTCCGGCCAATGCGCTCGACGGGTCGCTCGCTACGGTCGTCGCGCTGGGGACGGGCCTGCTGATCGTCGTAGGTGTGGTCGCGACCGGCGGGAACCCTGTAATGGCTGTCGCGCCACCACTCGTTGTGGGGCTGCTCTTCGTCTTGGCGCGGGTTCCACTGCGCTGGTCCGCCACGGTCCTCGTGTTCCTGATTCTCTCGCTCGAGATTTCGACCGATGCGCACGGCATCTGGGCAAGCCCCTTGGTTCACATCGGCGATCTATTGGGATATGGGTTCTCCAATGTAAGTCGCCTTCCAGTTGCCGGATTCGAAGTGGTCACCGTCGTGCTCTTGGCCATTGCCGCCTTCCGACGGGCGACCCGCCCCGACTTCGAGGGACGTCGAGCCGTCCAGACCGCGGGCGTGATGCGAAGCTGCATCATTCTCCTCGTGGCAGGGTGTCTCTTCGCTGTTGGCATGAGCCTACTGAATGGTCATGGCCTCGCGCTTTGGAAGGTTCGCTATCTGCTTCATATCCCCATGTTTTTCCTGCTCTTCCAAACCACGCTTCGACACCCTGAGGATTTCCATGCGATCGGATTGGCGCTGGTGGCTGCAGCTCAAGTCAAGGCGCTAATCGCAGCATATGTACAGCTCGTTGTCGCGCCGAAGCTGACCGGTGGCATGCTAGCGACTGCCACCAACCATGGAGACTCCATCCTTTTCGCTCTGGCGGTGCTCGTCTTGGTGATTTCCGTGCTGGAGACATGGACTTGGCGCTCGATCGTATGGGCCGCGATTCTCCTGCCGCTTCCCATATGGGGGATGGTCCTAAACGGCCGAAGGCTAGTTTGGGCCATTCTCGCCATGGCGATGGTTGTCGTCTTTCTCTGTTCGAGTTGGAGACCGTGGAAGTCTAGGATAGTTAGAATTTCCGCAATCTCTGCACCATTGCTTCTGGCATACCTCGCCATCGGATGGAATAACACGCAGTTAGGGGGTCTCTTCGTACCGATCGCCAAGATTCGGACGATGTTGGATTCGAAGGTGGACCACTCGACGCTGTGGCGAGAAAGAGAGACCTGGAACATCGCCGTGAGCATTCGAGAGAGTTCCATCCTTGGAATCGGCCTAGGCGGAGAGTATGTCGAGCACATGTTCAACGATGACATCTCTCAACACTACGCCGACTACAAGGGATGGCCACACAACACGATTCTTGGCCTCCTGTTGCTCGCCGGCCTTCCAGGATTTGCGGCCTTATGGCTGCCCTATTTGTTCGTCGTCTTCCTTGCCGTTCGCGCAGAGCGGTTCTCACGAACTCTATTCGAAAGAATTGCTGCGGCCATTTGCATCGCGAGCGTCGTTGCTTGTCTTGCGGTAGCATGGGGAGATACGGGCTCGCATTTCATTCAATACAAACTCGCTGCGGCTCTTTCGATGTCGCTCGCCTCTAAGCTGGCGGTGGCGACTGGAGCGTGGCCTCAGAGCAGACAAACCGCTTGAGCAGGTTTGTTGCGAGAATGGCCAGAATGATTTTGGCTTACCATAAGACATCGCCATCGGTGGTGGAATGAGCCAGGTTTCCGCTCAGAGACAGGAAGATTCGACAACGTCGACGGAGGCAGACGCGAATCCGGCATCCGGACAGCCTGCGCGAGGAAAAGTAGCGCGCAGTGCATTTCATCTGTTATCCGGACAAGTGATCACAACTGTTCTCTCGATTCTATTGAATTCTCAACTCGGAAGGACCCTTGGAGTAAATGACTTCGGCCTCTACTTCTTCTTGCTAACATCCACCTACTTCGCTCATACCTTCGTCGAGTGGGGTCAAGGCTCGATTCTCATGCGGGATGTGGCGAGGTTTCCCGATCTAACATCGAGGCTATTGGGCAGCGCCATCGTGATCCGAACGGTTCTGGCTGTCCCGGCAACGGTGATCGGCGTACTTGTCGTGAGAGGCCTCGACTATGATACGCGGACGCAGGTGTTGATGGCCCTCACGATCGTCGCATGGATTCCGAATTCGCTATTGCACACCTATGGCCAGATCTTCCGCGGTCATCAGCGAATGGATCTCGACGCCCGTGCTACTGTAGTCAACAAGGTGATGCACGTCGGAATCGTGCTTGCGGCGTTTGGTTTGGGTGGGCGTCTAGTTTCGGTGATCTTATCACTTGGTGTAGCCGGGACCGGCGCGCTCATATACTCGATTCGCCAAGCACACAGAGCCGGTTTTGCTCGTGCCCGAGTCGCCGGAGAGTCCGTCCGCCACCTCTTGCGGGAAGGAGCACCGGTGCTCGTGACGGGCGTGCTCTCTCACGCCCAATTGTATGTAGAGACATTGATGCTCTCCGCACTGGCGATCTCCGAGGTTCTTGGATGGTACGGCGCTGCAAGGACAATCACGAACACGCTCGTCATGCCGGCCTCGATCCTCATCACCGCATCGTTCCCCGTACTATCCAGGGCGGCCAGCGATCCGGTAATGCTGCGTGAGGAGCTTGCCAACGCCCTTCGGCCAGTTCTGGTTCTGGGCGTATTGGTCGCAGCTGGGACGGCGCTATTCGCAGACGTCGCGATTGGATTGATTTACGGGCGGGAAATGTATGGTCCGTCGACGACGATCCTTCAGCTCATGTCAGTCGGTCTGTTTCTCATTTTCTTGAACATGTTGTTCGGCGCAGTTGCAATCATTGTGGGTCGGACGAACCAGGCCGCTGCCATTCGTGTCGTGACGATGGCCCTGGTCGCTGGTCTCAACTGGCATTTCATTCCATTGTCCCAGGCCAGGTGGGGAAACGGCGCCATCGGGGCACTTGCCGCGAGTGCGCTTGGTGAACTGGTCGTACTCGTGGGGACCGCCTCTTTGGTTCCGAGTGGTGTTCTAAGGCCAAGGATGTTCGTCGACTTTCTCCGATCGGCTCTGTCGGCTGGCGTCGCTGCCTTTGTCGTGCTCTCGCTACCTACGTCGACTCCATTGGTCGGAATTCCGGTTTTTCTGGTCGTTTTCTGCGGGATGGCGATTGCGACAGGACTTCTCAGCCGAGAAGACCTTGCAGCACTTCGCAGCGTATTGAGCCGACGAGCCGGGTAGTGTTGCCCGGCACCCAACTCGATTTTCACCTGGAGCGATGACCGGCTTCATGATCGAGAGGGTGCCGGTCAATGCTCTGAATATTTCAAGCCTATGACCGATAAGCCTGAACGGTGCGGTGCGCCTGAACGCTGAGGCTCAACTGTTCGACCGCGTGCTTCCTACAAGCGGCGCGCATCTTCCCGAGATCTTCAGGACGACTGAGCACGTCGAGCGACTTGGAAATGAAGTCGTCGTCGTCTTCTGGATCGCATCCCCAACCCGTCTGCCCCTCCACAATCATTTGGGCAACCCCCCCCGTTCGCGTTCGTAGGACGGGCGTCCCACACGCCAGCGCCTCGACCGCAGCGAGCGGAAACCCTTCATATCGGCTCGGCATCAAGAAGACATCTGCGGCTTGAATCGCGATTCGCGGATCAGACCATCCAAGGAGTTGAACTCGGTCAGAAAGCCCCCGCTCTTGGATCATCGAACGAACCTCACCCTCGAGAGGCCCCTCTCCGATCATAATGGTCTTGAGGGCGCTCATCCCTCGTGCTTTGGCCGCTGCAGCGAGCTTGATCACGGCCTGGGGGTTCTTCTGCTCGTGAAAGCGACCAACGAAGACCCCGAGTACGTCGTCTGGAGCGACTCGAAATCTGGCTCGTGCAGCACTACGGTCGGGTTCCGAGAGGGGAACGAAGGCGTTGCAATCCACACCGTTCGGAACGATGTGGACTCGCTCCGAATCAACACCGAAGTGCACGCGAAGGTAGTCGATGGCTCGTGGGTCGAGGGCGAATATCTTGCGTCCCAGCGGTGACAGAAAGCGACGCAAGGCGCCCCGGTCATACCACGATACTTGCTCAGTGAAATGGGTGTTGTGGAGAGTAAACCAATCGGGCTGGAGACCTGACCAGCGAACCAACAAGGCCTGGGCGCGACCATGAACGTGGATCACGTCGGGTTCGAACTCTCGAAGCAATTTACGCACACGGCCCAGCTGAGCTGCGAGCACCCGCAATCTGCGAGAATAGATGACCTCCTCGTAGCTCGCCCCTGCCTCGAGCGCTGGCTTCAGCTTGTTCGCGCCGTCCCCGATAACCAGTACCTGATGTCCCTGCCGGGCCAGCTCCGCTGAGAGCTGGGTCACGACAGCTGAAACCCCGCCCTTGGGTCCCGTCGGACCCATCTGAACGATCCGCAATGGCGGGGATGAAGGAGCCAATCGCGATGACGCCGTGGGGTGTGTGGTAATCGGCAAGATTCATCTCCTGGACTGCTCGAAACCAGCGCATGGAAACGTTGAGTTGATCGTGGCGCTCACGAAGTTTTCCGGACGTAGCTCGACACGCGGCAATGGACATGAACTAGGGCGGTGCCTGCTGGTGTCCGCCAAAGGGAACAAGCTACCGCTCCAACCGCCCCAGAACGGTCACGCCGAGTTGGTGCTCGAGCTGCCAGGGCTCCAGCACCCGACCGCCACGTAGATCGGCCGCCACGGAGGCGAGGAGCGCGAGCATGATGCCGCCCAGGAATCCGCTCGCGAGGAACAACCTCGTGTACGGTTTGATCGGCCCCTTCGGAATCCGGGGCGGCGTCACGACCGAGTAGCGATGCTTGAACGCGGCAGCCGCAGTCTCCATGTGTAGGCTCGACGAGGCGATCCGATCGTTGATCTCGGCGAGCTGCGAAAGGAGGTGCCGGAGCTGCCCCCTCTCGTAATCATCCCGAGGGTCCTGTTCGAACAGAAGCGATGCGGCCTCGGAAATTCGCGGAGAGGACGCCGCCGTGGACACGGACATCCTCCCCCCGCTGCGACCGAGGATCTCCGCCTCTAGCCGGCGGATTCCCTCCTGCAGCTCGACCATCTGCGCCGAAGGCTGCTGCAGCGAGCTCAGCATGCGCTTGGTGGCCGCGATGGAAGGATGATCCGGCGCGTAAATCGTCTGTTGCTGAATCAGGTCCGCCTGGAGCTGCTGGACGCGCTGCTGGCGGGCCGACTCTAGGTCGGCGACCGCACGCCGATTCGCCGCGAGCATCGACTGCAAGCGGGTGAGCTCGGGATCCGCTCGCGGCGCTACGCGTTGAATGGGTGATGGAGCCACCTCCCGTTTCTTGCCTTCCTTCTCCTCTCGCTCCTCGATGGCCGCGATTCGCTCTTCGATCTGCTTCTCGAGGCCCGACCTATGCTCTTCCAGGATCGCGATCGACTCGGCCACGGTCTTGATCTCCGCGGCATGCCGCATCTCGAGAAAGCTCTGAGCTGCGGCAGCGACGACGTCGTAAGCGATCTGCGTATCCCACCAGTGGAAGATGATGGTGACGGTATTTTCACTGTTCACGTTGACCCAGAGACGGTCTTCGAGCGTCTCCACCAGGTCGTCCATCACGCTCTTGGCGTCTCGCTCCTTCCCGTTCAGCGTGTCGAAGAACGAGTGGACCATCCGGATCGCAGGAGGCCGCTGGGTGAGATACCGCTCCGCAAAATTGACCTCCTTGGCGAGCGCTTCCAGGTTCTCTCGGCGAAGCAGGATCTCCCGAGCAGCCCGGGTGGGAGCATCGCGTTCGAACTGATGATCTCCGACGAGCGCGCCGGTGAGAGGCGATCCGGCCAGAATGGTCGTCGAGACCTCGTATCGCTGGGGGTAGAGGAGCAAGCCCCCGAGCGACGCGGCGAAAATTGCGACGAAGGCGGAGATGGCGAGCCAAGGATGCCGCAGCGGGGATCGCAGGGCGAAAAGGACCGCATGCCAAACGAGGGCAAGGTCGAACAGGTCGGCGTCTGCAGCGGTCGGTGGGCCGCTTCGCTGATCGTAGTCGCGCACCGCGCGGAACCTAGCATGACGGTTCCGGTCAATCCAATCGATGCCGCCCGTGCGGTCAGCGCACGACCTGGTTCCTCTGGCACCAGCGCAGAAGGACGAAGATCGCCCAGACGCGGGACCAGTAAAGGCCCGGAGCGCCCTCGAGGAACCCCTGCCAGAGCCGCCGGACTCCCTCGGGCCGCAACCCCGCGGCCCGCGCCGCCTCGGGATCCCGCATGGTCTCGTCGATGGACTTCCGCAGGCCCCGCCGAATCCACGTGTCGTACGGCAGCTCGAAGCCGCGCTTGGGCCGGTCGAACAGCTTCTGCGGCAGCCCGCGCAGCCCGAGCCGCCGCAGGATCGCCTTCTTCCCGAGCGGATCGTAGCGCACGGCGTCCGGCAGCCGATCGACGCTCTGGAAAAGCTCCTGATCCACGAACGGGAGCCGCTGCTCGATGGACGCGGCCATGCTGGCGGCGTCGTTGTCCCGGAGGAGCCTCTCACCCAGGAAGAGCCGCAGCTCCATGACGCTCAAAGCCGACAAGGGCGAGCGGGAGCGCGTCTCCCCTGCCAGCCGGTCGCGCGCCGCCGCCGACATGCCATCGTGGAGGACCTCGCCGAACTCGGGGTCGAGGAGGTGGCCCTGGAATTCCGGCAGGAAGAGGGCGTAGGCGAGCTGGTAGAGGCCGAGGAGATCCTCGCCCCGCCGGATCAAGTGGGGGAGCTTGGCCCAGCGCGTCTGCGGCGGGATCGAAGCTCCGCGCCTCGACGACGACCCGAGCGCCAGATGCGCGGCTTGGGCCAGGAGCCGCTTGGGGAGGAACCGAGTTCGCCTCGACCAACGCTGGAGCACCGGGAGATCGCGGAAGGATCGGTAGCCGCCGAAGAGCTCGTCGCCTCCGGTACCCACGAGCGCGACCTTGAAGCCCGCGTCGTGGATCGCGCGCGACATGAAGTAGGAGTTCAGGCCGTCGAAGGTCGGCTGATCGAGGCTGTCGAGCGCAGGTTCGAGCCGCTCGACGAATTCGCCCTCGGAGAGCACCACCTCGTGGTGAGCGGAGCCGATCGCCTCCGCGATCTGGCGGGCCACCGGCCCCTCGTTCATCTCGGCGGACTCGAAGGCCAGGGTGAAGGTGTGCACCTGGTTGCCCGATGTGCGCTGGGCCAGGTTGGCGACGGCCGAGGAGTCCACGCCGCTGGACAGGAACACCGCCAGGGGCACGTCGCTCGAGAGGTGAAGCCGCACGCTCTCTTCCAGGATGGACCCCAGCTCTTCCTCGTCCAGCGATGGACCAGGCTGGACGGGAGGGATCGTCCAGAAGTCGGAGCTCGCAATCTCGCGACCATTCCCGTCGAGCTCGAGGAGCCGCCCACCGGGGAGGAGCTCGACGCCGGCGACCGCGGTCTGCGGCCCCACCACGAAGCCGTTCCAGATGACCGATGCGACGGCGCCCGGTTCGAGCCTCGGCTTCCCCAACAACCCCGAGGTGAGGAGCGCACGCAGCTCCGAAGCGAACGCGATCGACCAGCTGCCCTTCGGATCGGGGTTGCGCGCCACGTACAGCGGCTTGATCCCGAGCGGGTCGCGTGCGAGCAGGAGCCGCCGACTCTCGGGGTTCCAGCACGCGAAGGCGAACATGCCCCGGAGCCACCCCAACGCCTCGGGCCCATGCAGGCCGAGCGCTCGCAGCATCACCGCCGTATCGCCGCTCGACTCGAAGTGCTGGCCCTCCGAGGCCAGGCGATCGCGCAGCTCGACGTAGTTGTAGATCTCCCCGTTGAAGACGATCGTGCGGTTCGTGACCGGATCCGTCATCGGCTGCGCCGCCGCGGGAGAGAGGTCGAGCGTCGCGAGGCGGCGGTGCGCCAGCAGGACGCCCCAGCCCCTCTCGTCCCGATCCGACTCCCACACGCCGTGACCGTCGGGGCCGCGGTGGCGCATCGCCTCGCTCATGCGCCCGAGGGCGGTACGACCGCTCTCGTCCAACCGCCCGACAATCCCTGCAATCCCGCACATCGCTCTCGTCGCTCCGAAGGTGGGCGGTCATAGCATCGAATCGGCGCCCAGGCACAATTCGTCGCCGGTGCCGGCCAGGTTGCCGATCGGCACGTATCCGGACCGCGGTCCCGTCCGGAAGCTTGACCTGTCCCCGACTTCCGCGTCACATGCGCAAGGCTTGAGAAAGAAACGAAAGAGCAAGAAGACGGACCTCGTCGTGCCCAGGCCCGACGAAACCCCGGACCTGGCACCTGGCGCCATCCGGCAGATGCAGGAGATCTGGCTTCTGCTCGCCAAGCGGGAGTGGACCTCGCTGGTCGTGCTTCCGGCGCATGCAAGCGGTTCCACCAAGGCGCTTGCTTGTTCACTCGCGGACATCGGCACGAGCCTGAGCGACCTGCCGGTCTCCGCCGTGACGGTGGACGCGCTCGAGACGGGATCCGCGCGCGCCCTCGCGTCGCTGGCTCAGGACGTGCGCGGGCGGCAGAAGCTGCTCTGGCCGGGGGAGGAGGTCATCGAGGTCGCCGCGACCCCTTCCACCAGCCCCACGAGGGTCGAGGGGGATCTCCTCCCCTCCTTCGGACAGCTCATCATCGGCGTTCCTTCGGTGGTGGCCGAGCCGGTCGCCCTCGCCGTCGCCCAGGCCGCGGACGCGGTCGTCCTCGGCGTGGAGCTCGGGACGACGAAGATGAGGGATCTGCGGCGATCCATCGAGCTGATTGGACGCGACCGGATCGCAGGGTGCGTACTGCTCTAAAGCCCCTTCGATCCCATGGAAGCGGTATTGACGGCCGATCCGACCGCCGCGATCATCCGCGCACCATGAGTTCAGTCGAACCCTCCAGGGGGGTCAATGTCTGCGCCATACGACCCGACGTGTGTGAAGAGGTTCGTGACCCAAGCCGGTCGCACGCGGGACCGCGCAGCGCTCGTCCACGCTGGTGATTCGCTCTCGTATCGAGAGCTGGAGGCGCGCGCCCGATCGCTCGCGCGGCACCTGCGGCGCCTCGGCGTCGAGGCCGACGTCCCCGTCGCCATCTGCCTGCCTCGATCCTTCGACGGAATCGTCGCGGTCCTGGGCGTCCTCATGGCCGGCGGCGCCTACGTCCCGCTCGATCCCACCTATCCGCAGGACCGCCTCGCCTTCATGCTCGAAGACAGCGGCGCCCGGATTCTGATCACCACGAGCGCGCTGCGCGCCTCGCTGCCTCCCGTGGCGGAGGTGGTGGAGCTGCCCTTCCTCGGGGAGGCGGCCGGGCTCGATCTCCCCGAGCCCGGGAGCGAAGATCTCGCGTACGTCATCTACACCTCGGGATCGACGGGGCGGCCCAAGGCCGTCGCCATGCCCCACGGTCCCTTGGCGAACCTCGTCACCTGGCAGCTCGAGGCATCCTCGTCTGGCGAGGGGCGCACGCTGCAGTTCGCACCGCTCAGCTTCGACGTGCACTTCCAGGAGATCTTCTCGACGCTCGGCGCCGGCGGGACGCTGGTCCTCCTCGACGAGGAGGATCGCCTCGACTCCATGAGGCTCCTCGAGCTCCTGGAGCAGGAGCGGATCGAGCGCGTCTTCCTCCCTTTCGTCGCGCTCCAGGCCCTCGCCGAGGCGGCCGAGAACGCGTCGCGCGTCCCCAGCCACCTGCGCGAGGTCGTGACCGCCGGCGAGCAGCTCCAGATCACGCGGGCCATCGCCGCCTTCTTCCGCCGCATGCCGGAGGCGACGCTCCACAACCACTACGGCCCCTCCGAGACCCACGTCGCGACGGCGTTCACCCTCGAGGGTCCGCCGGACACCTGGCCCGCGCTCCCGCCGATCGGCCGGCCGCTGCCCGGCATCATCGCCCGGGTCCTGGACGATGGGCTCCGCCCTGTCCCCGACGGTTCGCCGGGGGAGCTCTACCTCGGCGGTCGCTGCCTGGCGCGCGGCTACCTCGACCAGCCCGAGCTGACGGCGGAGCGCTTCGTCCTGGTGACCGGCGACGGCGATGCGTTGGAGCGCCTCTACCGGACCGGCGATCTCGTCCGAAGAAGCGACGACGGCGCCCTGGAATTTCTGGGGCGCACCGACGATCAGGTGAAGGTCCGCGGCTTCCGGATCGAGCTCGGCGAGGTCGAGGTCGCGCTCGCGTCCCATCCGTCGGTGTCCCACGCCGTCGCCCTCGTCCGCGAGGAGCGACCGGGCGACAAGCGGCTGTATGGCTACGTGCAGCTCGGCGACGCCCTCGACGGCGCGGCGACCGCCCTGCGCAACTTCCTGCTGGAGCGGCTCCCCGAGTACCTGGTCCCGAGCCGCATCGTAGTGGTCGACGCTTTCCCTCGCACCCCCTCGGGGAAGATCGACCGCAAGGCGCTGCCCGCCCCGGGCCGGGAACGCCCCGCACTCGCCGTTCCCTTCGCCGCCGCGTCCACCTCCGACGAGGCCCTCGTGGCCGGGATCTGGAGAGAGGTTCTCGGCATCGACACCATCGGCGTCGACGACAGCTTCTTCGATCTGGGCGGGACTTCGCTGTTGGCCGTCGAGGCGGTCGGGCGGATGCAGCGCGAGGGCCTCGAGGCGGTGACCATCCCCCAGCTCTTCCAGCATCCGACCATCCGTAGCATCCTCGCCGCGGTTGGCGACGGATCGGCCTTGGATCGAGCGCTGCTCGCCAGGGCGGCCGGCGCGAGGGGCCGGGACGACGAGCCGGTGGCCATCGTCGGCATGGCGGCCCGCTTCCCGGGCGCCGCCGATCTGCACCAGCTTTGGAACAACCTCGTCGAAGGCGTCGAGTCGATCACCTTCTTCGGTCCCGACGAGCTCGATCCCGCCGTGCCCAAGGCCCTCGCCAGCGATCCGCGCTACGTCCGCGCCCGCGGGATCCTCGCCGACGCCGATCGGTTCGACGCGGCGTTCTTCGGCATCTCGCCGGCCGAGGCGGAGGTCCTCGATCCCCAGCAGCGGGTCTTCCTCGAGGTGGCGTGGGCCGCGCTGGAGTCGGCGGGCTACGTGCCCGAGTGCATCTGCGGCGCCGTGGGCGTCTACGCTGGGGTACACAACAACACCTACTTCCCCAATCAGGTGGCGCAGCGGCCGGACGTGATCGAGAAGGTCGGCGACCTCCTGGCGATGGTCGCCAGCGAGAAGGATTACGTCGCCACCCGCGTCGCCCATCGCCTCGATCTCCGCGGCCCGGCGATCAGCATTCATACGGCGTGCTCGACCTCGCTCGTGGCGGTGGCCCAGGCATTCCACGCGCTTCGGACCGGGCAATGCGACATGGCGATCGCCGGTGGAGCGGCGATCACCGTCCCCCAACACACCGGGCACGTCTACGACGAAGGCGGGATGCTCTCGTCCGACGGCCATTGCCGGCCCTTCGACGCCGCGGCGAGCGGAACGGTCTTCAGCGACGGTGCCGGCGCAGTGGTCCTCAAGCGACTCTCGGACGCGCTCCGGGACGGCGATCCCATCCGCGCCGTCCTCCGTGGCGTGGGCCTGAGCAACGACGGCGGCGGCAAGGCCAGCTTCAGCGCGCCGAGCGTGGAGGGGCAGGCGGCGGCCATCGCGATGGCGCACGCCAACGCCGGCATCGATCCGCGATCGATCTCGTACGTGGAGGCGCACGGTACGGCTACGCCGCTCGGCGATCCCATCGAGGTCGAGGCGCTCACGCGTGCCTTCCGCCTCGGAACGCAGGACGCGGGCTTCTGCCAGCTCGGCAGCATCAAGAGCAACTTCGGTCATCTCACGGCGGCTGCCGGCGTCGCCGGCTTGATCAAGACCGTGCTCGCCCTCGAGAACGAGGAGCTGCCCCCGACGCTCCATTTCCAGCGGCCCAACCCCCACATCGACTTCGCCGCGAGCCCCTTCGTGGTGACGAGCGAGAGGCGCCCCTGGCCCCGCGGCGAGAGCCCGCGGCGCGCCGGCGTCAGCTCCTTCGGCGTCGGGGGAACGAACGCGCACGTGGTGCTCGAGGAGGCGCCGGCCCGCGCCCCCTCCGGCGCCGCGCTCCCGCGCCAGCTCGTGGTCCTCTCCGGCCGCACACCCGAGGCGCTCGAGGAGGCGACCTCCCGCCTCGCGGAGGACGCCGGCCGGCAGCCGGATCGGCCCCTCGCCGACATCTCCTACACGCTCGGCGTGGGACGGCGGGCGCTCCCCTACCGCCGGGCCGTGGTCGCCGCTACCACCGGGGAGCTCGCCCAGCTCCTTCGCGGCGAGGATCCGGCACGGGTGAGCTCGCGTCGTGCGGCGACGCCGCCGCCCAAGCCTGCCTTCCTCTTCCCGGGCCAGGGTGCGCAATCGGTGGGGATGGGCGAGGGCCTCTACCGCTGGGACCCGACCTTCCGCTCGGTGGTCGACCGCTGCGCCGGCCTCCTCGAAGAGAAGCTCGGACGCGACCTGCGCGACGTCCTCTATCCGGCGCCTGGTGGAGAGGAAGAGGCCGCGGACCTTCTTCGCCAGACCTCGTTCACCCAGCCCGCGCTCTTCGTCGTCGAATATGCACTGGCGCAGATCTGGCTCGGCTGGGGCATCCGTCCGGAGGCGATGGCGGGACACAGCGTCGGGGAGTTCGTCGCCGCCTGCATCGCGGGGGTGTTCTCGCTGGAGGATGCCCTCGCCCTCGTCGCCGAGCGCGGTCGCCTCATGCAATCGCTCCCGCCGGGCGGCATGCTGTCGGTGCGCGCTTCGGCGGATGCCATCCGCGAGCGACTCCCGCCCGACCTCGCCATCGCCTCCCTGAACGCACCCACCCAGTGCGTGGTCGCGGGCCCGGTCGAGGCGCTCGAATCGCTGTGCAAGGACCTCGAGGCGGAGGACGTCGCCTGCCGCCCGCTGGTCACCTCCCACGCGTTCCACTCGCCGATGATGGATCCGGTGGTCGAACCCTTCGAGGAGGCCGTCCGCTCCGTCCGGCTCCATGCGCCGCGCCTGCCCATCGTCTCCACCGTCACCGGCGGCTGGATGAGCGAGCGCGAGGCCACCGATCCGGGGTACTGGTCCCGCCACCTTCGCGAGCCGGTACGCTTCGCGGACGCGCTCGGCGTGCTCCTGGAGGAGCCGTCGCGCCTGCTCCTCGAGGTCGGTCCCCGGGCGACGCTCACGACCCTCGCGCGGCAGCGGCTGCGCGGCGACCAGCTCGGCGTCGCTTCGCTGCGCAACCCCGCCATGGGCGACGACGAGTGGACCTCACTTCTCGGTGCTGCGGGGGAGATCTTCTGCGCCGGCCTTCCCCTCGATTTCGAAAGCCTGCACGCCTACGGGGAGCGGTACCGCCTGCCACTTCCCACCTATCCCTTCGAGCGACGGCGCCACTGGGTCACGACCAACGCGCTTCCCGAAGCCGCTTCCCCCTCCCCCCGCAGCGCGGAGGCACCTCCCGCCATGGAACCCCGCGACACCGGCCGCATCAGCCGCCTGCTCGACGAGCTGCGGGCGCTGTGCGCCGACATCTCCGGAATCGAGAGCGAGCACCTCGAGCCCTCGGGCACGTTCCTGGAGCTAGGCTTCGATTCGCTGATGCTGACGCAGCTCGCCCGCTCCATCTCACGCAAGTATTCGGCCTCGATCACCTTCCGCCAGTTGATGACGGAGCTCCCGACGTTGGATGCCCTCGCCGCCCACCTGGATGCCTCGCTCCCGGCGGAGCCTGCACCGGCATCGGAGCGGAAGGCGCCGCCGGTCGAGGGCACCTCCCTGCCCGCCGCAGGCAGCGTCCCCACCGCCGGCCTGCCCGCCGTGAACGACCTCTCCACGGCCACCCCCTTCCCCACCCTCGAAGGATTCCCGGCCACCACCGCCCACGGGATCGACATCCAGGCGCTGATCCAGCAACAGCTCCAACTCATGGCCCGGCAGCTCGCGGTCCTCGGGGTGGCACCCGCTTCGCAGGAAGCGCACGCCCCGCTCGAGCCCCTCACGCAAGAGGATCCTGCCCAGGCACCCGTTCCTGCAGCGACCGCAGCGGCGAGGGCGGCCGTAGATGCGTCGGACGAGGAGCGGGGTCCCGTCCGCCAGGACGTGAAGAAGGCCTTCGGCACCGTCGCCCGCCCCCACGCGGGGTCCGCCCCGGAACTCACGCCGGTTCAGAAGGCGCGCCTCGACAGCTTCGTCCGCCGGTACGGCGCGCGCACGTCGGGCTCGAAGGCGGCGGCACAGGCGTCCCGGGATCGCCTCGCCGACCCTCGGGTGGTGAGCGGATTTCGCCCCGCGACCAAGGAGCTCGCCTACCCTCTCGTCGTCGTCCGCTCCCGCGGGTCGCGCGTCTGGGACGTCGACGGGAACGAGTACGTCGACGTGCTGAATGGCTTCGGTTCGAACCTCCTCGGCCACGGCGCCGAGCCGGTGGTCCGCGCCATTCGGGAGCAACTCGAGAACGGGTTCGAGCTCGGCCTGCAGACGCCGCTGGCCGGCGAGGTCGCCTCGCTCGTCTGCGAGCTCACGGGAATGGAGCGCGCGGCCTTCTGCAACACCGGCACCGAGGCGGTGATCGGCGCCGTGCGCATGGCCCGCGCCGTCACCGGTCGCGGCATCGTCGCCCTCTTCTCGGGCAGCTCGCACGGCATCTTCGACGAGGACATCGCGAGCGCGCTGCCGGCGGCTACGAGGATCCTGTCCGAGGGGCCCGAGGATGCGATCGTCCTCGACTACGGCGAGCCCCGAGCTCTCGAGGTCCTGCGCGACCGCGCCTCGGAGCTGGCGGCGGTGCTCGTGGAGCCGGTGCAGGGTCGACGGCCGGACCTCCAGCCGCACGAGTTCCTCCAAGAGCTCCGGGCGATCACGGCCGAGGCGGGTACCGCGCTGATCTTCGACGAGGCGATCACCGGCTTCCGCTCCCATCCCGGCGGGGCACAGGCGCATTTCGGCGTCCGGGCGGACATCGCCGTCTACGGCGAGGTGGTCGGCGGCGGCATGCCGATCGGGGTCATCGCGGGATCGCGGCGCTTCTTGGACGCCCTCGACGGGGGCGCCTGGCAGTTCGGCGACGACTCGGCTCCCTCCGTCGGCGTGACCTGCCTCGCCGGGACGTTCGTCCGCCATCCGCTGGCGATGGCCGCGGCGAAGGCGGTGCTCCTGCACCTGGTGGAGCGGGGTCCCGCGCTGCAGGAAGAGCTGAACGCTCGCACTGAGCGCTTGACGTCGACCCTCAACGCGCACTTCACGCTCGCGGGTGCGCCGCTCCGGATCGAGCGCTTCGCCTCGATGTGGAGGCCCGTCTACGAGGACGCTCGGCCGCTCGGCGACCTCCTCTACTACGCGCTTCGCGATCGCGGTGTGCACGTCTACGAAGGAGCCCCCTGCTTCCTGACCACCGCGCACACCGACGCCGACGTGGATCGGATCATCGCTGCCTTCCGCGAAGCGATCGCGGAGCTGCAGGACGGCGGCTTCCTCCCGGCGCCGGCGCGGCCGGAGGTGACGGAGTTCGACGCCAGCCGTCCCCCAGTTCCCGGAGCGCGGCTCGGTCGTGATCCGGAGGGCAATCCCGCCTGGTACGTACTGGACCCGGACCGGCCGGGACGCTACGTCAAGCTCGAGGCCTGAACCGTCATTTTGGAGCGAACATGAGCAGCAGCACCTTCGATCCCTTCGCTGGCGGCTCCTTCGAGCGAACCTTTCCATCGACCGATCCGCAGCGCGAGCTCTGGATCGCCGCGCAGATGTGCGACGAGGCGTCCTGCGCCTTCAACCAGTCGATTTCCCTCGAGTTCGAGGGTGCGCTCGATCCGACCGCCCTCCAGGGCGCTCTCACCGATCTGGTCGGTCGCCACGAGTCGCTCCGCGGGACCTTTTCGCCGGACGGCACCACCATGTTCGTCGCGGAGCCAGGCGATGCCCTGCTGCGCTTCGTCGATCTCTCCGACCGCGATGCCGAGGCGGCGCAGGCCGCGCTCGATGAGCACCTCGAGGCAGAGGTCTCCACTCCCTTCGATCTGGAGCGAGGCCCGCTCTACCGCGCCACGCTGCTGCGGCTCGGCCCGGAGCGGCACTGGCTGACCTTCTCGGCACACCACATCGTCTGCGACGGGTTCTCGATCGGGGTGCTCCTGCGCGAGCTCGACGCCCTCTACGAAGCGCGCCTGAGCGGCGAGGCCGCAAAGCTCGCCCCCGCGCCTTCGTTCGGCGCCTACGCCGCCGCCGAGCGCCGCCGCGAGAGTACGCCCGAGTGGACCGAGGCCGAGCGCTTCTGGCTGGAACGGTTCCGCGACCTGCCCCCTCCCCTCGACCTACCCAGCGATCGGCCGCGTCCGGCCAGCAAGACCTACGCCTCGAAACGAGAGGACGTCGAGATCCCTGCGCCGCTCCTCGCCGCCATCAAGAGCGCGGGTGCACGAGCCGGCTGCACGCTCGCCGCCACGCTGCTCGCCGGCTTCAAGGCGCTCGCGTATCGCCTGACCGGCCAGCACGACGTCGTGGTCGGCATCCCGTCCTCCGGACAATCCTCGACGGGCAGCGGCGAGCTGGTGGGCCACTGCGTCAACACCCTCGCGCTCCGCACCAGGCTGCAGGGCGACATGACCTTCGCCGAGCTCGCCCGCGGCGTGCGAGACACCATGCTCGACGCCCAGGACCACCAGCTCCTCTCCTATGGCGCGCTCCTCCGGAGCCTGCCCCTGAGCCGCGATCCGTCGCGCTTGCCGCTGGCCTCGGTGCTCTTCAACGTCGACCAGGGGCTGACCGAAGAGGACCTCCCCTTCGGGGGCCTTCGGGTCCGCTTCCACTCCAACCTCCGGCGCTACGAGAACTTCGAGCTCTTCGTGAGCGGTGTCGCCTACGGCGAGCGCCTCGTTCTCGAGTGCCAGTACAACGCGGATCTCTTCGACGCGGAGACGATCCGCCGGTGGATGGGGTCCTACCTCGAGCTCCTCGGCGCGGCAGCGGCGGATTCGCAGGTCGCGCTCGACGATCTGCCCCTCCTCGGCGCCGACGAGCGGAAGCGGATCCTGGACGCCGGGACCGGCGCCACGATGGAGATGCGTCGGGACGACACGCTCCTGTCGCTGGTGGCGCGGGCGGCGAGCGCCCATCCCGACGCGATTGCGGTCGAGGACGAGGAATGCGCCCTCCGCTACGACGAGCTGCTCGCGCGCGCTCGTCGCCTCGCCCTGCGCCTGCACCGCCAAGGGGTGCGCCGCGGCGCCCGCGTCGGCCTCTGCATGACGCGCGGCCGGGAGATGGTCGTCTCCGTCCTCGCCATCCTCGAGGCGGGGGCCGCCTGGGTGCCACTCGATCCGGAGTACCCGCGAGAGAGGCTGCGCTTCTACGCGAATGACGCCGCGCTGACCCTCCTGCTCGCCGACGCGCCGAACCGCGACGTCCTCGAGCCGCTGCCCATTCCCGTCCTGGTCGTCGGCGAGGAGGCCGAGGATCCGGAAGCGCTCGACGATCCCGAGGCACGCCCGAGGCCCGGTGACGTCGCCTACGTCATCTACACCTCCGGCTCGACCGGCAAGCCCAAGGGCGTCCTCGTCCCCCATCGGAGCGTCGTCAACTTCATCGAAGGGGTCGCGCGCGAAACCGGCTTCGGCCCGGACGACGCGGTCCTCGCCGTCACCACCCTCTCCTTCGACATCTCCATCCTCGAGCTCTTCCTCCCGTTGAGCCGCGGCGGCCGCATGGTGATCGCCAGCAGCGAGACCGCCCGCGACGGCGCCCGCCTCGCCGAGGCTCTGGAGACCCGCCGCATCAGCCTGCTCCAGGCGACACCCGCGACCTGGCGCCTCCTGCTCGCGACGGGCTGGAAGGGGAGTCCGCGCCTGACCGCGCTCTGCGGGGGCGAGGCGCTGCCGCCGGGCCTCGCCTCCGAGATCGCCTCGCGCGTCGATCGCCTCTTCAACATGTACGGGCCCACAGAGACGACTGTGTGGAGCACCATGTCCCGGGTGCGCGTCGGCGAACCGGTGCGGATCGGCAGGCCGCTCCCCAACCAGACCGCCCGGATCCTCGACGAGCGCCTCCGCCCCGTGCCCTTCGGCGTCCCGGGCGAGCTCTACATCGGCGGCGCCGGCGTCACCCTCGGCTACCACCAGAGGCCCGCGCTCAACGCCGAGCGCTTCCTCGCCGATCCCTTCCAGCCGGGAGGCACGCTGTACCGCACCGGCGACGTCGTCCGCCTGCACCCGGACGGCGAGCTCGAATACATCAGCCGCAACGATCAGCAGGTGAAGCTCCGCGGTTTCCGCATCGAGCTCGGCGAGATCGAGACGCGGCTCGCCTCGCATCCCGCGATCGCGGCTGCGGTCGCGGCGGTTCGGGAGGAGCGGGACGGCGATCAGCGTCTCGTGGCGTGGTTCACCAGCCGCGGCGAGGCGCCGGACGAGGAGAGCCTGCGGGCGCATCTGGCGGCGGAGCTGCCTTCGTACATGATCCCCCAGCACTTCGTGTCGCTCGAGCGCCTGCCGCTCACGCCGAACGGCAAGGTGGATCGCAAGGCGCTGCCCGCGCCCTCGGGCGTCGTGGCGACGGCGCCCTTCGTCGAGCCGCGCACCGATGAAGAGAAGCTGGTCGCGGCGATCTGGAAGGAGGTCCTGGGGCTGCCGCGGATCAGCGTCCTGGACGACTTCTTCCGCCTGGGCGGCCACTCGCTCCTGGCCGCGCAGGCCCTCGCGCGCCTCCAGCGCGAGCACGGAATCGCCATCGGCCTCCGCAAGATCTTCGAGGCGCCGACCGTCGAGTCCTTCGCGCGTCTTCTCCCTCGCGACGGGTCGGATGCCCCCGCTGCCGCGCGACGAATTCCCACGCTGCCGGAGGGGTCGGACGTCCCGCTCTCCTTCGCGCAGCAGGGGGTCTGGTTCCTCGAGCAGTTCGTGCCGGGCACGTCCGTCTGGAACATCCCTGCCGCTTTTCGGCTCCACGGCGAGCTGGACGTGGCTGCCTTCGACCGCGCCTTGCAGACGGTGATCGATCGCCACGAGCCGCTGCGCACCACCTTCGAGCTGACCGCCGACGGGCCGGTGCAGCGGATCTCGGAGCCGGCACCCTACCCGATCGACCCGATCGATCTGCGGTCGCTGCCGGAATCCACCCGCGAGGCGGAGCTCTTCGCCCGCATGCAAGCGACGACCGACGAGCCCATCGACATCGTGCGTGGTCCGCCCTTCCGCGCCTCGCTCTACCGGACCGGCGACGCGGAGTACGTCTTCTACTTCGTCGCCCATCACATCGCCTGGGACGGCTGGTCATACGACGTCCTCCTTCGCGAGCTCGACGCGCTGGTGGGCGCGTTCACTCGGGGCGAACCCTCGCCGCTCGCCCCTCTGCCGATTCGCTATCGCGACTGGGCGGCCTGGAATCGCGCGAATCCCGGGGGCGAGGACGTCGAGGAGCAGCGGGCCTACTGGATGGAGAAGCTGGGCGGGACGCTCCCCGTCCTCGACCTCCCCACCGATCGCCCGCGCCCGGCCGTAGCCACGCACCGGGGAGATACGCTGCGATTCACGTTCTCCCGCGAGGAGACCGAACGCCTCAGGGCCTACGGCCAGGCCCACGGCGCCACGCTCTACGTGGTGCTGCTCGCCGGCTTCAAGGCGCTCCTCCATCGCTATTCGGGCCAGCGCGACATCATCGTCGGCACGCCGGTGCGCGGACGGTCCATCCCGGAGACCGAGGAGCTCCTCGGGTTCTTCATGAACACGGTCGCGCTCCGCACCGACGTCGATCCGTCGTTCGGTTTCGACGAGCTGCTCGCGCGCGTCCGAACGACGGTCCTCGACGCCTTTCAACACCAGGATTACCCGTTCGAGACCCTGGTGCGGGACCTGCAGGTTCCGCGCGATCCAAGCCGCACGCCGATCTACCAGGTCCTCTTCGGATTCCAGGACGTCCGCAACCGCAACGACTCCATCGGCGGGATCCCGTTCACCGAGCTCTTCGCCCCGGTGCACGCGGCGCCGGCCGACCTCTTCCTCGTGGTGAAGGAGACCGGGAAATCGCTGGTCTTCGGGCTCGAGTACACGAGCGACCTCTTCGACGAGGAGACCGCCCGGGCCTTCGCCGACTCGTATCGCAAGCTGCTCTTCGACGCGTTGGTGAAGCCCGATTCCCCGGTGGCGGCCCTCGAGTACGTCCCCGATTCGCATCGAGCCTTCCTCGGCTCCTGGAACGAGCTCGTCGAGAAGCCGGGAGCCGGCGCCCTCCGGCTCGACGAGGTCGTGGCGCGCTCCGCACGGCAGCACCCGGATGCGATCGCGGTCGAGGCCGACGACGGGTCCTTCACCTATGCCGAACTGGAACGACGGGCGGCGGACCTCGCGTGGCGCATGCGCGCCCTGGGGGTGCGGCGCGGCGCCCGCGTCGGCGTGTGCATGGACCGAAGCCGCGATCTGGTGGCGGTGCTCCTCGGCATCCTCCGCGCCGGCGCCGCGTGGGTACCCCTCGATCCGGAGTTTCCTCCCGAGCGGCTGCGCTTCTACGCCAGCGATTCCACCCTCGCGCTCCTCGTCACGGACGAGCCCAACCGAGACGTGCTCGGACCGCTTCCCGTCCCCGTCCTCCGCGTCGACGAGGCGGTCGGGGGATCGATGGAGCCCGAAGGAGTCGAGGATCCGCAAGCCGACGCGACCCCCGACGACGTCGCCTACGTCATCTACACCTCCGGCTCGACCGGCACGCCCAAGGGCGTCCTCGTTCCCCATCGGAGCGTCGTCAACTTCCTCGAAGGGGTCGCGCGCGAGCCTGGGTTCGGCCCGGACGACACCCTCCTGGCCATCACCACTCTCTCCTTCGACATCTCCGTCCTGGAGCTCTTCCTGCCGCTGGCTCGGGGCGGCCGCGTGGTGATCGCCAGCAACGAGACCGCCCGCGACGGGGGCCGCCTCGCTGAGGTCCTGGCGACCCGCGGCATCCGCATGCTCCAGGCGACGCCGGCCACCTGGCGCCTGCTCCTCGCCGCGGGATGGCAGGGGAGCCCGCACCTCACCGCGCTCTGCGGCGGCGAGGCGCTGCCCCCGACCCTCGCCGAAGAGATCGCCTCGCGGGTCGAACGCCTCTACAACATGTACGGCCCCACCGAGACGACCGTGTGGAGCACCGTGTCCCGGGTGCGCGTCGGCGAACCGGTGCGGATCGGAAGGCCGCTCCCCAACCAGACCGCCTGGGTTCTCGACGAGCGGCTCCAGCCCGTGCCCTTCGGCGTACCGGGCGAGCTCTACATCGGCGGCGCCGGCGTCACCCTCGGCTACCACGAGAGACCCGATCTCACCTCCGAGCGCTTCCTGCCCGATCCCTTCCGGCCGGGCGGCACCCTCTACCGAACCGGCGACGTGGTCCGCCTCCGCGCCGACGGTGAGCTGGAGTACATCGGCCGCAACGATCAGCAGGTGAAGCTACGCGGCTTCCGGATCGAGCTCGGCGAGATCGAGGCCGCAATCGCCCGCCATCCGTCGGTCGCGAGCGTCGTAGCGAGCGTCTGGGAGGCCCGCGAGGGCGACGAGCGGCTCGTCGCCTACGTCGTCCCCACCGAGGGGGAGGAGATCTCGGAGAACGACCTGCGCAAGCACGCCCGCAGCGTGCTGCCGGACTACATGGTCCCGCAGCACTTCGTGGAGCTGGGCGCCCTGCCGCTCACGCCCAACGGCAAGGTCGACCGCAAGGCGCTGCCCTCTCCTGCAGGGGCCGTCGCGGACCGAGACGATTTCGTGCCGCCGCGGACCGGGGCCGAGGAGCTCCTCGCCGGGCTCTGGCGCGAGGCGCTCGGTCAGGAGCGCATCGGCGTCCACGACAATTTCTTCGACCTGGGCGGCCACTCCCTGCTCTGCATGCAGGTGGTGGCGCAGCTCGCCCGACGGACGGGCGTCAACGTTCCGCCGCGCATGTTCGTCACGAGCTCGCTCGAGCAGATCGCCTCCGAGATGCTGGAGGGCACCACTGCGAACGAAGCGCGGCCGAGCGGTGGGGAAGAGCGGGCGGCAGCCTCCTTCGCCGAGCGGATGCTCGGGAGGCTTTGGCGCGGATTTGCGGGGCAGAAACGGTCGTGACACCCTTCTTCTTCGGTCCCGGCGAGCACCATCTTTTCGGTGTCTACCACCCGCCCGACGCGGCCGATCGCCGCTCGGGCGTGGTGCTCTGCTATCCGCTCTTCATGGAGTACGAGCACGCCCACTGGCCTTTCCGGAAACTGGCGGTACGCCTCGCCCACGCGGGCTTCCACGTCCTTCGCTTCGACTACACGGGAACCGGAGATTCGGCCGGCGAGCTCGAGGAGGGCTCCCTCGCGACGTGGCGAAGGGACGTCGGCGCTGCAATCGACGAGCTCAAGGGGCTCGCCGGCCTGCGGAGCGTCTCGCTCGTCGGGCTTCGTCTGGGCGCGGCGCTGGCGCTGGAGGTGGCCTGCGCCCGCAAGGACGTGGGCGACGTCGTCCTGTGGGAGCCCGTGGTACGGGGAAGCCGCTACCTGCAGGAGTTGGAGGACCTCGAGGAGGACCGCCGCCGCTGGTCACGCCATCCCGTCCCCCGCGACGAGAACGCCGTCCTCGGGTATCCCATGGTGCACGGCCTGCGGCAGGATCTCTCGGGCCTCGACCTGCTCGGAGCGGCGGACGGGTTCAAGGGCCGGGTCGTGATGCTCGCCGCGGACGACAGGCCCGACCAGCGGGAGCTCGCCGGACAACTGGAGAGGGAGGCGCGGGCGATCGAGCTCCGCATCCAGCCGGCGGCACCCTCGGGCGCACTGGGAGACGAGGTGCTGCGCACCCTGGTCGCGGCGCTCCAAGAGGGAAAGGTATGAAGGAGCGGGTCGAAGCTTTCGGGCCCCGCCGCGGCCTGACCGGCATCCTCACGGAGCCGCGCTCCGCCGGGATCGCGAACGCGCCGGCGATCCTGCTGACGAACGTAGGAATCCAGACCCGCGTCGGGCCGGGACGGATCTGGGTGGAGCTGGCCCGACGCCTCGCCGCGAGTGGCTTCCCCGTGCTTCGCTTCGATCTCTCCGGCATGGGAGACAGCGCCGTCCGCATCGGCGGTGCCAGCGAGTCCGAGCGCGCCGTCCTCGACATGCGCGACGCGATGGACCACCTCGAACGCAAGCACGGGGTCAGGCAATTCGTGGTGATCGGCTTCTGCTCCGGCACCGACGTCGCCCACGGCGTCGCCCTCGCGGATCCCCGCGTGGCCGGGATGATCTGGATCGAAGGCTACGCCTATCGCACCCGCCGTTTCCTCGTGCGCTGGTACATGACCCGGCTGCTCTCGCTCCGCCGCTGGCGCCGCTATGCCCGGAGCGTGCTCGCACGGCTTCGCCTCACCGCCGAGCAGCAGCGCGGCATCGGCGAGGAGGATCGCATCTTCAGACGCGACTATCCGACGCCGGAGCTGCTCTCGCGGCAGCTCGAGGAGCTCGTGCACCGCGGCGTGCAGATCCTCGCCGTCTACTCCGGCGGCGCCAACCCCACCTACGGCTACGGCGGACAGTTCTTCGAGATGTTGCCGGGCGACTTCCGGGGCCACATCGACGAGATCTTCGTTCCGGAGGCCGACCACCTCTTCTCGGTGCTGGACCACCGCCGAACCCTGGTGGAGCGGCTCGCCGTTTGGATCGAGGAACGATTCGGCGAGAAGCAATCTTTGCGGACTGGCACATGAACGACTGGCCCGCGCTCGCCGCAGACGACTTCGCGGAAGGGTCGGTCCACGTCATCGGGATCGACGTCTCGGGGGCCGGCGCGGGTGCGGGGCTGGAGGGCCTTCTGGACGAGGGGGAGAGGCGGCGCTCCGCTGCGTTTCGGGCCGAGATCGACCGCCGCCGGTTTCGGGCGGGCCGCGTCTCGCTTCGCCTCCTCCTCGGCCGCATCCTCGGCTGCAGCCCGGTGCGCGTGCCGCTGGCAGAAGGTCCACACGGAAAGCCCGTGCTCGCACCCGACGCAGGAGTCCGCGTCGGCTTCAACGTCTCGCACTCCGGCGACCTGGTCCTCGTGGCGATCGCGCGCAACCGCGAGCTCGGCGTCGACGTCGAGCGACACAGCGGGGTCGATATCCATTCGATCGCGAGCACCGTCTTCTCGTCCCGCGAGCAGGCGGCGCTCCTCGAAATGGAGCCCTCCGCGCAGGCCGATGCCTTCTTCCGCCTGTGGGCGCGGAAGGAGGCGATCCTCAAGGCCGAGGGCGGCGGCTTCCTCCTACCCACCACCACCTTCTCCGTGACCCTCGCCCGGGACGATGCCCGGCTCCTCGAAGGGATGGACCCGCGCCGTTGGTGGCTGCGGGATCTCCCCGTACCGGAAGGGTACGCCGCCGCGCTCGCCGTCGAGGGAGGCGAGCCGCAGCTCCACTTGTGGAGCGGAGAGGATCTGGTCGTGGAGGGTGCCGCATGAGATCTGCTCGCAGCGTCCTGGTCGCCTTCATGGGCATCGGCGTCCTCGCCTTTGCGGCCCTCATCGGCCGCGGCGCGATGCGAAGCGACCAACAGTTCCACGTGGGGCGCGACCGACCGGAGCGGCCGAAGGACCTCTGCCCGCCCGGTGAGAGCTGCCCGATCGAGGACGCTCGGTTCCGCACCAGCGACGGCCTGCAGCTCTTTGGCTGGTTCGTTCCGCCGCGCCTAGGCAAGACCGTGCTCCTCGCACACGGGCTCGGTCAGGGGCGACTCGGGCTCCTGCCGGAGGCCCGCTACCTCGTGCGTGCCGGATACGGCGTGCTCCTCTTCGATCTGCGCGGCCACGGTGAGAGCGAAGGCTCGACCGTCACCATGGGCGAGAAGGAGCAGCTCGACATCGAGGCCGCTGCCGACTGGCTGCGCCGGCGGCCCGAGGTGGATCGGGAGCGCCTCGGTGCCATCGGCTTCTCGATCGGCGCCAACGCGCTGGCCCACGCGGCGGCCCGCGACCGGGGGCTCCGCGCCGTCGTGCTCCTCTCGCCCGGGACGAGCCTTCGCGAGAACCTGGAGCTCGACTTCCCGAGCCACGGCCTGCCCTCGTGGCTGGGGGCGCTCCTCCCCTACTATCTGCGCGGCATCGATCTCGACGCCGTCCGACCCGTGGACGTGCTCGGCGCCATCGCGCCAAGGCGCGTGCTCCTCATCGCGGGATCCGAGGACGAGGGACAGTGGATGATCCCCCTGCTGGAGCAGGCGCTTCCGCCGGGCAGCCGGACCTGGCTCGTCCCGGGCGCGGGGCACGGCGGATTCGATCAGGCGGCTCCGGACGAATACGAGAAGATTCTGGTCGGCTTCCTGGACGCGGAGCTCTGAGGGGACTGACCGAAGCCCCGCGCCGACGAAGTCAACGCGCCCCGCGCGTGGAAACCACCGCCGGGATCGTCTTCAGGAAGATCTTCAGGTCCTGCTGGAGCGACCAGTTGTCGATGTACTCGAGGTCCAGCTCCATCCAGCGATCGAACGGGATCGAGTTCCGCCCGCTCACCTGCCAGGTGCAGGTGATCCCCGGCCTCACCGAGAGCCGCCGCCGCTGCCACCGCTCGTACTGGCGCACCTCGGCCGGCAGCGGCGGGCGGGGCCCGACGATGCTCATCGTCCCGGTGAGCACGTTCCAGAACTGCGGCAGCTCGTCGATGGAGAGCTTGCGGATGATGCGCCCCACCCGCGTGATCCGCGGATCGTTCTTCATCTTGAAGACGGGCCCGCTCATCTCGTTCTGATCGCGGAGGGCCTGCAGACGCGCCTCCGCGTCCTGGTACATGGAGCGGAACTTCACCATCGAGAACGGGCGGCCGTTGAGGCCCACCCGGGTCTGGCGGAAGAAGACCGGCCCCTTCGAATCGAGCTTGATCGCCGCCGCCACGGCGACGAAGAGCGGGGAGAGCGCCACCAGCGCGATCGCGCTGACCACCACGTCGAAGGCCCGCTTCGCCGCGAGCGCGATCGGATCGCTGGGGGTGCGGTCGAAGACGAGCATCGACAGGCCCGAGAGCTCGAGGAGCGACATGCGCCCCGTGCCGAGCTGGAGGGGCTGCAGGGAGACGACGACGCGCACGCCCTGCTCCTCGCAGGTGTGGATCGCGTCGGCCATGAGGGGCAGCCGATCGCGCGGCACCGCGAAGACCACCTCGTCGAGCACGTGCTGATCGAGGATCCGATCGAGCTCGTCCAGCGTGCCGAGGATCGTCTCGCCCGGGAGCACGAACTCGTTTCCGTCGGGGAGGATGTAGCCCGCCAGCCGGTAGCCCCACTGCGGCTGCCGCTCGAAGATGGTCGCGATCTCCTCCGCGCCGATCCCCACGCCGACGATCGCGTACCGCCGCACGTTGTAGCCGCGGCGGCGCAGCAGCCGGGCCGCCACGCGTAGCACCAAACGACTCGCCGCCATCATCGCGAAGGCTCCCAGGAAGTAGAGGCCCACGAAGATGCGAGGGAGCCTCGAATCCGTGGCGACGAAGATCCCGGCCAGCACGAGCAGCGCGAGGAGGCCCATCGACCTCGCGATGCGGAAGATCTCCCAGGAGATGCGCCGCGTGCGGTAGGCGCCGTACACCTGGAAGGAGCCGGAGATCGCGATCCACAGCAGGAGCACGCCGACGAAGGGTCCCCACAGCTCCGCCAGAGGCGGCGCGACCGCGCGGGCCATGGGCGCGACCGAGTAGCCCCAGTGCGCGAGCGGTAGGGTCAGCGTGAGGACGATCAAGTCGGTGAGACGGAGCCCCAGATCGACGAGGCGTGCGTTCTGCTTGAGCATGGAGACGTTCCCTCTCTGCGTGGCCCAACTACCTACACGCACCTCGCAGCAGGGTCTGTCCCACGTCCATGTCACGGACCGAGGACGCGCAAGTCACGCATTTCACGGGAGATTCCGCGCTCCCCACGCCCGCGGGCCGGCGCCGCCCGACCACACGTTCGCACCTGCGGCCACCCGCGCATACAGTGTAACCATTTGGAATCCTTGCGCTTTCTGGCGCCGCCGGGTAGAAAGGGAGCGTTCCTCACACGGCAGGTACACGATGGACTGGACGAAGAACTGGAACGACTCGCTCTCGATGCCACGCTCGCAGCACTGGTCGACCAAGATCATCCGCGCCATCGCCGTGGTGTGGGGCGCGTCGGCGTCGATCGAAACGGCCGTCGGCGGCTCTTCGACCTCGACGGCCCTCTGGTCGGTCGCCGGCGCCGGCCTGCTCTACCTCGCCGCCGTCCTCGCCGACTCGGTGATCTTCACGGGGCGCCTGGCCGACGAGTGGTTCGAGGAGCACCTGGACGAGATCGCCCCGGGCGCGCGTCAGCCCCGCGTCGACGTCGGCACGCCGGCCCCCGCCCGCGCCCGCTGATCCCCGCCCTTCGCCCCTGGCGATCGACCGGGCCCACGCCTAGCTGACGCTCGACTCCTCACGCCGAAACTGCGAAGATCGCTCCTTCCTCCAGAGGAGCGAATGTCGAGCCTGGACAGCTACCTGCCCACCCACGCCTATCAACTCTGGCTGGCCCTCGCGATCCTGCTCGGGATCGCGGAGACGCTCACCGGCGGCTTCTTCATCGTGATGTTCAGCGCCGGGTGCGTCGTCGCGTCGGGGTTGGCGTATTTCGGCGCCAGCTTCAACACGCAGCTCGGCGCCTTCATCGCCACGTCCTTCGTGCTGCTGGCGCTGTCGCGGACGCTCTTCCGCAAGTACCTCGCCACCCGGAGCAGCGACGTCCGCACCAACGCCGACGCCATCATCGGCCGGGAGGCCGAGGTGACGGACGCCATCGGCCCCGGCGCCAAGCGCGGCCTGGTCCGCCTGGGCGGCGAGACGTGGTCGGCGGCGGCCGACGTGCCCATCGACGTCGGCGAGCGGGTACGGGTCGAGGCCATCGAGGGGCTGACACTCAGGGTGAACCGGATCCCGGGGGCCCGCAGAGAGGGAGTCGGAAGATGACTGTGATCCTGATCGTCCTCGCGCTGTTCGCGTTCGTCACCATCATGATGGGCGTGCGGATCGTCCCGCAGTCGCAGGCGATGATCGTCGAGCGGCTGGGCCGGTTCCACCGCGTGCTGGGCAGCGGCTTCAACGTGATCATCCCGCTGCTCGACAGCACCCGGTCCATGTACATGACGGGCCAAGGGCGGATGGTGGTCTCCACCCCTCGGATCGATCTCCGCGAGCAGATCATGGGCTTCGAGAAGGTTCCCGTGATCACCCGCGACAACGTCACCATGGAGGTGGGGACGGTGATCTACTACCAGATCATCGATCCGGTGAAGGCAGTCTACGAGATCGAGAACCTGCCCCGCGCGATCCACGAACTGACCCAGACGAACATCCGCAACGTGATGGGCAGCCTCACCCTGGACGAGACCCTCACCTCCCGCGACACCCTCAACACCCGGCTCCGCGAGGTCCTCGACGACGCCAGCGAGAAGTGGGGCGTGAAGGTCACCCGCGTCGAGCTCAAGGAGATCGAGCCGCCCCTCGAGATCCGCAACGCCATGGCGCTGCAGATGACGGCGGAGCGGGAGCGCCGCGCCCGCGTCACCCAGGCCGAGGGCCTCAAGGCCGCGCAGATCCTCCAGGCGGAGGGCGAGCGCCAGTCGAAGGTGCTGCAGGCGGAGGGCCAGAAGACCGCGCGCATCCTCGAGGCGGAGGCGGAGAAGGCCGCCGAGCTCCTCCGCGCCGAGGCCGACAAGCTGGCCCGGATCATGGCCGCCGAGGCCGCCCGGGAGACGGAGATCCTCGAGTCGGAGGGCGAGGGGCGCGGCAAGGCGCTGAAGGCCGCGGGCGAGGCGGAGGCCATCGCCAAGGTCTTCGACGCGATCCACCAGGGCCGCGCCACGCCGGAGGTCCTCGCGCTCAAGTACGTCGAGGCCCTGCAGGCGATGGCGGCGGGCCCCGCCAACAAGCTCTTCATCCCCTACGAGGCCTCGTCGTTCGTGGCGTCCCTGGCCGGCCTCAAGTCGGCGATGGAGGGGCTCGACGCCAAGGCGGCGGCCGAAGAGAACCGGGCCTTCGTGCCTCCGCGCTGATGCCAGGCGACTTCCGGGCTACCGGCCGGCCACGCCCGTCTCCTTGGGCCTGCGGCGCAGCTCCCGGGTGACCACCGGCCCGTCGTCCCGGAGGATCCAGCGCTCGCCCGGCCGCAGCGCAAACACCCGATCCCCCAGCCCCTCCCGGGCCAGCGCCTCCTCGAGGTGGCGCCTGGGCTTGTCGTAGCCGCCCCAGTTTCCGTAGTAGCCCTCGTAGTGGATGGGGATCATGTGGCGGGCGCCCACCACCCGGAAGATCTCCAGCGCGTCGGAGGGGTTGGCGTGCACCCGATTCCCCCTGTCGCCGCGGTAGGGCGCGATCGGGATCAGCGCCAGGTCGATGCCGGGGAACCGCTCGCCCACCTCGCGAAAGAGCGCCGGCGCGTTCCCCGTGTCCCCCGCGAAGAAGACCTTCAGCCCGTCGGCCTCGATCACGTACCCCGTGTACGAGCGGTTCCAGAACGCGTCCAGCCCATAGCGCCCGCCGAAGTGCTGCACCGGGACAGCGGTGATCGTCAGCTTCCCCACCCGCGCCGACTGCCAGGGTGCGAGCGGCTCGCGGCGATACTGGGTGAGCGAGATGGCGTAGGGCTGCCCGCCGTCCGGGTAGAAGAGCGCGGAGTAGGGCGAGAGCGACCGCAGCGTGGGCCGATCGAAGTGATCGAAGTGCATGTGGCTGATCACCACCGCGTGCACGAACGGGATCTCGTACGCGCGCACCGACGCCGGCGTGTCGCGGGGCACGATGTAGAGCAGGCCGCTCAGGTTGGGATCGGTGAGCACCCGCTGATCGCCGAGGCGGAGCAGCACGGTCGCGTGCCCGATCCACACCGCGGAGAGCCGCGCCTCGGGATCGTCGCGCGGCATCCCCAGCACGGCGGGAGGCCGCGGGATCGCGACGCACGACGCGAGGACGATCGGCAAGAGGCCGGCCGCCAGCCGGGGCTGCATGGTGCCTCCACTCGCTGGGAAAGGGGGATGGCGCTCATCCTATCGCGCCCGGAACCGCCCGCGGCGCCTCCCCCTTCGGGTCATGCGCCCGCGAGGCCGGCCTTGCGCCGCCGCTTCGCCTCGAGCATCGCCGCGTCGGCGTCCGCGAGCAGCGCCTCGAGCGACGCCGGCGCCGCCGGATCCCAGGAGGCCACGCCGATGCTGAGCGACAGGGGGTGGCTGCGCGACGAGGCTGCGTTCGCCTCCTCGAAGTGTGCGCGGAGGCGCTCGCGCATCGCCTCCCCCGAACCGGCGTCGCAGCGGGCCAGGACCACGAACTCGTCGCCGCCCAGCCGCGCCACCACATCGGACTCCCGGAAGGTGCGGCGCAGGATCTGCGCCACCTCGACCAGCGCCGCGTCCCCCGCCGGATGACCGAGCTCGTCGTTTATCGCCTTGAAGCCGTCCATGTCCACGTAGAGCAGCACGCAGGAGACACCCGAGCGCCGCGCGGCGAGGAGCTTCTGCTCGGCGAGGAGGAGGAAGCCACGCCGGTTGTGGAGGCCGGTGAGGTCGTCGCGGATCGCCTGGGCCTTCAGCGCCGCCTCCGCCTCCTTGCGGGCGGTGATGTCGCGCAGGACCACGGTGCAGACGGGCTCGCCGCGCAGGTGCAGCACCGAGATGGTCGCCTCGGCGGGGAAGATCTCGCCGTTCTTGCGCCTGCCGCGGATCTCGCCCCGCTCTCTCATGAAGCGGGCGGTCTGCCCCGACTCCACGAAGGTGCGCACGTACCCCACGTGGTTCGCGCGCGCGTCCTCCGGGAGCAGGATGTCGAGGGGCCTGCCGAGCACCTCTTCGGCCTCGTACCCGAACATCCGCTCGGCGGCGCGGTTGAAGAGCGTGATCCGCTGCGAGCCGTCGATGGAGACGATCGAGTCCGCCGCCACCTCCAGGATACCGGCGAGCCGCGCCTCGGAATCGCGCAGCCGATCCTCGGCCTGCTTCGCCGCCACGGCGCCGCCCAGCTCCGAGGCCACGGTGGAGATGAGGCGGACGAGGCGGCGGTCCTCCTCGACGAGCCTCGTGGTGTGGAAGACGAGCACCGCCACCACCCGCCCCTGGAAGAGCACGGGGATCCCCACCGCGGCCTTGATCCCCACCAACGCGGCGAGGTTCAACCGCGGGTACGAACGGCTGCTCGCGATGTCCCGCTCCCAGATCGGGACCTTCTGCTCCCAGACCCGCCCGGGCAGGCCGTACCCCCGGCCGAAGGTGAGGGTCCTGCTCACGCTGATGAAGGGATCGTCCCGGAACGAGAACCACTCCGGCGCGCTCTCCAGGCGCTCATCGTGCTCGTCGGGGAGCCACGCCTCGCCGTACTCCCAGCCGGTGAATTCGCAGACGCGGCGCAGGGTGACGAGGATCGCGCTCGCCACGTCCGGAGCGCCGAAGATCGCGTCGGTCAGCGACTGCAGCAGGAGGAGCTCCTCCTCCCGCTGCTTCCTCGCCGCGACCTCCTCCAGGAGCGCCCACCTGGCGAGCGCCCCTTGCGCCAGATCCTCGAGGAGCGCGAACGCCTTCCCTCCCCAGTCTCGGGGCTTGGCGTCGCAGACCAGGAGCACCCCGTGCCGCGCCTTGTCCTTCTGCGAGAACGGGACCGCCACCAGGGATCGGGCGCCGAGGGTGGCGGCGAGCGCCTTCGCGCCGCCCTCCCCCAGCTCGTCGGCGTCCTCGACGAGGAGCGGCCTCCGGATCTCGACGAGGGAGGCGATCATCGCCTCGTCCAGCGGCCGGCCGTCGCAGGAGGTGCCGATCGCCAGCGCCTCGGCGCCGTCTCGGGAGATCGCCAGGGCGTTCTTGGCGTGGAGCGCCGCCGTGGCGATCCGAGCCAGCCGCGCGAGGGCCCGGTTTGCGGGGGGGACGTCTGTTGGGAGGGAGGAGGATGCCTTTTCGAGCATGTCGCCGCGTGGTGCAGGTAAACCGCAGCCCTATAGGCCGCAAAGCGGGCGAGCGCAAGCGCAGGGCGGCTCGATCGAGCGTCCCGGTACCTCCGGCGGGCGCCGGAGCGGTATCGTCTGTGGGAGAAAACGGAGAAGGAGGACCGCCATCGCCGCCGAGCACCTGGAAGCCGTGGAGTGGATCACCATCCGGGCCTATGGCCTGCCGTACGAGGCGGTCTTCGCCAGGGACCTCCTGAAGGGGCACGGGATCCGGGCGCGGGTGCTGGATGATGGGCTGGTCGGCGTGGCCCCCCACCTCTCCAACGCCGTCGGCGGCGTGCGCCTCCAGGTCGACCCCGCCGAGCGCAAGGACGCCCTCGCCATCCTGGCGGCGCCCCACGTGGTGCCGGATCCCGTCCTCCGGGACGACGAGCCCGACGAGCCGTCCCCCGCGCCGCCGCACCCCGCCGACAAGCTGGCGAGGCGAGCGTTCGTCGCGGCGATCCTGGGGATCACCGTGGTCCCGGCGATCGCCACCATGGTCTCCCTGGACGCCCTCTTTTCCTTCGCGAAGCGCGCCGGGGAAACGTCGAGCCGGGCGCGGATCCTCGCGGCGGTGGCGGCGGCGATCGACCTGGCCTTCCTCGCCGGCTTGGCCGCGACGGCCCTGGCCCGGTTCGCTTGAGCCCGGCCGCGTCGCGAGTGAACCACGGGCGCCGGCAGTTCTGGTAGGAACGCCGTCTCCCCCCGAGCCAAAGACCTTGCGCCCCGACCCCGCCCCGACCGACCGACTCTCCTCCCTCTTCGACGCCCGCTGGGAGAGCGGTGAGGCGCTGCGCCGGTGGGCGCGCGCCGCCGGCATCGAGGCGGAGCTGGGCGATCCGGCGATGCTGGCGCTCGTCGGCCTGGAGGACGAGCCGGCCGCCGGGGCGCTGCGCGACGCCCTGGCGACCATGGAGGAGCTGGCCACGCCGTCGCCGGAGGGGCTCTCCCGCCTGCGCGTGCGACTGGGTGGCCGCGGGTTCGGCCTCGCGCAGGAGGCGGTACGCACCTGGCTGGATCACAAGGCGTTCGCCAGGCTCGGCCTGGGTCGATCGGCGGAGGCGATCGAGGCGTGGTGGGCGGAGGCGCCCACCGGCGACCGCGTCCTCGACCCCCTCCTCGTGCGCCTGCGGCGGGCCCGCTTCGCCGCCGCGCGGGGCGTCCCCCGCAAGAGCAGGCTCCTGCGCTGGGCCTTCCACGAGGATCCGTCGCGCCTGCAGATCTTCGTCGAGGTCGCCGGCTCCAACCCGTGGCGAGCCGGCGCCGAGCACGCCGTCACGTTCAAGCTCGCCGGTCCGCCCGAGCCCTGGTGCTCCTGCCGCGCCTTCGCCTGCCCCCACGTCGCGCCGGCGCTGGACGCGCTCCTGGCGGGGCTCCTCGATCCATCCTCCTCCCTGCGGAACGAGCTCCGCGCCGCCATTGGCGCGCCGGACTGGCAGCGCGCGCTGGGCCGCCTGGACGCGGCCCTCGCGCGGCTCGAGGCGGGCCCGATCGCGGGCGACGAGGCCGACACCCGGATCGCGTGGAGACTCACGCCCTCGGCCACCGGCGTCCCCGAGGTGGCGGTGATCGTCCAGCGGCGCCTCAAGAGCGGGAGGTTCTCCGCGGGGGTGCCGCTGCGGCACCACGACCTCGGCGAGGTGGCCGATCCCCGCGACCGGCGGGTGGTGCGGATGCTCCAGGGACAGCAGGGCTGGCAGCCCGATCACGCCCGCGAGGCCGTCGCGCGGCAGGCCCTGCTGGAGCTCTGCGGCCACCCCCACGTCTTCCTCTCGGGCCCGCCCCTCCGCAGGCTGGACCTGCGCGCCGCTGCGCTCCGCCTCGCCGTCGAGGAGCGCGGCGACTCGGTCCGCATCGTCCCTTGGATCGAAGGGGCGGCCGCGCCTGCCGAAGCGATCCTCCCCCAGCTCCGCTCCTCCTCCTTCGACGGCGCGGTGGTGCTCCTCGACGAGCCCTCCGCCCGCTGCCTCGTCGCCAGGGTCGACCCGAAGGTCCGCGAGGTGCTCCTGGCGCTGGGGGGCGGCGCGTTCCCGGCGGAGGCGGCCCACGCCGTCCTGGAGCGGGCGTCGAGGCTCGCGGCCCTCGTGCCGATGCGGATCCCGGAGGGCCTCCTCGGCGACGAGGTCCCGGCCCGGGACGTGGTGGTGGTGCGAGTGGAGCGCCGAGGTCCGGTGTCGCTCGCCGTGCAGCTCCTCGTCGCCCCGGCGCCCGGCGGCGCCGCGCTGGTCCCGGGGCAGGGGGGCGAAGTGCTGTCCGGCTCGATCGATCGGCGCCGGATCTTCGTGCGCCGCAGCTTCACCGCGGAGCTGGCAGCGGCGGGCGCCGTGCAGCGGGCGCTCGATCTGGAGGACGCGGAAGCGGGATCGTTCTCGTGGGTCCGCGACGGCGACGCCGCCCTCGACCTCCTCGCGCGCCTGGGCGAGCTGCCGACGAGCGAGTCGCTGCGGGTGGAGTGGCGCTCCGATCGCTGGAGGGTGACGAGGGCCGCCACCACGGGGAACGTCTCCCTGCGCCTCGCCTCGCGCCGCGACTGGCTCGGCCTCGACGGCGAGATCGAGGTCGACGACGTGCAGCTCCGGATCGCCGAGGCCCTCGACGCCGCCCGGCGCGGCGCCCGCTACGTGCAGGTCTCGGGCGACACCTGGGTCGCCCTGGGCGACGAGCTCCGCGAGCGCCTCGCCCTGGCCGCCGACCAGACCTTCTCCTCGCGGGGAGGCCTCGAGGCGTCCCTCGCGGCGCTCCCGTCGCTCGAGGCCCTCGTCGACGGCGGCGGCGAGCTGGAGGCGGCCCTCGAGCTGCGCACCATGCTCGAGCGGATGCGCGAAGCGGCGAGCTTCGAGCCCGAGGTGCCGGAGGGGCTGCGGGCGACCTTGCGTCCCTACCAGGTGGACGGCTTCCGCTGGCTGGCGCGGCTGGCGGCGTGGGGCGGCGGCGGCTGCCTTGCCGACGACATGGGCCTCGGCAAGACCGTCCAGGCGCTGGCGCTCCTCGTCCACCGCATGGAGGAGGGTCCCGCCCTCGTGGTCGCGCCCACCTCCGTCTGCGGCAACTGGGTCCGCGAGGCGGCGCGCTTCGCCCCTCCCTTGCGCCCGGTGATCTTCGGCGAAGGCGATCGCGCCGCCACCGTCGCGGGGCTCGGCCCGCGGGACGTCCTCGTCGTCAGCTACACCTACCTCGCGCGGGAGCGGGAGCTCCTCTGCGGGAGGCGGTTCTCGACCCTCGTCCTCGACGAGGCGCAGGCGATCAAGAACCCGCAGACCGAGCGCGCCAAGGCGGCGCGGGCGCTGCAGGCCGACGTCCGCGTGGCGCTGAGCGGGACGCCGCTGGAGAACCACGTGGGCGAGCTGTGGAGCCTCTTTCGGGTGACGGTGCCGGGCCTGCTGGGGAGCTGGGAGCAGTTCCGCCACCGCTTCGGCCTCGCGATCGAGCGGGACGGCGACGCCGATCGCAAGGCCGCGCTCTCCCGGATCTTCCGGCCCTTCCTCCTGCGCCGCACCAAGCTGGAGGTCGCCTCGGAGCTCCCCGCGCGGACCGAGGTCGACGAGCTCGTGGAGCTGTCGAGGACCGAGCGCGAGCTCTACGAGCAGGCGCGCCTCGCGGCGGTGGCGCGGATCAAGGGGTTGGCCGGATCGATGCCGCCGGCGAAGGCGCGCTTCGAGGTCCTCGCGGCCATCACCCGTCTTCGCCTCGCCGCGTGCCACCCGGCCCTCTACGACCCCGACTCGGCCGTGCCCTCGTCCAAGCTCGAGCGCGCGGTGGAGCTGCTCGCGGAGCTTCGCGCCGAGGGCCATCGGGCGCTGGTGTTCAGCCAGTTCACCAAGCACCTCGGCCTCGTGCGAGAAGCGCTCGAGGCGGCGGGCCTGCGGGTGCTCTATCTGGACGGGCAGACCCCTGGCGCCAGGCGGCAGGAGCTGGTCGACGCCTTCCAGTCCGGCGAGGCGGATCACTTCCTCATCTCGCTCAAGGCCGGCGGCTTCGGCCTCAACCTCACCGCCGCCGACTTCGTCCTCCACCTCGATCCGTGGTGGAATCCGGCCGTCGAGGATCAGGCCTCCGACCGCGCCCATCGCATCGGGCAGACCCGGCCCGTCACCGTGATCCGCCTCGTCTCCCACGGGACGATCGAGGAGCGCATCCTCTCGCTCCACGCGCACAAGCGCGAGCTGGTCGAGTCGATCCTGGAGGGCGCCGATCACGCCGGCGCGCTCGGCACCGACGAGCTCGTGCACCTCATCGAGTCGTCCGTCTGACGAGGGCCGCGAGGATCGTCGGGTCGTTCGGGGCGACGAGCCAGCTCCCATGACTCAACGACCATGAGCCAACGACACACGATCCTGTGATGGCGACGCTCTCCCACCCGGTGGCATAAGCGCCCACACCGAGGTTCGAAGCTCGGGGTGGATCCTTCTTTTTTTCAGGAGGTTCGAAGATGACGAGGAAGTTGCTCGCTCTCGCAGCGACGTCGGTGATGGGGTTCGGCTTCGCGGCGTGTGGCATGGACGACGGGGTGGTCGAGGCCACCGACGCGTACGGAAGCCTCGACGTCCAGGTGTCGGCGCTGACGGCGCCGGGGGAGAACTTCTCCTTCCTCGATGACGTGGAGAAGGTCGACGTGGTGCTGACCCCCATCGAGCCGATCGACGGGCGGCAGATCATTCAGTTCACCCTCACCCGCAACGGGACCAACTCCTGGTGGGAAGGCTCCAGGACCTTTCTCCCCACCGGCCCCTACTCCGCCATCGCCCTCGTGCAGATGAAGGCGGGCATCTCGCCTTCCACCGTGGTGTCCGAGCCGGCCATCGTCGACATCGAGGAGAACGAGACGGTCGTGCTCGCCCTCTTCGTGAACCAGCAGCGCGATCGCGAGTGGGTCGCGCCGTTCTTCAGCTCGCTCTCCTGGCTGCGTGCGCCGATCCCGACGGGCCTCGTCACGACCATCGGGGTGAACGTCGGCGGCGGAACCGGCCCCTACACGCTCTCCTCCCGGAACTGGGGCGGGCTCGATCCGAAATACCACTGGACGACCGAGAGCGTCGTTCCGGCGACCTTCACCTCGAACGAGAAGGGCTACATCAACATGCGGGCGCCGAGCTGGGCGTCCGATCAGGGCTTCGTCCTGGTCGTCACCGACGCCGACGGCAACGTCGCCGAGATGAGCATTCCGTTCGTCGCCACCGCGCACGGGACCATGGAGGCCAGCGTCTCCTTCAACTTCGCGCCGACGCTCGACGGGAAGCTGCGGACCCTCAACGACAACGAGGGCACCTGGGTGTACGGCACGCTGAAGGCGAACAACCCCAACCCCTACACCGCGGACATCGAGTGGAAGCTCTCGTCGTCCGACTGCAACGGCGTGTTCGCGCCCGCCACGTCCTACACGCCTTCCGCGACGGACACGGAGAAGGTCGGAACCTTCGAGGCCGTCGAGAGCGGTCATGGGCAGCAGGTCGGCTTCCTCTTCCAGATGGATCGAACGATCAGCCGCCCGGCGACCTGCGAGCTGAAGGTCGAGGCCTGGATCGGCACGCCCGACGGCGGTGCGGCCCGCTCGACCTACCTCGTGACGCTGCACACCGAGCTGCTCGACTGATTCGGGATCCGAGAAGCACTCTCTCCGCGCCCCTCGCCCGCACGGCCGAGGGGCGCGGTCGTTTTGGAAAGGTCCCCGGCCCAGCGCCGCCTCAGTCGTAGTGGTCGAACTTCTGGCGGACGGGCTGGCGGTCCCAGAGCTCCGAGGTGATCTCGACGAACGCCACGTACCTGCCGGAGGTGCCGAGCTCGTCGGTCCCGGTGACGAACCTGTGGCTACCGATCTGGAGGGCGGAGCGGATCTGGGTGCAGAGGCGATCGTGCTGGAGGCGATGGGCGGCGCTCGGCGTCGGCCCCGCGAGCTTCTCCAGCCTCCCCCACCACTGCGAGACCGTCGCCGCCGCGTCCGAGCAGGTGTCGGCGACGCGGTAGACGAACAGCGAGCCGAGGCGCAGCTCCCCGTCGCGCTTCACGAAGGTCGCCCAGCCAAGGAGGTTGCCCTGCCCCAGCCATGCCCGCTCCTCCAGCGCTTCGGGAGCGAGGTCGCAGCGCAGCCCGTCCTCGTCGTCCTTGCACCGCCCCAGGAGCGCACCGAGATCGCTCACGTTCAGGTTGCCGCGAGAGCCCAGGCCGAACGGCACCGGCGAGGGGAGGCCCGCGAGCCTGCGGATCAGCTCGTGGCGGAGGTTCACGCACGCCCGCGCCTGCGACTCGATCGCGCCCTCCTCCCCGCGGAGCCGGGCGTGGCAGCGCCTCGCCTCCTCCGCCACGTCCGCCGGATCGGTGGGGTCGCCGTAGGCGAGCGCCGTGCGCCAGCGCTCGAACGCCACCTGGCACGAGCGGATCGCGCCGTCCCGCGACTCGATCGCCTGGAGGATCGCGCTCGCGAGCGCCCGCCCTTCTCGCACCAGCTCCGCGGAGCGGTCCTTCACCTCGAGGGACTGGACCGCCTCGACGAGGCTCGGGCGCTCCGACGCCGGGGACCGCCCCACGCACGCCTCGCGGATCGCCTCGACCGCCGTGCCGCCCAGGGCGGAGATCTCGAGCTGCGCGTCCTGGAAGGAGAGCGACGAAGCGGCGGTGCGATGTGCCGTCAGCGCCAGGGCGGCGACCAGCGACGCCATCGCCATCCGCCGGAGCGCCGGGGCGAGCGACGAGCGCGCCATTCGCCCAACCGCCCGTCCAAGCGCGAAGGGTCGCAGGTGCGCGACGCCTGGCGGCATGCGCTTCATCGGGAGAACGCCTCCTGCAGCGCGCTCGACGCCTTCTCGAGGTAGCGCGCGCACGCCTCGGCCTGGTGCTGGAACGCGTCCACCCGCCTCATCAGATCCTGCAGGCACGCGCGGGTCTTCTTCGCCGCCACCAGGGACTTGGCGTAGGCCTCGGATCCCGGCGGCGCGCCCTCGTACCAGGCGAGCTCCTTGGCGCTGCCCTCGCAGCGCTCCGCCACCTCGACCAGCGCGTGCAGATCCTCGCGCCGATCGATCACCTTCCGAAGCAGCGCCTTCCCCTCGTCCCTGGTGCGGCGGAGCAACACCCGCTGCTTCTGGGTTGGGACCCGCTGCGCCATGTACTCCAGCGCCGCGGGCATGTCGGCCAGGGAGAACTTGTCCGCGGGCGGGGGCAGCGCGCCGTCGGCCTCGTCGCACCGCAGCACCGCCGTGCCCAGATCCTCGCCGATCCGCTCCAGCGCCTTCATCGCCGCGGCGGATCGCCCGGCGGCCGTCTCGTCCATGAGGTGGAAGAGGGCGAGCCTGTTCGTCGCCTGCGCAGGCGCGTGCTCGCCCAGATCGTCGACGAAGGACGTGAGCTGCGCCCTCG
>DATMSB010000113.1:0-12157 GCA_035565615.1 Vulgatibacter sp. | reverse complement strand
CCCCATGGTCGACGGTGACGTGACCCGCAGCGGAGCCGCCCTCTTCGGGCCTGGAGTAGACGAGTACCCGGAACCTTCGTGGTTCGCGGATCTCTCCACCATCGAAGGCGTCGCCGGTAGTGTCGGGATGATCGTCGCCAGAGTGTCGGGAGGCCCGTACGAGGGGCAATACGCTGGACGCTGTACGGGTGTCCTGGTGGCCCGGGACAAACTGCTGACTACCGCCGCCTGCATGATCGACCTCGAGGGTGACTACGGAACCTTCCTCGAGCCACCGAACCTGTACGTGAGGTTTCCTCAAGTTCTCGACCAGAATACGAACGAACCGGCCTGGCTCCAAGTAGCCGAGGTCTGGAGGTCGGAGGGAACCTGGGACGAAGTCGCTTTGTCGTCGAGCTCTTTTGCAGTCCTCAGTTTTCCATTCGAACTCCCTCACGCGGAGGTCGCACAGATCGCCCCGGTGTTCCTCGGCGACGTCGAAAAGGCGCTTCAGGATGGAACCCTCCTCGCCGACGACGCGGTGGTCGCCGGATTCGGCTCGAACTGTTGGGACTGTGAAGATTTCGGTCGGCGGCTCGGGAAGCTGGGGACTCCCGTGGAAATCGTCGAGAGCCAGTTGGGAGGACATCCTTTCCTGAACTCGAGCGTCCCTTTTGCTGACGAGGACCCTGGCGCGGCATTCGGACCCGATAGGGTGGACAGGGGAGGGCCGCTCTTCCTCCGCGAGGCACGCTCGAACCGATACGTCATTGTTGGGTCGTTCCTCGAGACGATGCTGGATGAGATTGATGGCGATTTCTTTCGTGCCAGGCGATTCACCTATTTGGGGAGAGTGGGAGACTCCAACCCCGATTACGATCACGCAGAGGTCATCCGACGTCACCTGGGTGATTTCGTCGACGGAGCGCCCTGCGCGCCTGACGAGCTCCTGGCCGGCGCGAACTCCAACCTCGAGGCGGAGATGGATCTCGATCGTAGGTTCGGAGGGATGGAGTACTTGGGCGACCGCTGCGACTCCGTCCCCTTGATGCTCTACGACACGCCCTTGTCGAAGAAGTCACGGACGTCCAAGATCTCCTATTCGATTCGCCCGTGGTTGGGCAAGGGATCCTTGACGCCGGAGTTTTTCGAGTGGCCGGTGAACCGGTTCTGCGATTGCTTCAACGACTTAATGGAGCCGTTGGACGAAGCGGCATGCCTCGAAACGCGCTGCTTCGCCGGTGAAATCCACGACGGTTTTGGAGCGTGGAAGGAAATTGACGTTTACCAGCCGACCGGAGGCGTCGCGCCCGATCCACGCGGTCCATACGTTCGGGTCCGAGAGGGGAGGATCGGAGCAGCGGAGACCTTCGAGTGGAAATGGACGGAGGACATCCCCGGTCACATTCGCGGCAAGGCAGGCTACCAGACTTCAACCCAAGGATTTCTCGGCGTCTCGCTCGAGAGCCTGGGCCGCACCCGCAGCGAACGGGACGACCACTGGGACAAGGACCTGCGGGGAACGATCGCCTTCCGTGAACTCGAGCACACTCCTCCAGGCGGCCCTCTGGTCCCGCCTCAGCGGCCGCCCATCCGTCCGTGTCCGGCATCGACATGCATCTCTTGGGCTACCCGGCCTCCCGACTTCGGCAACATCGATGGTCTTCGCGGGGACCCCTGGTGGAAGCCAGGGCCGCGCCCCCACGCCTTCGCGTTGAACGAGGACGATCGCTTCGTGCTGGTGGGGGACCGTGAAGATGCACTGGACATCACGGACTCCCTCGGGCCCCTCCTTCGCGAGCTCGAGCACATGAAGGCGGGCGGCGATACGGTCCGATGGCTATCGGCGATCGAGAGCCCGCAGTCGTTGGCGGCGCTCGGGATCCAGGAGCGAGCAGCCGTCTTGACCTCGACCGGCGTCGCCTTTTCGGTAATGGCCGTCGACGGCATTCTGGAAGCGGTCGAAGCCGGCGGCCTGGGCCTTCTCGGGGTCGCCGGCCCGATGACCGCGCAGGCGGCGGCGACCACCCTGTCGAGCATGATCTCCGCCGCGGCGGTGACGATCGACCTGCCTGCCAACGGCCGGGCGCTCTACTCCGCGACCGAAGGCGCGATCTTCGTGGTGAAGGGGCCCGACGCGACGTCTGGCGGCGAGATTCTTCGCACGGATCTAGCCTCGGGGATCACGACGACGCTCACGTTCACCGGGGCGGTGCCGGCCGGCACGATCCTGGGCGCGACCTTCGACCCTGACACTGGCAGGTTCTTTGTCCTGGATGCGATCGAGGGGCAGGCGCGCCTCGCCTCCTACGATGTTGCCAAGAAGGAGGGGCGGATCCTGTGGACCGCCCCCTTCTCGGGAGCCTACGACTTCGTCGCTCTGTCGCGTGCCGCCACAGGAGAGCTTGTCCTGGTCGCTGGGGCCCGGGGTGATTACACGGCGTGGCTCGTCCGCGAGAAGAGCAACGGTGTGATGGCGTTTCTGGGCCGGCTGGAGCGAAGCGGGGTGCCTCTCGATGAGCCGGTCATGGGGGCATACGCTCCAGTCCTGGCGGTCGAGGCGCCGGAAGGCGAGCTACGATACGACGACCTGGATCCGCGGGCGTTCGTGAACGGCGCCCCGTGCGAGGCCCTTTGAGCACCGCACCATATCCTCTGCTTCGGCTCGTGCAGGTGGCAGCGCTCCTGGGCGCTGTCGCCTGCAACGCTCCCATCGACGGCCCGCCGTTGGCTTCGGGAGAGGGGGGCCAGGGAGGCGCGTGGGGAGGTGCAGGCGGAAGTGGAGGTGCCGCGGGGGTGGGAGGTACGGGAGCGGTTGGTGGAGGAGGTTCCGGAGGCGCAGAAGGCGTGGGTGGTGCATCGGGAGGTGGAGGCCCGGTCGAGCCATTTCCCTCTTGGCTCGCCGATGAATCGATCTGGTCGGCGGATCCCCCCGGACCTCCCCTCGACGAGGCATGTGTCACGCTGTCTGCGGATCCAGCGAAACTGCCGTTGGAGCCGCTGAACTGGGAAAGCTGCGGTGTCGGATGTGAGCGTGCGAGTACTCTTCAGACTGGCGCCAAGAACGCTCACCGCCCACGGCTGAGTACGGCCACCCTTGGCGGAGAGGAAATACCATTCTTGGTGCAACTGGAGTTGTTTATTAATCCGACGGTCAGTGGAAAGAGTGCACGCGGCCTCTATCGTATCGTTGACCTCCACACGGGGGTGACCAAAGGCGTGCTCCAACGAGTCATGGAGCCCACGCAAGGTAGTTGCTACGAAAGGGTTTGGTCCCGAGAAAATGCACTTCATCTCGAAATGGTGATAGCCAGGTCACGCCAAAAGGGCACCTTTGACCTGTTGTCCAACCGCTGGATCTGGCAACTGCCCATTCGCCCAGGCGTTGGTGTTGAGACGTGCTTCCCCCTCGAGTTCCAGAACGGCGGTAGAACGCTCTATCTCTGCGGCAAGAAGATCTACGCCTCGCTCGAGCCCGGCTCGAGCGAGGTCACCGAGCTGGAGGATCTCGGCGAAGAGTTCGTCGCCGATTCAGGAGCGGACGACGCCGACCTCGCGATCTGGGCCGAGATGAAATACCGGGGGCAGGGCTCCCGGATCCGCGGGTGGGCCCCGGACGGCCAAGGGGTGAGGATGCTGCTATCGGATCTTCCCGGCGACACCTGTGCCGTGGGCCTCAGCGGGACCCGGATCGCCGGCGCGATGATCGAGCCGCGGGACGGCCGGGGGTGCAGGGCGACTTACGGAAAGTTCACCGTCTGGTACGCCGATCGGCACGGGGTGGACTCCGCCGGACCCACGGTCACGTTCAGTCCCCAGATCACCGATCGCTCGGTCGTCCCGCAGAAGGTCACCACCGCCGGTGACTTCATCGCGGTGAAGGCTGGCCAGACCGACAAGGGGCTCGAGAACCGGGACAACGTGATCCTCGTCCGCACGACCGATTGGGCGAAGCGATGGGCGCCGCCGCCCCCCGGGCACGCGATCTACGACCACACGCTCACCTCGCGGTACCTGTACGTCGCACCCACGGGAGTCGGGGGAACCTGGGAGATCCACGACTCCGTCTACCGCTACGACCTGACGAAGTTCGAATCGATCGGAGAGCCGTTGGAGTGAGGAGCCTGGGCGTCTTTGCGCGGTCCTCGTCGAGGCGCTCCGCAAGGCGGGTGGCTTCGTCATGGATTGTTCGGCGCCAAAGCGGCATCGCCGCCGCCATCCCCGAGGACGGTTCGCCGAATGTCCACTTACGTGCCGTGCGAGTCCCTTTGAGTACCGCACCATTTCGTTTGCTTCGGCTCGTGCAGGTGGCAGCGCTCGTGGGCGCTGTCACCTGCAGCGCTCCCGTCGAAGGCCCGCCGTTGGCCTCGGGAGAGGGAGCATCCGGGGGCCAGGGAGGCGCGTGGGCAGGTGCAGGCGGAAGTGGAGGTGCCGCGGGCGTGGGCGGTACGGGAGCGGTTGGTGGAGGAGGTTCCGGAGGCGCAGAAGGCGTGGGTGGTGCATCGGGAGGTGGAGGCCCGGTCGAGCCATTTCCCTCTTGGCTCATCGATGACTCGGTGTGGCAGCCAGAGCCGGAAGGTCATGCTGCGATCGAGTCTTGCCGTTTCGAATCCGCAGATCCGGCGACCTTGCCTCTTCCCCCTCTTCGTTGGGAGAGCTGTTGGGCCGGGTGTGAGAGGGCAAGTATTCTTCAGACGGGAGCGACGTACGCACAGCTCCCTCGGCTCAGTACGACAACTCGTGACGGCGCCGAGACGCCACTCTTGGTGCAGTTGGAGTCGTTTGAATATCGAGGGGCACTTGGCAGAAGTGGTCGAACCGTCTTTCGGGTGATCGACCTCACGTCGGGAGGAACAATCGCTGCTCTACAGCGAATTCGAGAACCGATCCATGTCGAGGGGTCCTCCTGCACCCTAAGGGTGTGGTCCCGTGAGAACGCGTTGCATCTCGCTCTGTCAGCAGCGAAGCGCTATCAAAAGGGCACCTTTGATCTGAGTGCCAACCGCTGGATCTGGCAACTCCCACTTCGCCCGAGCGTTGGGGTCGAGACGTGCTTCCCCCTCGAGTTCCAGAACGGCGGTCGAACGCTCTACCTCTGCGGCAAGAAGATCTACGCCTCCCTCGAGCCCGGCTCGAGCGAGGTCACGGAGCTGGAGGATCTCGGCGAAGAGTTCGTCGCCGATTCAGGAGCGGACGACGCCGACCTCGCGATCTGGGCCGAGATGAAATACCGGGGGCAGGGCTCCCGGATTCGCGGCTGGGCGCCTGACGGGCAAGGGGTGAGGATGCTGCTATCGGATCTTCCCGGCGACACCTGTGCCGTGGGCCTCAGCGGGACCCGGATCGCCGGCGCGATGATCGAGCCGCGGGACGGCCGGGGGTGCAGGGCGACCTACGGTAAGTTCACGGTCTGGTACGCCGAGCGGCACGGAGTGGACTCCGCCGGACCCGAGGTCGCGTTCAGTCCGCAGATCACCGATCGATCCGTTGTCCCGGAGAAGGCCACCACCGCCGGTGACTTCATCGCGGTAAAGGTCGCCCAGACGGACAAGGGCCTGGAGAACCGGGACAATGTGATCCTCGTCCGAACGACCGATTGGGCGAAGCGGTGGGTGCCGCCGCCCCCCGGGCACGCAATCTACGACCACACGCTCACCTCGCGGTACCTGTACGTCGCGCCCACGGGAGTCGGGGGAACCTGGGAGATCCACGACTCCGTCTACCGCTACGACCTGACGAAGTTCGAATCGATCGGGGAGCCGTTGGAGTGAGGGTCGAGGGCAGCAGGGGCGTCCCGTCGCCACATTCCGCCGGGGATCGATGGGCAACGCGGAGGCCGACGGGCCGGCCGCGCGATTGACCCCGCCCGACTCGACCTGCGATAAGGCGCCCGATGCGACTGCAGGCGGAAGAACACGAGCTCCGCGACGTCGTCCGGGCGTTCGCTGGCAAGCGGATCGCCGTCGTCGGCGACGTGGTGGTCGACGAGTACCTCTACGGGCAGACCGACCGGATTTCGCGGGAGGCCCCGGTCCTCATCGTGCGGCACGAGTCGACTTCGCGGTTCCTGGGCGGGGCCGCCAACGCCGCCGCCAACGTCGCCACCCTGGGGGGCCGCTGTGCCGCCCTGGGCGCCATCGGCGACGACGAGGCGGGGAGCGCGCTCCAGAAGCTCTGCGCCGAGAAGGGGATCGACGCCCGCTTCACCGTCGTCCGGGGCTCGGCCACCGAGACGAAGACCCGCATCCTCGCCGGCGGCATCAACACCACCCGGCAGCAGATGCTCCGCCTCGACCGGGGCCGGCAGGGCGACCTGCCCGAGGACGCCGTGGCCGACCTCTTGCGGCGGCTGCGCGAGGCCGCCGCCGAAAGCGACGTGATCGTCGTCTCCGACTACGGGAGCGGGGTCCTCGCCTCCGAGACCATCGGGGAGATCCGCCGCCTCGCCGCCGAGGGCGTGAAGATCTGCGTCGACAGCCGCTACCAGCTCCCCGCGTTCGGCGGCGTCCTGGTGGCCAAGCCCAACGAGCCCGAGCTGGGCGCCGCCACCGGCCTCCCCGTCGGCACGGTGGAGGAGAGCGTCGCCGCGGGCCTCGCGCTGCAAAGGGCCCTCGGGTGCCGGGCGGTCCTGGCGACCCGCGGCCGCAGCGGGATGGCCCTGGTGGAGGAGGGGCGCCCCCCCGAGCTCATCCCCGTCCACGGCAACGACGAGGCGGTGGACGTCACCGGGGCCGGCGACACCGTGGTCGCGACCCTGGCCCTCGCCATCGCCGCCGGGGCGAGCCTCTCCCAGGCGGCGCGGATCGCCAACGTCGCCGGCGCCATCGTGGTGAGGCGGCTGGGCACCGCGACCCTTCGCCCCGACGAGCTGCTCGCCGAGCTCCCCTGAACATGAGCCTCCGCAAGATCGCCCCCCTCGAAGAAGTCGCCGCCCGCGTCCGCGCCCACCGCGCGGAGGGGCGCAAGGTCGCCCTCGCCAACGGCGTCTTCGACCTCCTCCACGTGGGCCACGTCCGCTACCTGCAGGGCGCGAAGGCGCTGGCCGACGTCCTCGTGGTCGCCGTCAACAGCGACGCCTCCACCCGGCTGAACAAGGGCGAGGGGAGGCCGGTGATCCCCGAGGCCGAGCGCGCGGAGCTCGTGGCCGCCCTCGCCTGCGTCGACCACGTGCTGATCTTCGACGACCGCACCGTCGTCCCCGTGATCCGGGCGCTGCGCCCCGACCTGCAGGTGAAGGGCACCGACTACACGCCCGACTCGATCCCCGAGCGCGCCGAGGTGGAGGCCTACGGCGGCAGGGTGGCGGTGGCGGGAGATCCCAAGGACCACTCCACCACCGAGCTCATCGGCAAGCTCAAGTGAAGATCCTCTCCCTCTGCGCGACGCCGGAGTACACCGGCCCCGCCGAGCTGATGCTCGAGGACGCCCGCTCCCTCCGCGCCGCCGGCCACGAGGTGACGGTCGGCTTCGACGGCAGGCGCGAGGGGACCATGCGCGCGGCGGTGGAGGCCGCGGGCCTGCCCATCCAGGATGGCCTCGACCTCTGCCGCATCGGCAGGCCGCTGCCCATCGCGCGCGACGTCCTCGCCCTGCGCAGGTGGCTGCGCGAGGGGCGCTACGACACCGTCCACGTCCGCTTCTCCCACGACCACCACGTGGTGCTCCTCGCCATGGCGGGCCTCGACCGACGGTCCCTTCGCCTGCTGCGATCCTGCGAGCTCCTGGAGAACGTCGCGCCGGGCTGGCACCGCACCTTCCCCTTCGCCGGCACCGATCGCTTCGTCGTCCCCTCCGCGGAGCACGCCGCCGGCCTTCGCCGCCACCACGGCGTCGCCCGGGAGCGCATCGAGATCGTCCGCGGCCGGGTGGACGCGGCCCGGTTCTCGCCCGGCGCCTCCGGCCTGCGGGCGGAGCTGGAGATCCCCGCTGAGGCGCCGGTGGCGGGGATCGTCTCGCGCATGAAGCCCGACCGCCGGCACCCGGATCTGCTCGCGGCGTTCGCGCGGGCCCTGCGCCAGGTGCCGTCGGCGTGGCTGGTGGTGGTGGGCCGTGGCGAGGGGGAGCCGCTCGTCCGAGAGGCCGCCGAGCGGGAGGGGGTCGCGCACCGCGTGCGCTTCGCCGGCTACCGCAGCGGCGACGCGCTGGCCGACGCCTACCGCGCCTTCGACGTGAAGGCCTGGCTCGCCTCCGGCAACGACGGCACCTGCCGCGCGGTCCTCGAGGCGATGGCGTCCGGCTGCGCCGTGCTCGGGGGCGCCTTCGGCGCCGTCGCCGAGTCCGTGGTCGACGGCGTCACCGGCCGCCTCTGCGACCCCGGCGATCACGAGGCCACCGGCGCGGCGCTCGCCTGGTTGCTCGCCGATCGCGCCCGCGCCGCCGCGCTCGGGGAGGCGGGCCGGCGCCGCGTCCTCGCCCTCTACACCCCCGAGCGCCGCGCCTCCGACGTGATCGCCGCGTACGAGCGGGCGTGGGCCGCGCCCGCCCCGGTGCCGAGCCACGGCCTGTGAGGCGCGTCCCGCCTCGATCCCGCGCGGCGCCCGTGTTCCCCCACGGCCTTCTGGTGTACACAGGGCAGCGACCCGCGAAAAGGAAGGGAAATGGCGCCGCTGAATGCCGAGCTCCTCGAGATCCTCGTCTGCCCCAAGTGCCGGGGCGAACTCCGGGAGGACGAGTCCGAGCTCACCTGCACCACCTGCGAGTTCGCGTTCCCGATCCGGGACGGCATCCCGGTGATGCTGGTGGACGAGGCGCGGCCCCTCGGATGAGCGCGCTGCGCTGGCTGGGCCGCGCGGTCACGATCGCCCTCGCGCGCGCCGTCTTCGGGAGGCCGCGGACGCTTCCCCCCGGGAAGGTCGGCAGGATCCTCGTGATCCGCACCGACGAGCGGGTGGGCAACGTGCTCCTCACCATCCCGCTCCTGCGCGCCCTGCGCCGGGGCCTCCCCGGCGCGGAGATCGTCTTCCTCCACGCGGCCTCCAAGGCGGCGCTGGTGCGGGGCCTGCCCTACGTCGATCGCCTCGAGCCCTTCGAGAAGAAGCGCTTCTTCCGGTCGCCCCTGGCGTTCGCGGCCCAGCTCCTGCGGCTGCGGCGGGAGCGCTTCGACGTCGCCATCGAGGCGGGCCACTACCACGCCTTCAGCCTCACGGCGGCGCTGATCGCCCGGGTGGTGGGCCCCCGCGTCGTCATCGGGCACGACCGCGGCCCGGCCCGGCACTTCTTCGACCACGCCGTCTCGCTCCCACCCGGCGTCGTCCAGGACGTGGAGGCCAAGCTCCAGCTCCTCACGCCCCTGGGCGTCGCGCCCGCCGGCACATGGCTCGAGACGCCCCTCGCCCGGGATCCGGACGCCGCCGCGGAGGTCGAGGCGCTCCTCGGGGGCATGGGCCTCGAGGACGCGCGCCTCCTGGTGGTGAACCCCGGCGCCCGAAAGCTCGACCGGCGCTGGCCCCCCGCCCGGTACGCGGAGGTCACCGCCCGCATCGCGGCCGAGCACGGCCTCGTCCCGCTGGTGGTCTGGGGCCCCGGGGAGGAGGCCCTGGCGGCGGCGGTGGTGGAGGGGACGGGCGCCTGCGCCCGCCTGGCGCCGCCCACCGACCTGCGGCAGCTCGCGGCGCTCTTCGCGAGGGCCTCCCTGGTGCTCACCAACGACACCGGCCCGATGCACCTCGCCTGCGCGGCGGGCGCACCGACCCTCGCCGTCTTCCTCACGGGTGACGCGGCGAGGTGGGGGCACCGGCTTCCCAGCTTCCGATCCGTGGACGTCTCACCATCGGCTACAGATGCGGACACCCGCCTCGAGACCGCCGCCATCCTCTCGGCCGCGTCCTCCCTCCTGGGCGCGCAGAGCGCGGTTGATCTCTCCGCAGCGCGCGGCTAGCTTCCGCCCGTGCTTCGCTCCATGACCGGTTTCGGCTCCGCGCGGGCCCAGGTGGAGTCCGAGGAGATCTCGGTCGAGATCCGATCGGTCAACGGCAAGTTCTGCGAGGTGAAGGCGCGGTTCCCCCGCGAGCTGCAGGCCTTCGAGGGGGAGGTCGTCCGCCGGATCAAGGAACGCCTCGCCCGCGGCACGGTCGATCTCTTCGTCCGGCGCAGCCCGGTGGAGGGCCAGTCGCTCCGCGAGCCGCGCGTCGACGAGGCCCTCGCCGATCGGGTGGCCCGGGAGTTCCGCGAGCTCCGCGATCGCCTCGGCCTCGAGGGCGACGTGCGCCTCGCCGACGTGATCTCGGTCCCGGGGGTGGTGGTGGTCGAGGAGGTCCCTCCGGATCCGGAGCGCGCGGGGCAGGCGATGCACCTCGCCCTGGATCAGGCGCTCGACCACCTCGTCGCGATGCGGGAGCGGGAAGGCGAGGCCCTCCGCGCCGATCTCGAGGCCAGGCTGCGCCTCGTCGAAGGACACGCCGCGCAGCTCGCCCGGGCGGCGCCCGAGGCGGTGCGCGAGCAGCACGAGCGGATCCTCCAGCGGGTCGAGGAACTCGCCGGGAGCGTCACGCTCGACCCCCAGCGCCTCGCCCAGGAGGTCGCGATCCTCGCCGACCGGTCCGACGTGGCCGAGGAGCTCACCCGAATCGAGAGCCACGTGAAGCAGTTCCGCCGGCTCATGGACGCCCCCGATCCTGCGGGGCGGCGTCTCGACTTCCTGGTGCAGGAGCTGAACCGGGAGGCGAACACCACGGCCTCCAAGGCCTCGTGGACCGGGGCCGCCGAGATCACCGTCGAGCTCAAGGCCGAGATCGAGCGGATCCGCGAGCAGGTCCAGAACGTGGAATGACGACGTGCCCACGCACTCCAAGGGATTGATGCTGGTCCTCTCCGCTCCATCGGGGGCGGGCAAGACGACCCTGGCGCGGCGGCTGCTCCGGCACGTCCCCGACGCCGTCTTCTCCGTCTCGGTCACCACCCGCGCGCTCCGCGACCGCGAGGTGGACGGCGTGGACTACACCTTCGTCGACGAGGCAGCCTTCCGCGAGATGGTGGAAGGCGACCGGCTCCTCGAGTGGGCGGAGGTCCACGGCGCGACCTACGGCACCCCGAGCCGCTTCGCCGCGGAGGCCCTCGAGAACGATCGCCTCGTCGTCTTCGACATCGACGTGCAGGGCGGCATGCAGATCAAGGCGCGCCATCCCGAAGCCGCGACCGTGCTCCTGGTCCCGCCGTCGCGGGCGGAGCTGGAGCGGCGCCTGCGCTCGAGGGGCACCGAGTCGGAGGAGGCGATCCGCCGCCGGCTCGCGGTGGCCCGCGCCGAGATCCAGGCCTGCCTCGAGGGATACGACTACGTGGTGATCAACGACGATCTCGACCGGGCCTTCGCGCAGCTCCTGGCGATCGTGAAGGTGCGCCGCGGCGGGGCCTCCAGGGAGGACGCCGCCGTCGAGGCCACCTTGCGCCTGCGCGACGGCGCGCCCCTCCGTCCCGAGTTCGCGGAGTGGGAGACGGGCTGAAGGGCAAGGCCCCGAGCCCCTTCCGCGGCGGGAGCGTCGCGGGGGAGACGCCGCGGTTTGACAAAGATCCGCGCCTGCATTAGATCGGTTCGGCTCGCGTCGCCCCGGCCTCCTCCGGGGCGCCCGCGACGACGCTCTCTGACAAGCGAATCCAACTGCTCGACTCCCGGGCGAGGCTCCCCGGGACTCGCGGATCGCCGGACGGTGGCCGCGAGAATGCGAGTCCGAGGCGCCTTCCTCTCCCGAGGCGGGCGGACTCCCAGCGATCGGCTCGGACCCGTGGTTCGGGCGATCCTCCCCGTCGAGGATCGCCGGAACGTCGGGTTCGACCCGGGCGGCCGCCACGAGACGGCGCCTCCGCCCACCGGCCATCCGAGGCGTCGGCGTCGCGGGAATGGCCTCCGCCTCCCGGCCGTTTCGGTCCTGGTCGTCACCGTCGGATCGGCCCCTTCCGCGGCCGCGGCATCCAGAGGTCGACGAGGCGAGGACGCGCCGAACCCGTCCCTCCAGTTTTCTTCTTGACGCCTCGCGGAAGCGAGCGTAGAAGCCCCCATCCTCGAAGCGGCCACGGCCTCTTCGACGAGCAGTTGGTCGGTCTTTGAAAACCGAATAGCAAGCCATACGTTCGAAGTCGCGGGGTAACCGCAATTCCATCGGGCCGATCCCTTCGTGGGCGGCTCGAAGAATAGAATCAGAGCCCGGGGTGGCCTTTAGCAAGCCACCCCCAAGCTCATCCAAGT
>DATMSB010000112.1:0-4745 GCA_035565615.1 Vulgatibacter sp. | reverse complement strand
GTCGAAGGTGACGCGGCCCTCGGTGGGATCGATGAAACGCAGGAGCAGCGACGCCACCGTGCTCTTCCCCGCCCCGCTCTCGCCCACCAGCGCCACCGTCTCGCCGGCGCGGAAGGTGAGGTCCACGCCCTGCAGCGCCACGCGCTCGCCGTAGCGGACGGTCACGCCCTCGAGGCGCACCACGGCCGGAGGGGGAAGCGCCACCGCGCCCGGCGCGTCCGCGATCGCGTCCGGGGCGTCCAGGATCTCGAACGCCCGATCGGCCGCGGCGCGGAGCTGGGCGAGCTGCTGCCCGAGGTTCCCCAGCGCCTTCAGCGGCTGGAAGAGCATGAGCGCCGCGGCGGCGAACGAGATCACCGCCTCGGGGGGGAGCGATCCCTCGGCCACGGCCCTCCCGGCCCAGCCGATGGCGAAGGCCAGGCCGAAGACGCCGAGAAGCTCCATCACCGGCGTGAACGCCGCCCTCCACAGGAGCGAGCGGCGCATCACCTCGATGAGCCCTTCGTTGGCCCGGGCGAGGCGCGCCCTCTCGTGATCCTCCCCGCCCTGCGCCTGCACCACGGCGTGACCCGCGAGCACCTGCTGCACCCGCTTCGAGATCTGCCCCTGCGCGGCGAGCTGCTCCCTGCCGATCCCCCGCAGCGCGTTCGCGAACCTGCGCACGGGGAGGAGCGTCCCCGGCACCACCACCACCGCCGCGACCATCAGCCGCAAATCCAGGAGCGCGCACGCCGCCACGAGGGCGACGGCTTGCGACACGTCCCGCACCAGGGTGACCACCACCTGGGACGCCGAAGACTCCGCCCAGGCGACGTCGCCCGTGAAGCGGGAGACCAGGTCGCCCGTGGGCCGCTTCCGGAAGAACTCCGGATCCGCCCGGACCAGGCGGCGGTGGAGCAGGCGCCGCAGGTCGGCAGCGGCGGCGGCCACCGCGCCGGGGAGGAGGATGTTGAAGCCCGCGGAGGACGCGGCCTTGGCGGCGCCCGCCGCGATCAGCAGAAGGGGCAGCGTGCCGATCACCCCGGAGGCCAGGCGCTCCGCCAGCGCGACGGGGAGCGCCTTCCCGAGCATCGGCCCCACGTCGAGGGAGTCGCCATGCACGAGGGCCCGCAGCGCGGGGCCGGCGAGGAAGGCGTAGGACGCCATGCCGACCGCCGCGATCGCCGCGCAGGCCACGGCCCCCACCACCCGCCAGCGGTAGGGGGCGAGGAGCGCGAGCAGGCGTCGGTCCACCGGAGTCATCGGCGAGGTTGTCGCAAAGAATGCAGGTGCGGGGCAACCGGGGAATCGGCGCGCCGGCCGCCCGCGCTTCAGATGACCTCGCCCCGCGCCTCGGCGCACACCGGCTCGCCGGGCGCGGCCCCGGCCGCCGCGCCCTCCAGGGAGCGGGCGCTCGGCCGCGCCTCGGCCGTGGCGGGCATCGCCTCCCTCGGCAGATCTTCGGCCGCGGCCTCCGCCAGGGCGACGTCGTTCGTCCGGGCCGAGGTGGCGGCGGCGAGCCGCGCCGCCCGCTCCTTCGCCCGCAGCGTGCCCACCAGATCGAAGACCACCAGGCCCACGATGAGGAGGCCGGGGAGGAGCATGGTGAGGTGGGAATGCCGCAGGTAGAGGATCGGCCCCACGATCGCCCCGACGCCGAAGCCGGAGAAGATGGTGAGGTGGAGCATGAGCTTGCCGAACTCCGGGTTGCGCCACACGCCCAGGAGGAGGACCAGGCGCCCCAGGAGCCCCTTGGACCTGCCCTCCTCCCGCAGCCAGAAGATGAGGTGTCCCAGCTCGATGCCGATGTCGGTGGCCATGCCGGTGAGGTGGGTGGTCCGCACCACCGCGTCGGAGATCCGGGTCACCAGCGCGTTCTGCATCCCCATCGCGAAGCAGAGGCTGCCGGTGAGGATCAAGTCGACCCACGACGGGCGGGGATCCCACAGCGCGCTCACCAGGGTGAACGCCGTGAGGATCGAGGCCTCGGTGATCAGCGCCGCGGCGTACCGCGCCCTCCCCAGGAGCTTGGCGCCCTCCACGAAGAGGGACGCCGACATGGCGCCGGCGATGAACGAGACCACCAGGACGAAGGCCGCGCCGGCCAGGTGCGTGTTGCCCTGGGCCAGCTCGTCCCCCACCATGCTCACGCTCCCGGTGACGTGAGAGGTGTAGGTCCCGACCGCGAAGAAGCCGGCGGCGTTGACGATCCCCGCGACGATCGCGAGGACGATCGCGAGGCCCGCGTTCGCCCCGAACGACCGTTTCTTCCCTTCCTGGCTCAGCATCTACGCGCTCATTCCGCCGCGTCTGCCTTCGCCGGCTTGCGGGCGATCGCCCGGAACACGCTGTCGTCGGTATGATCGATCTCGCGGGCGGTGGCCTCCACCCGCAGCAGCATCTTGTGGATGAAGCGCTCCGCGAGCTCCTGCCGGTGCGGGAACTCCCGCGCCTGCTTCGCCAGCACCTTCCCCATCGCCACGTCGGCCAGCATGCGCGTGAGCCGCTCCGCGTGGAGGAGGCCGAGCGAGAAGTCGTTCCTCGCGTCCCACTGCCGCAGGAAACGCCTCTTGAGGTAGCGGCCCCAGGCGGCGGGATCCTTGCCGACCATCCCGCCCTCCCACTCGGAGCGGACCTTCTTGCCGAAGATCTTCAGCATGATCGACTCGGTGGCCGAGAAGACCATGGCGTCCGCCCGGTAGACGTCGCGAAGGAGCTGGGTGTTGGCGGTGCGGGCCAACAGGCGGGTGCGCGCCCCGCGGCGCAGGAAGCCGGCCGGGTCGCGCGCGGCCCAGAGCAGGTGATCCTTGGTGGCCATCAGCGCCTGGATCTGGGAGGTGCCCTCGTACACCGGCATCACCAGCGCGTCCCGCAGGAGCTTGTGGACCCCGGTCTCGTCGATGTAGCCCATGCCGCCGAAGATCTGCATGGCGTCCCGGGCGATCTCCACGGACTTCTCGCTGGTGACGTACTTGAGCAGCGGGGTGAGCCGGCGTGCCTTGCGGGCGAGCTTCGCCTGGCGGGTCTTCATGGCGGCGAGGGCCTGGGGATCCGACGGCGGCTCGGTGCGCAGCCTCATGTCCAACCGCTGCGACACCTCCACCGCGTGGATCGCCTCGAAGGCGAGGGCCCGCATGGCGGGGATCCAGGTCTCCATGTCGAGGAGCTTCTCGGCGATCAGCTCGTGGCGGTCGATGGGCTTGCCCATCGTCCACCGCTCCGCCGCGTAGGCCTTCGCCTTCCTCCAGGCCGCCTCGGCGTTGCCCACCGCCTCCATCGACACGCCGATGCGAGCGGCGTTCATCAGGAAGAGCATCAGCTCGAAGCCCTGACCGCGCTCACCGATCAGCTCGCCGACGGAGTCCTCGTACTGGAGCGAGCAGGTGGCGGATCCGTGGTGGCCCAGCTTCTCCTCGACCTTCGTCACCGCCACGTTGTGGATGCGCTCGCCGTCCCGCTCGATCACCCGCGGCACCAGGAAGAGCGACAGCCCCTTCAGCCCGGGCGCCACCTCGGGATCCTCCGAGCGGGCGAGCACGAGCTGGTACTGGCCGTGGCCGGAGGTGATGAAGATCTTCTCCCCGTTCAGGTACCACTTGCCGTCCCGCTCGACCGCCTTGGTGCGGATGGCGGCGAGGTCGGAGCCGGCGCCCGGCTCGGTGAGCACCATGCACCCGAAGGCGTCGCCCGCCGCGATCTCCTTCATCTCCTTCTCGAAGCGCGTCTCGGTGATGTGGCCGTCCTGGATGCGGATCGAACCCTCGCGGATCGCGTAGGACAGGAGCGACGCCGAGATGCCCCCGTGGAAGCCGAAGTGCGTCATCACCGAGACGTCGCCGCGGGCGATGAGCTCGTTGGCGACGAAGTACAGCGCGTTGGGGGCGTTCGAGCCGCCCAGCTCCCGCGGCGACGAGAGGCCGTAGAGCCCGAGCTCCTTCATCCCCTGGAAGATCGCGTTCAGCTCGTCGGAGAAGACGACCTCGCCGTTCTCGAGGCGGGTGCCCTTCTCGTCGATCCGGGCCGCCCGCGGCGCGATCTCCCGCGCGACGAACTCGCCGGTCGCCTCCATCACGTCGCGGTAGAAGGCGAGGGCCTCCTCGAGGGTCCTGTGGCCGTCGGGGAGCGTGTAGCCGTTCTCGGTGAGCTCGACGATCTCCGCCCAGGGGAGCCCGTGCTCGAATTGGAAGAGGAGATCCTCGTTGTCGCGAAAGAAGTTCGTGGATTCCACCGACATGCCCTCTCAACCTCCTGCGCTGCGCCGCCGAAGTCGCCGCTCTGACGCGCCGCAGCATACAAGACTCGGGTCCCACCCTACAACGGCGCAGCGGCCTTCGCCTGTTTCTGACAGTGAACCGCCTGCTAACCCGGCCGGCACCGGCCCCGGACCCGCCTCGAGCGGAGGCGCGACCCCGCCCGCGGGTGCGGGGGACGATCCCTCTCGCTCGCCACCATGCGCGGGCGACCCACGGGCCTTCTCGCGCCCGCCGCGGCGGCGGGCGCATGGGGCCCCTACCCGTACGCCTCGGTGTGGATCGCCGTCCGGGGGACGCCGATCCCCTCGAGGAGCTCCTTCACCGTCTCCAGGAAGCGAGGCCGGGGCTCCTCGCCTCGCTCCCGGGCCGCCTTCTTGTCCCAGCGGGTCAGCCCCGGTCCACAGGAGTAGACCAGGCAGGCCTTCGGATCCGGGATCGCCTCCGAGAGGATCTCCGCGTTGATCCGCCCCAGCCTGGCGCACGACGCGTTCGCCGGCACCGCCGGCTCCCGGG
>DATMSB010000111.1:0-3549 GCA_035565615.1 Vulgatibacter sp. | reverse complement strand
GTCGAAGGTGAGCCCCGGCCTGATCTCCGCCCTCGGCGGCCTCTCGCTGTCGGTGCTCGTCGGCTCCGCGCTCGTGTTCGTCCTCTTCCCCCGGGTGTCGGCGGGGATGCTGCGGGTCGCGGGGCAGGAGCACGCCACGGGCGGGACCACCGATCGGATCGAGCTCGGCGGCGTGGGGGTGATCAAGGACGATCCCACCCCGGTGATGCGGGTGCGCTTCCCGGGCGGCGCGCCGGTGAGCGAGCCCTACTGGCGCACGGCGACCTTCCAGCGGTGGACGGGGAAGGGCTGGAGCCGAGGCGATCCGAAGCGACTCCCGGTGGCGGGCAGGGGGGGCGTGTGGAGGCTGGGGCGCAGCCGGGGCGAGTCGACGGTGGCGGAGGTGGAGTGGCTGGGAGGGGAGCCGGCCATCCCGCTCCACGGCGATCCCCTCGAGCTGCGGATCCCGCGCAAGCGCCGGGCGACTGCGCCGATCCTCCTCGCCGGCGAGGACGGCACCCTCGAGTTCGCGGGCGCCCCCGAGCCGCGGTTCACCCTCACCGCGGCGGGCGGCGGCGTCGCGCAGGCAGACCCCGCCGGGATCGAAGCGTACCTGGAGCTCCCGGCCGACCTCGATCCCCGGATCGCGGAGATGGCCGCACCGTTCCGGGATCGAGGCGATCCGACCGCCGTCGCGCAGGGGCTCCTGGAGATGCTGGGCCGAGGCTACCGGTACACCCGCGAGCTCCCGGGGCCGACCCCGGATCCGCTCGCGCACTTCCTCTTCGAGCGGCGGGAGGGACACTGCGAATACTTCGCGAGCGCGCTGACCATCCTGCTGCGGTCGGCCGGGGTCCCGGCCCGGGTGGCGGCCGGCTACTTCGGCGCCCACTGGGTGGAGGCCGGCGGCTACTACGTGGTGCGGGAGGGCGACGCCCACGCCTGGACCGAGGCGTGGATCCCGGGGCAGGGGTGGACCCGCTTCGACGCCACGCCCCCCGACGATCGCGCTGGCACGGCGGAGGGGCTGGTCGCAGGCGCCGTCGAGCTCCTGGACCTGCTCCGCTACTGGTGGGCGGGCTGGGTCCTCGACTTCGATCGATCGGCGCAGGTGGGCCTGGCGAAGTCCGTGGCGGAGGCCTTCTCTGGGCGTGAAGGAGCGGGCGCCGGCCTGTCCCGGGCCGCGCGGGTGATCGTGCAGGCGGTGCTCGTGGCCGCAGCGGCGACCCTGGCGTTCCGCACCCGGCGCCGATGGCTGGCGATGCGGGGCCGGAACCTTCCCCGCGCCCAGCGCGACGCCGCGCTCCTCTACCGGGCGATCAAGCGGGATCTGCGCCGCAAGGGCGCGCGCCTCCCGCCGGGTGCCACCGGCAGCGAGTGGGCCGCCGCCGCCGAGCGCCTGGCCCCGGCGAACGCGCCGTCGATCCGCGAGGCCATCGACGCCTACGAGGCCGCCCGGTTCGGCAACCGGGCCATCCCGGCGGCCAGGCTGCGCGCGCTGCGCGGCGCCGCGCTCGGGAAGAGACCGCCGGGTGCGTGATGTGCGGGACCCTCACGGGTGATCGGGGCGGTCCCGGCTCCCATGTCCCACCTCGTGCCGTGCCGGCTCGGGTGCGGGAGGAACCTTCAAGGCGTCTATGCCGAACGGGGAATCCGGCTTGGGTCCGGTTCAGTCGAGCTCGGCCTTCCGAACGAGCTCTCCGACCTGACGCTTGGCCACGTTCGTGCCAGAGTTCGTCGCGAGCGCGGCCGCCGCCTCGTCGAACGATCCCCTCGCAGCGTCCTCCGCGGTGCATTGGCGCACGGGGTCAAGTCCCGATTTGTGTGTAAATCGTAGCCGCCCGCGGGAAGCTCCGTGAATTCAGGCGGCCTTGGCCGCCTGCTTTTCAAACACAGACATGTCGAGGTAGCGCCGGTCGGTCCAGATGCTCGTCACGCGCAGCGCCACCGAGATGATGAGCCGCAGCGCCGACGCCCGATCTGGGAACGAGCCTACCGCGCGGATCCGCCTCTTGATCTCGCCGTGCAGGCGCTCGAGGCCATTTGTGGAGCGGATGCGCCGCCAATGCGCCTGAGGGAAATCGAAGTAGACGGTCGCCGCGTCGAAGCCCGACTCGAGGCACTCGATCGCCTCCGGCACCTGCTTGCCGAGGCCTGCCTTGAGTTCGTCCACGCGCTTCTTCGCCTCGGCCCGCGACGGCGCCGCGAAGACCTTCGAGACCTCCTTCGCAAGGCGCGCACGGAGCCGCTGGGGCGCCTTCGTGAGGACGTTGCGCTCCAGGTGCACGACGCACCGCTGGAGCTTCACCTCGGGCAGCAGGCGCCGTACGGCGTTCGCGAGCCCGCGGTGGCCGTCGGCGATCACGAGTTGCACGCCGGACAGACCACGGTCGAGCAGCTGCCCGAGCAGCTCGGCCCACGAATCCTCGGATTCCTCCGCGCCGATCGTAACGCCGAGGAGCGTCCGCATCCCATCCTTGCCGACGCCGTAAGCCGAGCGCCGAGACGTTCTCCACCTTCCGTGCCCACCGTGCGTCGAGGAACGTGGCGTCGAGGTACAGGTACGGGAACGCGCCATCGATCTGCGCGGACCGCGGTGCTTCGACCTCGGCGTCAAGCCGCTTCGTGACGCGGCTCACGGCGGACCGGCTGATCTCCTCGCCCATCAGCGCTTTCGTCACCGCGGCCATCTTCCGCGTCGAGACGCCGTTCACGTATGCCTCGGCAACGGCAGCATCGACGTCGGCAGTGCGCCGCTTGTAGCGCCCGAGCACACCGGCAGCGGAGCCGTGCTCCCTGCTCCGCGGCACCTCGACCTCGAGCTCGCCGACGGACGTCACCAGGTTCCAGGTGTACTTTCCGTTGCGGTGCCCCTTCCGGCCGGCCAGCCGCTCGTACCGGTCGGCACCGATCAGCTCGGCGAGCTGCTCCTCCAAGAGCACCTGAATCGTGGTCCGGATCGCCATGCGGAAGTGGGCTCGAAGGTCCTCTGCGATCTCCTCTTGCGTGAGGGCCGAATATCGGCAACGTCTGCCATCTGGTATGCTCCTTCACCTCCTGCCAGGGAGGCGAGTCTTGGTGTGACTTCGGGAAGGAGCTTCCCCTTTTTCGTTCCTGCCGGTCAGCTACGATTCACACAGAATACGGGACGGAACCATCAGCCAGAAGTGGTGAAGGAACAGCTCGCCCGGACGCTCGAGGACGACCAGGACGACGCGCCTCTGCTTCGACCAGGAGCCGGCCTGGTACTCCATCTCGTGGAACCAGACGCGCGGCTCTGCCGGTGGGCGGCCGACCGGCCGCTTGAGAAACGGCACGGCCATCTCGTTGAGCACGGCGTTTTTGCGGACGCGCGCGACGTAGGGCGTGCTGCGCGCCTCCAAGGCGGCGAGGAGCTTTTTCTCGGGAAAGCCAGCGTCCATCCGCACCGATGCCACCTGGCAGATCTCACGCTCGACTCGATCCACGAGGGAGGTGATGAACTCCAGGGCGCCGCTCGCGCCATGCACGTTGCCCTCGCGGAGGTGGATGTCGAGGAGATCGCCGGTCTCGGCGATCGAGGCCACGATC
>DATMSB010000110.1:0-29953 GCA_035565615.1 Vulgatibacter sp. | reverse complement strand
CCACGGAGGCGAAAACGCGATAGGGGTGCTCGCCAGGGTAATCGTCGTCCTCGAGTTCGACGGTACCGTACTCCTTCAGCACGGCGTACATCCGAGAGTCCTGCCGAGGCTGGATGGACATGAGGTTGACCCAGGGCGACGCCGGGTCCGGCGTCCCCCCTCCGCCCGCTGCGAGCTGCGAAAGGGTGACGCTCGCCCCCGGCGCCATGGATTGGTCGCGGAAGTGCATGAGGTGGCCCTCCCGCCAGATCGCCACGTTGCGATCGGCGCTGCCTACCTGCTGCATAAACAGGCCAGCAGCATCCAAGGCGTCACGCTGGGGATCGAGGACCCGCGGGTAGGGGCGATCGTCGCTGGCGGTGCCGCCGGTCGCGGCCGTCTCCGCCTTGTACGGACGGACTCGATCGTTCGGGGGAGGCATCAGCGCTCACCGAAGTCGGCGATCTTGACCAGGAAGCCGTTGGTCATCTGCCTGCCGATGCGAACGATCCGGCCCGTCGCCGGAGGGGTGGTGACCAGATCTCCGCTGGGCCCCAGGTACGCAGTGGAACCTACCGCCAGGCCCGTCACCAGACCGGGGTGCATGCCTTCCACCAGCACGGGAGCAAGGGCTCCCGTCACGACAGCACCCCAGATGATCCCGATAACCTCTCCACGACCAGCGGTGCCGGAACGGGCCTCCAGGAATTTTCCATTCGAGGAGTGGGAGACCACCTTGTTGGCGGAGATGTTTTCCCCAGGATCCAGATGAACCACGACTGCTTCTGGCTCGGCAGCGGGAGTAGTGACAATGTTGCCACTGCCGTCAAACGCCAAACCCGCACCGAGCTTGACGCCGACGCCAGTGACGCCATGCACGTCGACGCCTCTGGCCCCATCCCCCAGGACACCGACTCCGTTTGCATCCGAGACGATTCCCTTGTTGGCCTTGACCGCCACGGCGTCGGCCGTGACCTCGATGCCGTTGCCCGCCCCGACGTGGAAGGTGCGGTCAGCGGCCAGGGTCCCGCCGCCGGTGAGGCCGTTCCCGGCGATCAGGTTGCGGGTGGTGGGGGCCGCCCCCACGTCCGCTGCGGTGTGGGTGTGGTTGGAGCGCGCGGCCTGGTTGGAGCTCCCGGTGCCGGCGAAATCCACCCCGACGCCTTCGGGCGTCACAGTGATGCCGCCGCTGGGCTTGGGCAGAACGGCCACATCGCCCGTGGTGGTGAGACCGGCCCCGGACTTGAGCGAGATCGTATTCGACGAGATCTGGATGGAGCGCCCAGCCTGGAGCTCTGCCACCCGGCGGGCTTCGGTGAAGTCGATCGGGGTAGTATCGGGCGTGATGGTCGCGTCCGTCGAGAGCACCCACTGGGTGTCCCGATGGATGTCGCCCTCGTTGACCCAGAGGACAACGCCGGCCCGAAGGCTGTCCGAGGCACGGACCATCGGCACGGAGGTACCCTTCCACAGGTAAATGCCGTTCTGCGCCTTGTTGGTCTGATTCTTCACCAGCACCCGGTCGTCCACGACCAGAATCACGTTGTCGATCGAGGCTCCTGGGGAGGCGAGGTTGAGGTTGGCGGTGGTGGCGGCCCGAGCCGGGTCGCGGAAGTAGAGACCCTGGGCGATGGAGTCCGCGTAGGTCTTGTTCACCGCATCGTTGGCCCCAACCGGCGTGGCCACGTTCTGGACGCGCGCACCACCCGCGTCGATGCCGCCGCCCAGCGACTTGAAGGCGTGGGCGTTGAGGGTGTCGGTGTTGTTGAGGTCGGCGGGATAGCCGGATGGATGCCGGACGAGCGGCTTCACGTCTGCCATTTCTTACCCCTGGTGGATGAACATCTCGGTGGACGGGAAGACGAGAAGCGCCGTCGACGACAACGCGACGCCGATCCGCTGCTGGGCGGTGTCGGGCGGGCCCTTGGGTGGATCGTTGGTCGGGCGGCCGTCGAGCCCCACGTAGTACGTGGCGCCCATCGTGAGGCCGGTCAGCGCGTCCCAAAGCACGCCCGCCGTCTGCACGCGGGCTTGGGTGGGCGTCGTCTTCACCACCACGATCCCAACCGCCGGCATGGACGCCAGGTCGCTAGGATCGGCCAGCTTCACCCCGATCCCGCCGGGCACCACCACGTCGCCGACCTGGAGGCCCTCATCGCAGCGGGCGTCGAAGAAGTTCCCCCCGCCGCTCGGACCGCCCCCGCCGCCCCCGCCCTGCTCGAGGACGACGAGCCGCGCTTCGTGGTTGGCGATCGTCTCGCTCTTCGAGTGAATCAGAAGCGTGGCGCTGTTCGCCTGCGCGAGAGCCGTTGCGGCGTTGGCCTCGGCCGCCGCAAGCTGCCCCGCGGTCACCCCGTCGAGGATCCCGTAGCCCGCCAGCGTCGTCGCCTTGTCCGCTTTGCCTGCGAGCTCCGCCTTGGTCGCGGCGTCCGTGAGGCCCATCCCGCCCACGGTGGTGGGGCGGCCCGTCAACTTCGACCAGTCGATGCTCGAGGACTCGTCGAGCAGGGCCCGGAGCCCCACTCGCGGCACACCCTCGAAAACCGGGTCCTTCTTCGGCGCCAGCGTGGGGAGCAGCACGTCGTACCCGAGGATCTTCGGCGCGGTCTCGTCCTTCCACTCCACCAGCGGCGGCACCTGGCCCTCGAGATCGTCGAGCCGGTCCTTGGCGTCGTCTGCCTCTCCCCTCGACCCGTAGCGATCGTCGTGGTCGTGGTCCTTGGGGGCGTAGTCGTCGTCGTGGTTGTGGCCCGTCGGCGCGTAGTCGTCGTCGTGGCGGTGATCCGCCGGCGCCCCTCCCACGTCCTCCCAGGTGGTGCCGTGCGGGTTCCCCGAGGTGTCTACGTGGTCGTCCCACCGTGCCACCTGCTCGGGCCCCGCGAAGCCCGCCACCTCCCGCGTGGCGATCGGGTGAAGCGAGCCGCCCGGTTGATCCCCGTGCATCGAGTTCACGGCCAGGCCGTCGTTGAGCTGCTGGAGCATCATCACGATGCGGTCCAGCGTCTGCTCGAGCGCCGCCGGCGTGAACGCGCCCTGGGTGGGCAACTGCAAGACCTGGGTGAGCGGCAAGATCCGCATCAGCCGCACGGTCCACCCGGCGGCCGGCGCCGTCGCGAACGTCACCGTGCCGCCCGAAGGACTGCCGTCCGGCTCGACCGTGAAGTGCGCGCCCTGGGTCTGCTTGTGCTCCGCGCCCCCCGGCTCGATCAGCACCGCCTGGATGGAAGCGGCCCGGTCGTAGGCGAAGGGGAGCGCGAAGGCCCGGGTGGCCCCGTTGCCCGAATACTCGACGATCGAGGCGGTGCTGTGGAGCGCCATGCGGGTCAGTATCCGCCCGAGTGTGCACTCCGTTGGGAGCGACTACCGCTCGCCGCTGATCACGTCGCTCCCGACCGACAGCGGCGAGGCCCCGCGGTAGGGGCTGTCGCCGAAGAGGAGGAGGTCGCCGGCCTCGAGCGGATCGCGAGGCTCGAGCTCGCCCGTGTACATCTTCCAGGCAGCGCCTCCGGTCCGCTTCCCCTGGGTGACGGGGAGCCCTCGAACGCTGCCGTAGGCCTCGAGGACTGCGCCGACCTTCTCTTCCGGCTCATCGGACGCCGCGGCCTTCCCGAGGGCATTTATAAACCGCTCGCCGGCGGCGAACATCGGGGACACCGCCAAGCTGAACCGCCGATGCTTCGCCTTGCCGTGCCAGGCAAAGGTGGTGACCCGCCCCGCCGCCTCCTCGGCCGCCCACCCAACGAAGGGAACCACGATGAAGGGGGCGGTCAGCGCCTTGCGGGTCGCCCACTCGTCCCATCCTTCGTCCTCCTCGGGGCCGTCGCCCACCAGGAACGAGCCAAGGACGTTGGTGGCGAGAAGAAGCGCAAAGGCCTTCCCGTAGGCCCGGGCGCGACCGGCGGGCGTGTCTGCCTCGCCCATCAGGCGCAAGACGATGTTCCCGAGCTGGTTGAAGAATCCGAACATCGCCAGGAGTGACCCGATCCCTTTCCGATCTCGCAGGAGCGCCGACTGCTCGAGGGCGGTCGCCGAGGGCTGGTGCTTTCGCACCACGTCGTCGGCATGCTGGATCGCCCGGGCCTCGTCTTCTGCGGTCGGCTCGCCCGTCTTCGAGCGCTTCGCCGCGGCCGCCAGGTAGTCGTTGCGCGCAGCATCCCAGATGATCGTGGACGTGTAGGCGTCGAGCTCCTCCTGGATGATGAAGCTGTGGTCGATGATGAAGTCCTCGACCCGCCGCACCGGTTCGTAGGCCTTGGTCACCGGATTGAAGACCTTGGTCCATCCCTCTCGCCGCCGCTTCGTGTTCCCCTTGCGGCCCACCTCGCGCATCTTGTGCTGCAACGTCTCCCGCAGGTTGGCCGCTCGCTTCTGCAGCTCGGGGGAGAGCGCCAGCGCTTCCTGGCGCAGCCGCCGGTAAGCCAGGGGCGTCCCGTGCCGGAGGGAGGCAGACAAGGAGCGGGCGCTGACTTCGCCCGTTATCAACGGGGTGGCGACCTGGAGGATGTCCGCTCCCCAGGAGCGCACGTTGTACGCCAGCGCCGAGAACACGAAGGCCGAACGGGCCTTTCCGAGACCGCCGAGCATGAAGTTCGTAAAGCCCGAGACCGAGGCGTCTTGGCTCTCCGCCACCGCCTTGGTCCACTCGCGCAGCCGGTCGATGTAGGGCCGCCCAAGTCGCCGCTCCACCGCCTCGAGGAAGGCGTCCTGCGCGAGCAGGCGGTTCATGTCCCGCACGAACTCCTCGAAGGCGATGTAATGGATCACCTGGGAGAGGTGGGCGGGCACCGTGCCCCATTCAAGCGAGAGGGTGCCGTCGAACCTTCGAGCGCGCGACTTGGTGAACCCCTTGGCGACCGCCGCGGCCGCGCTCGAGCGGGAGTCCTGCACCCCGGCGTCGGCTTGGCGCGCGGCGATCATCCCGGAGGAGGGATCGCGCGCCTGGGTGTCCATGCGGATGGGGAAGTAGCCGCCCGCGTAGTGCACCGACTGGCCGTCAGCCAAGCGGAGGGTGAACGGGGCGTTGGGCACCCGCCCCGGGCGGATCCCGTTCACCCGCTCGTGGACCTTCTCCATGTGAGGGCGCAGGCGCTCTGTGATCGCCAAGATCCCCTGGAGGAAGTCCGCCTCTTCCTTGGTGAGGTTGGCTTGGAGGAATCCCAGGACCTGCTCCTCGGTCCACCCGAATCCGTCCAGCAGCCGCTGCCGGTTGCCCTCGTTGCCCCAGTTCAAGAAGAGCATCCACATCCACTCGCGCGTGGTGGGGGTCTCGTCGCGGCGGGTGCGACCGGCGACCGGGAGCATGGAGGAGTCCACGGCCTCGTAGCGTCGCTCCTGCATCTCCTCGGGAAGGGCATCCCACGCCTTCATGAAGTCGACGGTCACCTCGTCCGCGAGGCGCTTCTCTTCGATCTGGGCCTCGAGGAAGCGCCGGAACATCGAGTGCGCCTTCTGGCCGAGCTGCTCGAAGATGAGCTCGATGTTCTTGTAGCCGGAGATGAAGCCAATCCGCCTCAGCTTCCGCCCCCAGGCTTCCGCCTCGAAGGCCTCGTCCTTGGGCGACAGGCCCCGGTCTCGGATCGCGGTCGCCTGCTGGCGGACCTCCCCAGCGAAGTCGTGGAAGTACTGGCGCCGCCCCTCGACGAAGAACTCCGACACCACGATCCCCGCCTTCTTGGCTTGGAGCAGGGTGGCGTGCACTTCGGCCAGGTCTTCGACGGAGAGCTTGCGCCAGTCCGGCCCCTTCGCCTGCTCGAAGAGGATCCGCGCCACGCGCCCCTGGTCGTAGACCGGGGTGATGCCGATGTCCGCGAGGATGCCGGACAGGGCGCCGATGCCTGCAAAGGCGGGCAGGTCGGGGTCGTCGGGCCGGGCGCCGAGCTGGACGAGGAGTCCATCGATCAGGTCCCGGAGCTCGGGGTTGGCGACCCCGATGCGCGCCCGGCGCTTGTTGTCGTTGAGCTCGCCCACCGTCTTGGTGAACGCGTCCCGGGCCTTCTCGGCCGCCACGAGCTCCCGGTAAAGGAAGTGGTTGAGGAGCTGCTGCTGCTTGGCCTTGGTGGCGGCTCCCCAGTCCCGGGCCAGGAGGGCCTTCTGGAAGCGGTCCGCCGCTCGCCGCTCCTCGAGGAGGGCGCGCCGGGGAGAAAGCTTGCCGACCGGCGTCCGCGCGACGATCTGCCGCGCCGCCCGCTTGATGGCCTCCACCGGCACGGTGCGGCTGCCGCTGGTCGCGCCGAGGCTCACCAGCTCCCGCAAGATCGCGTCGCCGTAGCCCTTCTCCGAGTGCTGCACCTCGTGGATCTGCTGGGCGAGCGACTCCCGATCGGCGAGCAGATCCCCGTGCTTTTCCCGCATCCGCTGCGCCGCGAGGTTCTGGGTCCACTTGTCCCTGGCCGGGAGGTTCTGGGACCACACCGCCTCGAACATCTCCCGGGCGCTGGCGAAGCCCAGCTCCGCGGCCAGGTTCTCGGCAGGCTCGCCCCGCTTCTTCCGCGACTTCTTGAGGAGGATCCCGCGCAGCTCCTTGAGCTGGGGATGGTTCTTCCCCAGCACCGCTTCGGCGGAGTCGCGATCGATGCGGACCGCCGGCTCGACCTTCTCGCCGTTCAGCTCCGAGAAGCGCAGGTAACGCCAAGCCCTCACCGCCGGCAGGGCGTCGTACTCAGCCTCGGCCGCCTCGAGCTCTTTCGCGAGCTCCTCCCGATACCAGCGCTCCGCCTCCCGCTTCCGGTCCTCGAGGGCGCGCAAGGCGACCTGCTTTTCCTCCTCGAGCTCGGCACGGTCCATCGCCGCCTGGTATTCCGCCCAGGCGGCATCATCCATGTACTCGGGCCGCTCGAGCAGGCGCCTGCTGCCGGACCGCTCCCGAGCGAGCTCGATCTCCGCGTCCGTGGCCAGGAGGCGGTCGAACACCCCGCGCACGTCGTCGGAGAGTTCCACGTCGAGGGCAGCGATCGCGCTGTAGATCCGCTTCATCCACATCTTGATCCGCCCGAAGGCCCGGCGCAGCGCCGCGGACGGGGCCTTGCCCTCGAACAAGTACGCCTCGAAGCCGCGGGCGAATTGCTCGTGGTGCTCCCGCTGGATCTGAGAGCGGTCCTCCACCCCGAGCCACCCGAGAAGCTTGGCGAAGTCCTCGCGGATCTGCTCCGGGGCGTCTGACCGCGCCGCCAGGTCGGCGAACACCTCGAGCATCAGGTGCCCGGTCTCGTGCAGGAACGTGGAGAGGTCGCCCCGCTTGCCGATGGTGATGGTGAAGTCGTTGCCCGCCCGCTCCATGAAGCCGCGGGCCTTGCCGTCTCTGCGATGCTCGAACTTGCTGGAAGCAGGCGATGGAGATAGCTTGTCGAGCAGGCCCGCTCCCAGTTCGTCACGACTAAATGTAGGGGCGAGCTGCGTAGCGCCGGATCGAGCACGAACCTCACCGGTTGCATCGGGCCTGCCTTCCTCCCACCCCGTCAGTAGCCACGTTTTACGCTGCCCGTGCTCGTCGAGCGACAGCACCGCGCGTCCGGTCCCGTACGCCAGCTTGACGGTCTTCTTCTTCTCGGACCAATGCTCGACCGTGCCGAGAGCCACGGCACGAAGCACCTTCTCGACCACATCCACGCCGCGCCGGGCGCCAATCTTCTGGAGGCCAAACTTCCCGTCGCCCCAAGGGATCGCCACGTCCGGCGAGCCTCCGAAGGCCTCGAGATCGGGGCGCAGGCCCGTGGCGACGCCCTCCTCTGCCCCGGCGGCAAGCGCCTCGACTGCGCCGCGCACGTTCGCCAGCTTTGCGCCATCACGGCTCGTCCCACCGTGGTCCGGCTGGTAGAGCACCAGCGCGTTCCCGTCCTGTGCGTAGACCACCGTGTCGGAGAGGAGCTTGGCGTGCAGCTCCTCCGGCGTCGCCGCCGTCTCGAACATCGTCGTCTGCCGGGGATCCCGGGCCGCCTCGTGCGCCCAGGCACGGAAGCGGGCCTCGAGCTCGCGGGGCTTGGAGCGATCGAGCAGCGACGCCATCCGAACCACGTCCGGATCTTGCCTCGTCTCGGCGAAGAGGCCTTGCTGCCCGGTGAGCTCCTCGAGGGTGAGGCCGCGCGCCCGGGCGTCGTTGAGGAGGTCGAGGGCCTGCTGCACCAGCGGGATCGCGCTCGCCGCCGGGTTCACTCCCTCGACGCGCAGGAGCGGTGCGGCGAGCCGCTCGACCTTCGCCGCGATCGACGGCGCCGTCTTCGCCAGGCGGTCCCCGGAGCCGACCACGCGCCCGAGGAACATCCCCTCGATCCGGTCCTTCGCTTCATCGGTGAGGTTCGCGCCGGCGAGCCAAGCCGCCTGGTTCTGCGCGGTGATGATGCCGTCGCGGCGCAGGATCTGGACGAGCTCCGCCGGGCTCTCCCGCATGACCTCGCGCAAGGAGGCGTCGCCGCCGTCCGCGAGCAGCTCGCCGATCGCGGCGACCGTCTCCGGCGACATGGTCTTCGCCTCTGCCACCGCCCGGGCGCGTGGGGAGAGGGCCTGGGTGAGCCCTTCGTTGGTGCGCCGCACCGCCGCCACCAGGTCGGCCTGGGGAGCGTTTGAGGGCACGTCGTCGAGGACGCGCACCAGGACCGGCGCCTCCATCCCTTCGACCTTGGCCCGGTCGAGGCCGAAGCCTTCCGCCTTCTCGAGCAGGGCCTCTCGGTACTTCGCCCGGGCGCCCTCATCCCCGAAGGCACGCAGGAGCATCATCGAGCGGCCGTTGCCGCCGAGGACGATCGCCCGCCCGGCTGCCACCAGCGGGGGGCCGTCCACGGCCGTGGGCGTGTCGGTGAGGAGCAGCGCCGGGTTCAGCGTGGCCGCGCCCCTGGCGACCTTCGCCTTCTCCTCGGGCTGCCGGTGGTACTCCCGCTCCTGGACGCCGGCGGGATAGGCCGGGTGCGGCGTGAAGCCGTGCGGATCGTGGGAGGGGATGAGGTCGGCCGCCTCGATCACTGCGTAGTGCGCCCGCTCGCCCTGGGGGCGCTGCGGCGTGATCACGCGGGTGTCGTTGCCGACTACTCCTTGGCGTCGGGGGCCGGCGAAGCGCTGGCGTCCGGTCCGGGGACGATCACTCGGCCCTTGTAGCGAATCGGTCCCGACACCCGCAGCTTCCGCCCCGACTTCAGCATCTCCGTCACCTCGTCGAACGAGACGCTGCGCGTAGGCTTCTTCGCCGCGGAGGCCTGCTGCTCTTCGGTCGGCTTTGTTCTGGTTGAGGGCTGCGTCGGCATCGGCATCACTTTCTCCCACCCCGAACGAAAAAGGAATCCCATGAAGGATGAATTCCTCCCCGGTCTGCGGGTCCGTCAGTGGGATTTCGATCTGCTCAGCGTTCTCCGCAAGCTTGCGGGCGAATTCCTCCAGGGTCGCGGCGTCGTCGTGCTGCCCTCTGAACTCGTCTCCTGAGACGTGCGCCGCATCCACGCTCGCCGCGCCCGTGTCCGCTGCGACGATCCCGAGCGCCTGGAGGATGAGATCGCCGCCCTCGAGGCCGAACCGGGTGTTGAAGTACTTCAGCCCGTCCACGTCGAGGGAGAGCCTCGCCGCCTTGGCCGGGAGCGAGTAGAACCCCTGGCCCGTGAGCAAGCCCGACGCCGGCTCGACGAACATCGCCTCGAACGCCTGCTCTTCCGGCATGGCGTCGAAGGCCTCCTCGAGGCCCGCGGGCAGAGGGCGTGCCGTCGGCGCCGGCGCATCGAACGCCGCCCCTTCGGTGAGCCCAAGGGGCCGCTCCCCGCGCGGCGCCCGCCGCCCTTCCGCCTCGAGCTGGGCCTTGACCTCACCGTGGGCCTGACCGGCCGCCTCGAACGTCTCCCCGATCGCCCCCGTCACCTGGAGGCCCTGAAGCTCCGGGCGGTCGTTGATGGCCTCCAGCAGCGCGTCGAGCTCCGCCTGGTCGCGGACGCGCACCGCGAAGTCGCCGCCGATCTTCGCGGCGTCCGGCGCAACCTCTCCGAGGGCCGCCCCCACCGCGCGGTAGAGGGCATCGCCGGCGACGTGGCTCTCGGTGTCGTTGATGAACTTCGTCCCCTCGACCGACAGGTGGGCGACGAGCGGGCGCTCCGGATCGACCGGGAGGGCGTCGAAGCCACGGCGGTTGAGCAGTCCCGTGTTCGTGTCCCGGTAGAAGGCGGCCAGCCGTGTCTCACGGCTCATCTCGTGGAAGGCGTCGGTGAGCCTCCTCGAGGCCGGCGGGATCTCGTCCTGGGCTGCGAGGATCTCGGGCGCCACCTCGAGCAGCGCTTCCGCCTGCTCCGCAGGCTTGGCCTTCGCCGCCGGCGGACGCCGCCCCTGGGGTGTCGCCTGCACCCTTCGCCCGGAGCCGGTGATCTTCAGCGTGTACGCCTTGAAGATCTCCTTGGCCGGGATCTTGAAGCGCTCCGCCATCACCCGGGCGAAGGCGCGCAAGGGGGCGAGCTGCGCCTGGACGTTCGTCTTCGCCACGCCCGCCGCCTCGAGCTGCGCCTCGGCCGCCGCCAGGAAGTCCGCCTCCGCGGCCGACTCCGCGGGCACGTTCTCCTGCTCGAAGCGCTTGACCAGCTCCTGCGCCGCCTCCTCGATCGCGGCGTTCTCCTGGACCAGCTCCGCGGGGGTCCGATGGCCCGGCCGCGTCGCCGCGTGTTGGGCGAGCTCGTCGGCGAAGGGGAGGGCGCCCAGCCGCGACACGTAGCCTTCGACCGGGATCTCGATCTTCCCGCCGGTGGCTTCCGCCTCAGCAAGCCTGGCTTCGGCGTCCTCGCCCAGGAAGGGCCGGGGATCGACGTTGTTCTCCTGGAAGAGGCGGAGCACCGGCTCGGCGTCCAGGAAGATGCTGGTCACCTCCTCGCCGCTCTTGGCAGTCTCCACCCGGATCGCCTCTGCGATCGCGTCCGGCGCCGCCTTGGCGGTGTCGCCCTGGGCGAGCTCGTGGAGCTTCTCCACGACGGCCTGGCTGGAGAGTTCCCGGCCGAGCTGCCGCATCGCCTCCCTGCGACGCTCGGCGCGCAGCCGCAGGGTCTCCACTCCTGCTTCCCTTGCCGCGCCCACGAGGCCCGGCCCGGCGCCGCCCAGGGCGCCCAGGAAGAAGTCCCCGAAGGTGCCCTCAAGGAGCGGCACCTGAACCCCGGAACCCGCCGCCGTGCCGGATCGAGTGGCGACCGTCTCCAGGACTTCCTCGGTGCCTTCCTCGAGAGCGCTGGCCGTCGTCCGCGCCAACGCGGTCACCGCCCGCCCGCGCCCCACGAAGAACCGGGTGGCGGGATGCGCCAACTTGGCGGTGAGCTGCCCGCCCACCGCGCCCACGGGGGCGGCGAAGGCGGCTGCCCAATCCTCGGCCTGCTGCCGGGTGTGGGCCACCGCCTCCTCGTGGCCCATCCCCCGCGCCCGGGCGGCCCGGTATACCGACGACTCGTCCGCGATCGCGAAGGTGCCCTCGACCCTGCCGGGCGTGTTCGCCAGGGTGTCGATCGTCTGGCGGGCGTCATCGACCGCCGCGCCGGCGGACTGGGCGCCGCCGATGGCGAGGCCCACCCGCCCCGCGACCGCCGCGCTCCCGGCGGCCCACGACATCGCAAGCAGGGGCGCCATCTGCCCGAAGATCTCGGTGCCGTGCAGGGCGAAGCCGCGCAGGGACGGGGCCTCTCCCAAGCTCCAGGTGGACGGGCGAAACAGGTTGCCCGACGGCGTGGAGCCTTCAACAGCCCCATGGCCCATCGGAGAAACCCTGGCGTCCCCCTTCTGCGCCTGCCGCTCAATCCAGTCGGCCCACGGGTCGCCGATGTTGGGCATTTCGTAGGAGAGCCCGAACGTCTCCAGCGCCGGGTCCGCCACCGCCTGCCCGGCGATTCGCAGTAGCCCGCCGGCACCGCGGAACGCCATCGCGTAGCCCCTCAGTGCCCCCGCGTTGAGCTTGAACCAGAGGTCCCCGGCGAGATTGGACTCCTGGGAAGAGGCGCTGAGTTGCTGGAGAGCGGCGAGCGAGGGGTCCCGCATGGCGATCTCGGCCAGGTCGGGATCCCGACGGATCATCGCGTCGAGAACCGGGTTCTCGCGGCGCCACTTCGCCGGGTCGAACTTCGCCGACTCCCAGGAGCGGGCGAGATCCTCGAGGTTGCGCTCCACGAAGTCCCGAGGGAGCCCCGTTTCCTTGGCGAACCGATGCACCACCGCCTCGGCCGGCAGCGATGTCATGGTGGGCATCGACTGCTCGAAGGCGCGGCGCACGAATGCGTTGGCGGCGTTCTCTCCCGCCTGCATCCGCTCGAAGGCTTCGTCGTAGGGGTTGATGGAGTAGGGCTGCTCTTCGTAGAGCCGATCGGCCGCGTCCGCGTAGGGGTTGACGGTGGGATCGGTCAGGTCCCGGTTGCCCAGCGTCTCGTCGAAGATCGCCATCTAGCGGTTGCCTCGGTGGAAGTCGTAGAGCCTGCGGATCTCTTCTTCGGTGACGGGCACACCCCTCGCCTGCAAGGTCGCGACGATCATGTCGCGGTCGTGCTGGGGGATGTCGGCGTTCGCCGAAGCCGCAGGGGATGGCGCTGGAGCAGCAGGCGAAGTCGAAGCCTCGCCCGGCACCGTGGGCGCTGGGATCCCTTCCCCGCTCCGGAACGCCTCCCGGCGCGCCGCCGCATCCGCCTGCCCTGCGGGAATGGTGGAGTCGCGGATCCACCCCTCCTTGAGCACGCCGTTCGCCAGCCGGTCCCGTGCGGCCTGGGCCTGTTCGGTCGTGGGGGGCTTGCCGCCGTTCGCCTCACGAATGGCCGCGTAGGAGCGACGCAACTCCGCCGCGTAGGCGTCCCGATCGTCGTCCTTGGTAAGGATGCCCTGCATGTCGGCCATGCCGGCGGCGACGAAGGAGTTCTCGCCCACGTTGTCGCCCTTGGCGTTGGCGTCGATCTGCTTTCGCTGCTCTCGTTGCAGCGTCGCCAACCCCATCTCGTCCACGCCTCGACCAAAGGCCCACTCGTCGAGGTTCAGGCTGGCCCGCTGCTCCGCCGGCAGCCCTTGGAAGGTGAGGAGCGCCACCTTGTTGGCGCGGTCCTGCGCCTGCTTTGCCTGCTTGTCGCCCTTCGCCTGGCGCCACTTCGCTTCCGCTTCGGAGCGGAACTTCGCCTCGATGTCGGGAGCGTTGCGGTTGAACCAGTCCATGTCGGCCTGGGGGATCGCGCGCAGCCCGCCGCGCGTGAAGCGCGCCCGCGCCACCTCATACCGCTGGGTGATGAGCGCCCGCTTCCCGTCCTCGGCCACCCGCAGGCCGTGGAGGAGGTGCCCCCGGACTGCCTCACGCTTCACGGGATCGGAGATGGCCTCGAGGCTCCCGAGCGCCTTGGCCTCGTCCACCCAGTCGTTCTCGCCGCCGCGAGCACCGGCGAGGATCCGATCAGCCTCGACGAGCGCTTCCCTCTTCCTCGCGATCGCCGCGATCCCCGCCCGTGCCTTGTCCGCCTCCGGCCCCATCGCCTCGCCGAAGCGCTCGAGGAATGCCTGGGCGCCGGCCGCGTCCTCGGTGTCGAGGTAGCGCTGGAGCGTGCCGGCGAGGGTGTCCCGCTGGAACTTCGTCACCACCCGATCGATCGCTTCCTGAGGCAGCCCCTTCACGTCTCGCAGGTAGCGAACCAACACCCCGGGGCCGCCGTCCGGATCGTGCAGGACCTTCATCATCGCGGAGTGCACCGCGTCGTGGTCCTGGTAGTTCTCCCGGGCCTCGTCCATGGCGAACTGCGTCTGCCCTTCGGCGACCTGGCCCTGGATGACGCCCCACTGGCCGAAGGAGTGCTTCTCCCACCGCTCCCGGGTCTGCTCGATGCGGGCCAGCGCCCGGGTCCGGAACATCTCCCGCTGCCGATCGCTGGCCAGGCCCTTGGAGATCTGGGCTACGGCGCGGTTCACGTCCTCGAACCGAGTGGAGTAGTCGAGGGCGTTCTCGCCCTGCTGGTGGAGGAAGCCGTCCTCCCCCCACGACGCGCCGCTGAGGACCTTCCCCAGCTCGAGGTCGGCGGCGTCGACGCGCACCCGGTCCGCCCGCTCCTGGGCATCGATGGCGATCTTGAGCGCCGCCGAGCCGAGACGCTGCACCCCGGCGCCCAGCTCGGCCGTGCCGGTCGGTGCCGGTCGGACCGTCGGGGTCGGGAGCGCTGCCGAGCGGGCGCGCGATTCGTAGACGGGAACGCGCATGTCTCACCACCCCTTGCCGCGGTAGCTCATCCAGTTGCGCCACTGCTGGCTGGACACGCCTGTAGTGGTGCCCGCCATCGCTGCGCCGCTCGCTCCGGGCGCCGCCGTGCCGCCGAACATGCCGGCCCCGTAGGCGCCCAAGCCAACGCTTCCCAGGCCTCCGAGGAGCGAGCCCGCCGCCGCCATGTTGCCCGCCCGCCGGGCGCCCGCTGCCTGCCGGGCGAGCTCGTCCGCCTGGTTGCGGTAGCCCCACGCCTCCCGGGCCGCGTTGTTGGCGATGATCGCTGCGTCGAGCTCGCTCGCCGCCCGGGTGTCCGCCGCCAGGGCGGCCGCCGATCCGGTGGAGGGGTCGATCCCCGACGCGCCGAACGCCGCCCGCTGCTCCCCGATCACCTGGGAGCCGGCGAGGCGCGCACGCCCCGCCTCGAGCTGGCCGCGCTGCACGGCGTCGCCGGCGGCGATGAGGGAGAACCGGCGGTTGGCCTCGGCCGCTCGAGCGGCCTCCTGGCCCTGCTGATGCTGGCCGTAGGCCTGCACCCCGGCGCCGACACCCATCATGATCAGGGCTGCGGTAGTGGGCTCGCACATGCTGCACCTCGACGAAGAAGGATTCGGTGGAAGAGGAGGCCTGCTGCTCCGAACGTCTCCGGCGGCCCTACCTCGAAGCCCAAGCGCCGCACCCATCGCAGCGCCGCCGCGTAGCGGGCGTCGACGTAGTTCACGAGCGCCGGGTAGTGGCGCAGGAGCACGCCGACCGCGACGCGGGAGTGGCGCAGGAACGCCTTGGGATGGCGCTCGACCGCTGGCCCGGTGAGCGCCCACACGATGCCGCACCCGGGCCCGTCGACCACACCCCACATGCCGGCGACCTCGCCGTCAAAGAGGGCCGCGAAGGCGTGGGCGGAGGCCCTCACGGACTCCTCGAGGGCCTCCCGCGGCGTGAACCCGCCCGACGCCAACACCTCGGCCGCATCCGCCGGACGCAGCTTGGGGGCGAGCTCGTCCACGTGCGCGGGCGCCGCTGGCACCATGCGAACCTCACGAGCCAAACTCGCCCTCCCGGGTCACGCCCAGCACTGTCACCGGAAGCGGATCCACCTGACGGAGGACCGCCCTGCCGTGCCGGTTCCAGGTCGACGTGAGGAGTACTTCAGCCTCCCCGGTCACGAGCTCGTTCGGCCCGAAGCCCGCGCCCACGGTCCGCTGCCGCCACTCCACCAGGCGATCCCACGCCTCCCCGGTCCACAGGCCGGACGAGCCCTCGATCTCCCACAGCACCCGCGAGACCTTCTTGTTCGTCTCCCGGGCCACAGGGACGTCGAGCAGCTCGAGCTCGGCATCGAAGCGCAAGCCAATGTGCGTGGTCACCGGGCCGTTGGCGGCCTGGCCCGGCGCCTTGGGGGGGACATCGATCGTGACCTGCCCGCCCAGCACCCGAAACGGTCCCAGGGCGCGCCCGTCGCAGAGCGCATGCACGTCCTGCCCGTTGAGGTGGTCGAGGCCGGTCACGGTCACCGTGGACGGGCGCACGATCAACGTGCCGTCCACCTGGGTGCGGCCGCAGTCGAGCCGCATTGCCTCCCGCACGTCCGTGGTGCGCCGGCTCGCCATCCGCTCGACGAAGCGGCGGTTGGCCCTCTTCACCACCAGGTACACCGCGTCCTCGTCGCCCTCCGGCACGCAGCACACCGACTCCACCACGCCGCCCGGGGTGTCGTGCTGCGCCCAGGCTGCGCCGCCCTCGCCGTAGGTGAGGGAGAGGAGCTTCCCGTCTGCGCGGACCATCCACACGACGTTGAACGGGTCCTCGGCATAGGCCCAGTCGACGATCGCCTGCCGGAGGAGGTGCGGCACCGCCACCGACAGATCCGACCCGACGTAGCTCCGCTGGCTCCAGTCGTAGACGAGATCCCGCACACCCAGGCCCTTGGCCCGAACCCACAAGATCCGGTTGCCGATCACGATCGGGTCGAGCCACGAGGCGCCCACCTCCGACTGGACCCGCGCCGAGATCAGATCGGAGGGGGAGAGCGGCCGCCCGTCGGCGCCCTCGACGGACCACACCGAGGACTGGGTGAGAACGAGGAGCCGATCAAGCCCGACGATCGCCCGCACCTCCTCCGCCCGACGAGAGGCCAGGTCGAACTCGAGGGAGGCGCTCGCGTCGAGCGCGGCGTGCTGGTCTTCGATTCGCCGATCGAAGTCGTAGAAGGCGTTCGTGGCGCTCGCCCGGACGGTGCCCGGCTCGTCCAGGAGGAAGTTCGCGAGGAGCATCCGCTGCTCGAACATCCCGACTGCCGAAGGGAAGTTCCCGGGCTGGAAGGGCACCCGCCCCGCCGGCGGAGGCCTGCCGTAGTCCGGCTCCATCCCTCGATCCTCGAAGTACATCCCGATCTGCGTGTCCCGCGGCGACGTGACCTTGACCTCGCCCACGAAACCAAAGGTCTGCCCGCGCCCGCGGTAGACGCGCAGGTACTCGGCAGGGGGCGACGGCACCGGGATCCACAGCTTCACCGGCTTCGTCTCGGGGTAGATCACCAGCTTCTTGCCGAGGGCCACCCGGCCGATCGGCAACCCGGTTCCGGGCGCGAAAACCGGGAGCCCTTCCACCTTGTGAACCACGGTGTAGGGCTTGGACTCTCGGAGGACTCCGCCGATGCGTCGAACCTCCGTGATCCGGTACTGCCATTCCCGCCCGGGGGCCTGCTGCGAGTCCTGGGCCGGCGGGTCGTACATCACCGGGACCAAGGATCCCGTGAACCCGTGCGCGGGCGTGGTGAAGTCAATCACCCGCAGCGTCCAGTTGGACTCATCCTGCCGCACGAGCTCGCGGGGCTCATGGAGCGGATGCACCAAGGTGAGCACCGACCCCACCTGGATGAACTTCAGCGCCCAGAGGCCTCCCGCGCTGTAAGGCGTGGCGCGCTCGTAGGGCACTCCGCCTTTGAGCACGGGCTGGCCGTTGCGATGGAAGCGGACGTACTTGTCTCCGAACTCGAGCACCATCGAGTCGGTGTCCGAGTAGGCGAAGGGGACCAGCCGGACCTTGCTCCCGTGGGTCTTGCAGTCGGCGACGTAGCGAGTCCCCGGCCTCGAGGCGGCCGTGCCTTGCGGGGTGATGATGAAGTTCCGCGCCCGCCGGAGGGCGTGGCTATAGCCCGCGAGATCGGTCCGTCCCCACATCGAAGGCGCCCACTCGCCGGCACGGAAGCTGCTCTGCCGCGTCGTCGCCATCGGCTACCTTCGCGCCGCGAGGTAGGCGCTGGGGCGCCGGTCCCGCTGGCCCTCGTTGAACGCCCGCGCCGTGGCCCGCAACAGCGTGTGCTCTGCCATCGCCCTGGCGTTCTGCCCGAGCTTCACTTCGGCCTTGAGCGGCAACGCCAGATCCGCTGCGAGGTGCCAAGCCAGCGCATCGTCGAACCCAGGATCGAACGAGGCCGGATCCACCACCTTCGCGGTGTAGATGAGCTGCGCGTCCGCCTGGTCGGTGAGGAGTACTCGTCCCAGGCCTCCGAACTCGACCGCGAAAGGGACGCGCTCGAGCGGGTTGCGCTGGCCGCTCCACACCTCCCGGGCCACCAGGCAATCGACCGGGAGGGCGTAGCGATGCGCCCACCCGGTCGACGTGTCCGCGTAGGGCGGATCGGAAGGGGCCGCCACCTCGGCCAGCAACGCCCGGCGGGTGGCGAACGGCCACGGCGCCGCCGCCAGCACGGTGTCTCGCGCCGGCGCGTAGAGCGTCTTGCAGTTGGTCGCCTCCGCCGACGCCTCGTCCAGCGAGGAGATCGGAGCCGAGACGCCGATGCGCGCCAGCGCCACGTTGCAGATGGCCACCTCCGAGAGCGCCATCGATCAGATGCTCCGGTCGGAGGCGCGCACGCCCTTCTTGCCGCTCTTCTCGCCATCCTTCGGACCGAATGCCTCGGCCGCCGAGGGCGTGCCCCCGTGCTGCGCGAAGTGCGGGACGGGCTTCTCGGGCTTCTCGTCGAAGGGGGCGAGGCCAGGATCGACCTTCGTGCCCTCGGGGAGCTCCACCTCGGCCGGGAACTCCGGGCTGGCGAAGATGTAGACGCCGTTGATGTACCGCGGCGACCGGATCCAGTACTTGGGCATGATTTCCTCTTTGCTCGCTCGAGCTGCTTGAGGGAGCGGGGCCACCGCGAAGGCAGCCCCGCTCCCGGTTGCTTACGCCGACACCAGGCCGCCGGACTGCTCGCCGGAGGTGATGTGGGCGTTGGCGGTCGCCGTTGGGGTCGTGCCCCCGAGGGTGAAGATCACCCCGTAGTGCCGCTTCGGCGACTTCTGCATCGCCGGCGACAGCTCGAACACCTTGGGGATGTCGCCCGGCGCCAGGGGGACCACGCCGGTGTCGGCGATGATCTCCGGGTTGGTGGAGAGCGCGGAGTTGTCCGCGCCCACGAGCCGTGCCCGGAAGGTGGGGTCGGTGCCGCCGATTGCGGACACGGTGATGCCGAGCTTGGCGGCCGCCGTGCCGGCGAACACCTTCTGCGCCGTTCCGGCGTCGTAGGTGTTGCTGCTGGGGGTGTCGCTGGTGCCGGTCAGCGCCTGCTGCCGAGCGAACTGCATCAGTCCTTCGATCCAAGCCATGACTTCCTCGATTCATTGAAAGATTCATTGAAAGGGGGAAACAGGGACGGCCCGGAGGCCGCCCCCGCTTCCGCCCGCGTTAGAGCGCCGACTCCGGCACCAGGGTGTCCTCGACGCGGATGGGAACGCCCCGGAAGTTGGGGACCACCCGGCCGTTGAGCTCGAGCCACTGGAGGACGTTGAGGTTGTTGGCGGCGACCTGCTGGTTGAACTTCGCCATGCTCCTGCGGCTCATGTAGAGCCGCGCGTTCGGGCCGAGGTCGTACACCGCGTCCAGCATCTCCTGGAGCGCGAGGTACATGCTCTTCTTGTCGTCGGCGAAGGCGGCATCGTCCGGGTCCCACTGCATCCGGATGACGCGGCGGTAGTCGCGCACCGCCAGGCCCGGCTTCTGCTTGAAGTGGGTGGTGAAGACCTGGAGCTGCGAGCCGTCGCTCTTGGTGAGCGTGCGCTCGCCAAGATCGCGCTGCGAGAGGCCGGCCATGGAGCCCTTCGGGTAGATGCCGAAGCAGGTCTCCTCGTCCCAGTTGATCAGCCAGACCGACTCGCAGTTGATCCCCGACCGCGTGCCCTTGAGGAGCACGTAGTCCTTGGTCTGCGTGCCGTTCGCGCCGGTGAAGCGCGGGGCGAGGCCGTGGATCCGCTCCGGGGCCGTGGTGGCGTTCTCGTAGAAGATCGCCCGGACGATCTCCTTGCCGAACTCCGCGACCTTGAGGTCGTCCTCCGACTTCCGGAACTCGGCGAGGCTGGTGCCGGCCGCCGCCTCCGGGTCGATGTCGGAGTAGTCCTCGACCAGGCCGCAGGTCTCGAGCCACTGGAAGGAGTCGCCCTTCTGCGGCTTGATGCCCTGGTTGACGGTGCGCCACTGCGGCGGCGGAGCGCCGAAGGTGGCCGTGATCTTGTGGGTGGTGCCGTTGTTGGCCTCCCGCCAAGGGATGTCCTCGAGCGTCGGGACCTTCTTCGTGGCGAGGTTCGCCATGTCGTTCTCGACCGAGCCGTCGGGGCGCAGTCGCTTCGTGACGTTCTGCAGTGTCGGAAAACCGGGATCCGTGAGGATTGGCATGCCTTACTCCTTGAAGAGAGAGGGATAGGCGCGCCGCAACTGCGCCTCCTTCTCGTCGATGTGGTTGGCCCCGCCGCCGGTGGTGCCGGCGATGGAGTCGTCCTTCGTTGCCTTGCCGACCGCGTTGAGGAGCTTCACCAGGGAGGGGAGGTTGCCGACGCCCGCTGCCTCGAGCTCCGCCGCGAGCTCGGGCGTGCCGTAGCGCTCCATGGCCCGCTTGATGCCCTTGGTGTCGAGATCCTTGATGGCAGCGACCTCCTGCTTCCACGCCTCCTGCTTCTGCTCCTCAGCCGCCACCGCCTGCTGCTGGATCTCGATGAAGGCGTCCACCAGCCTCTGTGCGCTGGCGCTGTCCTTCGCCGTCTCCTTGAGCACGCCGAGTAGGGCTTCGTTCGGCTCGACGCCTTCGGGGAGCTTCACCTCGATCGCGGGTGCCTCGGGGACCTTGGCCGTGGCCTTGTCTCCCGGCTCCGCGGCGGGCTGCTGCGCGCCCTCCTGCGCCGTCTGCTGCGGGTCCTGCTGGATCGCCGGCTCCGTATTCGGAGCGGCGTTCGCCTCGCTCGAGGCGGTCCCGGCGTCGGTGGTCGTGGTGCCGGTGTTCGTGTCGCTCATGCTTCGTCCTCGCGCTGGCGCCGATCCGCTGCCGCTCGGTCTCGCGCCTGCTCTTGTGTGAGCGCGTCCATGCGCTCCGTGATCATCCGGCCATAGAGCGCCGGATCGATTCCCTGGGCGTGCAGCATCAGGTCCACCCCGACGCTGCGCCGGCCCTCCTGGTGGTAGGTGCCGCTGGTCCCGTCGAAGGTCTTGCTGAACAGGCCGGTGAGCTGGAGCACGCTCCACAGCACCCGGCGCCCTTGTGGGTGCGACAACATCCAACGGAAGTCCTCGGCCGACTGTCGCCGCCACCGCTCCTCACGCTGCCGCGCCTCACGCTTGGCTTTCGTCTCCTGGGGGCGCATCACGCCACCCCCGCCGCCGGCGGCGCCGCACCGTTCGCAGCGAGCAACCTGTCGAGCACGCTGTCGTTGCCGAGCTGCGCGCCGGCCAGACTCTTGGCCCCCTGCGCCGCCTGGAGCATCGCCTCGCCCTGCTGCTGCGCCTGCTCCTGGGCCGCCCGCGCCTGCCGGATCTGCGCCACCACGTCCTCGGGGTTCACGATCGTGGGCGGAACGCCGAGCGCATCCGCCATGGTGTCGGCCATGGCGTCGAAGTTGACCTTGTCGAGCACGTCGGGCCGGAGCTGCGACGCACCGATCGCGAACTGCCCGAATCTCTCGATCCCGGCGACGCCGACGAGCTTGAGCGCCTGCGCGAGGGGGGAGGTGAACTCGACCCGGAGCTCCTGCCCCTGGAGCTCTTCCGGCGGGGGTGGGAGCAGGCCGTTCTCCAGGAGCGTGGCAAACCCCTGCTCGATCACGGGGCGTAGCTTCTCGTCCATCATCCGCAGGATCGCGGGGGCCGTCTGCACCAGCCGCTCTTCGTGGCGCGCAGCCACCTCCCGGGCCGTCTTCTGCACGCCATCGTCAAGATGGAGCGAGAGCCACATCTCGACCATGAACGCCCGGCGCACGGCTGCGGCACGCTCGGCCGCCTCGAGCCGCGCCGCCTCGAGGGTCTGGTAGGGCACCGCCACAGCGGGCTTGATCTCCTGGCCCGGCGCGACCGATTCGATCGTGGTCACGTCACCCGGGAGGAGACCGACTGCCTTCCCGCGCATCGCCGCGGGCACCACCAGAGGCGGCTCGAGGATGAGATCCAAGGCCAGCGACTTCTTGCCCTCGACGTACTGGAGGCCCTTGGCGTCGCCGCGCGCCTCCATCCCGGGGGAGTTGGACCCGTACACGTCCTCCCCGTTGGTCTCCCAGCGCGACGCCACCACCGGGAACACATCGAAGCCCGCCTCCCGGAGCACGCCCGTTCGATCGTCTCCGCCCGCCTCGATCCAGATCGAACGCCAGGCCTTCCCGCTCGGCCCGATCATCCCCGGCTCGTGGTCCGGGTTGGGCTCGACGGCATGGATCACGTCCACCCACTCGTCGAGCTGCCGGCGGTCATACATCTCCCGCACGCGCTGGCTGCAGGCGTCGCGGCCGAACTGTCGGACGAGCTGCCCGACCGTCATCGAGATCTCGCGGTAGCAGGTGTCGACCTGCTGCCGGAAATCAGCCGCCAGGGCGTACTGCCCGATCGGCAGGTTGTAGCCCCGCATGAACGTCTTGGGGTCCTCGCGGTCGATGTGGATCGCCGAGGTGCCGAAGATCCCGTCGTCGATGAAGCTGCTGTGGATGTTCGAGTAGATGCGGGCGAGCTCGAACAGCCAGCGCAGCCGCTCCTCGACGAAGAACAACCACCCGCGCACCGAATGGAACTTCGCCAGGTCCGGATCCGGCGTCGTCGTCCGGAACCACGGGGAGCCCGGGTTCGCCAGGTTGCTCATCAACCCGGCCCCGAAGATCCGCACGTCACTCAGCGGCGAGCCGTTCAGGATCTTGTCGTTCCGCTTCGGGTTGTTGCGCTGCTTCCCGCCCAGGAATCGCCCACGCCGCGGCTGGAACTGCTCGGAGAGCTCCTGCCAATGCGCGAAGATCCCCGAACGTTCCGTCCAGAGCCCGGCCTTGCGGCGCGCGATCTGCTGGTGGAGCGTTTCGCTCATAGCCCCCCCAGAAACGAATTCTTGCGGGTCCGACCCAGCCCGATGCGCTTGGCCTCAGCTTCGGCTGCCGCTCGGATCACGTCATCGGTGAGGTCGGGAGCGGCGCCAGGGCGAGAGGCCAGGAGGCGCTTCTGCTGCTCCTCGTAGGCCGCCGGAAGGAAATCGTCGCCCACCTTCGTCTGCGGAGCGAACCAGTGCTTGGGATTGCTCGAGCCCATCACACCCTCCCTTCATGCGGCCGGTATGTCCGCGATCGGCGAGCCGTAGCGGTCGCCACATCGGCAGGCGCTGCAACCGGCATGGCGAACGTCAATGCGAGCGCATCTCCCACGTCGGGGGATCGAAGCCCCCGCTTCTTCATCTTCGCTTTCGACTCGAGTTCGACCTTCCCCTTGTCGTTGGCGAAACGGTACTCGGGCGCGGTGAGGTCGACGACGAGCTCCTGCGATGCAGGCAGGCTCCCGCCGCCCCTCACCCATTCGGCCATCGCCCACCACATCTCGGTGCGCTTGTTGGCGAAACGCGGGTCCAGCGGACTCCAGCCGAAGTCGACGCCGATCGCTGGATAGCCGAGCTGCCGCAGGCGGTCCTCGACGCCCGAGCCCATCCCGCCCTTGTCGACGAAGATCGCTGCCGGCTGGTGCCGCTCCGCCACCTCGGCCACCTGGCCTGCCAACGTCATGAGGTCGTCGATGCGCAGGACCCGCGGCTCGAAGGCGACAAGGCCCTGGCGCAGGAAGATGCAGGAGCGATCGTCGCCCTCGCGCGCCACGTCCACCCCGAGCACCTTGGGGGCGTGGGTGAACTCCCGCTCGGGGATCGCCCGCTTCTGCGCCGCCAGCACGTTCTCGAGGGAGAGCAGCGCGTTCGTCTGTGCCGCGGCGAAGTCGCAGTCGAACTCCTGGGCGAACTCCTGCGGGCTCATCTCCGCGCGCGACGCTTCGATCTCCTTGTCGGAGAGTACGCCCGTGTCGCGGGCGCGGCGAAGATCCCCACGCCAGCCCTCGCGCTTTCCGGAGATCGCATCGAAATACAGCTCAGAGAACTGGTTCACGCCCTTGGGGGTCCCGATGAAGATCGCCCACCCCTCGCGGTCTGCAAGCATCGGCCGCACGATCTCACCCCACACCTGGGGCTTCATGTCGGCCTTCTCGTCGAGGACAACGCCGTCCAGATAGCCGCCCCGCAGAGCGTCCGGATTGTCGGCGCCGTAGAGGCGGATGCGCGCTTCATTGGGAAGCGTCACCGAGAGCTCGGCAACGTTCACGATGCGCCCGGGGATGTCTTTGGTGAAGTCGAGGAGGTAGGCCCAGGCAATCTCCTTCGCCTGGTGGAGGAAAGGGGCGATGTAGCCGTAGCGCCCTCGAGGGCGATCGCACCGGAGGGCGGCGAGGAGGAGCTCCATCACCGCAAACACGGTTTTTCCCGCCCGCCGGTGCCAGACGAGCACGAGGAACCGGCACACGAGGAGGAGCGCGTGGGCGGCACGCTGGTGCGGGTAGGGCTTGAAACCCAGCTCGATGGTGACGTTCGCGTTCATCGCACCTTGAGGGCAGACACCTCGGTTTCGACCTTGGTGATCCGCTCCCGCTGCTTGCCGAGCTGCTTGTCGTGGTCGGTGAGACGGGTGTCTACGCCCGATGTGTACGCGCGCAGGACGGCGCCGATGAACGTCAGGCCCACCCCAACCAGCGTCAGGAACACCGCCCAAGCCCACCCTGGGATCATCACGCTCGCCACCGGATCGGTCATGCGCCGCCCTTCGTTGCGTAGGGGTCCACCACGGCGACCGAGACGGCACCGGAGTGCTCGACTCGCTCCGTGAAGAGCTTCAGGTGCTTTCCGAGCAGCTCGAGCGCCTTGACCTTGTCGGCGAGCTTGAGCTTGCGGACGTGCCCCACCACTTCGCCCTCTTGCGTGATCTCGACGGTCTCGACGCCGGAGACGGCGCGCCGAAGATCCTCTGGCAGGTCGGCCACCTGGTTGAGCGAGTGCCCCTCGCCGTAGGCCGGCCCCACGTCGTAGAACGCGATGCGCTTGAGCTCGGCGAGAACCTCGTCGGCCGTTACGGTGACACGCTCGGCCCGCGACTCGATGGCCGCGTCGATCGCGGTGCGGATCTCTGGTTTCCGGAGGTTTTCCGAGCCGATCTTCTCGGCCGTCCGGGGGCTGTACCCGGCCCGAATCGCCGCCTGTGTCGCGTTGAGGTCGACCAAGTACTCCGAGATAAAGAGGGTCTGCTTCGGGGTGAGCGGACGGGACGCACGCGGCGCGGCCGCCGGCTTCCTCGCCGCCGCGCGCTTCTTCGTCTGCGCTTTCGTCGCCTTCTTGCCCACGGAGTGCATCATCCACCCGGGTGTGCACTCCGTTGGTCGCGACGCTGCGAGTAGGCGACGACCGCGGCCCGAAGCCGCTCCTCAGCCCGCCGAAGCTCGTCGTCGGTCTCCGCGTCTGCGAGGGCGATCGCGGCCTCCCGCACCCGATCCCATGGGATCTGCCCTCGGGGCTCGAGCGGGCGGAGGATCCCGTGACGCCGCGCCTGGCGCAGATGCCCCCAGCACAGCTGCGCCCGCGCCGCTGGGCGGCTGCACCCAGGGCCGGTGCAGGTCACCGCGCGCCTCGAGGGGGAGCCGGCCGCCGCTCCCGCCGCAGCTCCTCGCGGCGCAGGTAGAGCGCTCGTTGCGCCGCCCGCGCCGCGTCCGACGCCAGGAGGTGCCAGTCCAGGGCGTCGCCCCTGAGGCCCAAGTCCCGAGCCTCGAGCTCGCCCTGCTTGGCGTACATCAGCAGGTCCAGCGCCTCCTGCAGCGCATCGATGGCCGGGGACCGGCCGTTGTGGGCCTGGAGTTCGACCCCGTACTCGCGCCGGCCGATCGCCGACCGGAGCCGGAGGATCTTCCCGAGGTCGCGGCCGTCTCGATCGACCGCCAGGACGGCGCGCACGTGGGCGACGGCGGCGACGACGACGGCGGGCCCGTCGTTCGGGATGGGTTTCCGCTGCGGGAGCGCGCAGCGCTCGAGCTCGTCCGGGGTCACTGCGCCGCCTCCGCGGCCGCGAAGGCCTGCTCAGCGGCGAGCTCGTCGGCGACGTCCCGGGCCCCAAGCGACGTGGCGAGTTCGGACGTGCAGCCCTCGTGGTACGCGACGACCCAGCCTTGACCGTCCCATCGGTGCGGCTTGATTTGCGGGCACCAGGCGCACCGTCGAACGTCGACCGCGCCCACCTTCGGGTCCCCCGGAATCGGTTCCGGCGGGGGCGGGGCGAGACCTCCGACGAGGCGCGGCGGTTGCCGCCGGTGCCCCCGATCATCGAACTTGCCGTTGCGCACGTCCGCGGCGTTCCGGAGCAGGAAACTCAGGTCGCTGGCCCGGGTCGACGACGGCGCGTCGCCCCGGCACCACGCGGACCGGTTCATTCGCTCGATGAGCTCCAACCAGCCTCCGGGACCCTCGAGCGGCCGTTCGCGCAGCTCCGCCTTCATCGGCCCCGAGAGCTTCGGCGGCTCCTCGGCACGCGGCATCGACGGGTGGGCCCGCTCGTTCCACGCCGCCATCAGCGCGCGGACGCTGGTCGCGTCCGGCGGCCGCCGCTTCCGGCCGCTCCCGCCGGCGTTGCCCCCTGGCGGACCTGGCGGGCTCGTGCCCCCCGGCGCGGCAGCGGAGGGGGTAGGGGGAGGAAGATCTTCTCTTCTCTCTTCTCCTCTCCTCTCCTCTGTCGTTGCAAACGTTGCGTTCGTTGCCAGCGTTGCGGGCGTTGCGGGCGTTGCAGCCGCGTTGCCGGGCGTTGCGTCGCGTTGCGGGCCTGGGTGGAGATCGCCTATCAGAGCCGTCAACCTCTCGATTTCCTTGCGGGCGTCCTGGAGCGCACGGAAGTTTCGAGATCGCTCGGTCGACGAGAGGGCGTCGGTATCCTGCCCCTCTCCCCGCCACCCAAGGATGGTCAAGCTCCCGTCCTCGTGAAGCTCGACGAGTGCCCACTTCGGATCTTTCGTGCCGAGACGCTCGAGGCCGGCGGCGATCGCCGCCTCTGCTTCGTCAGGCGGGAGGATCTGAATCGCCATCGTCCGGTCGGCGAGGTAACTCGGGTCGGCGTAGTGGGCGGGGATCTTTCCGCCGAGCTCGAAGTCGGCGCTGATCCGGCAGAGGGCCTCGTAGGTCCGTGCGCCCCAGTAGCCGGCGCGGCGGATCTTCGGGTTCGAGTCGCTGTTCCCGTCCTGCTTGTACCACTTCACGTCCGCCTCCCAAGCGCCAGGCCCACTGGGCGCGCCGACCTTCGCTTCCTCTGCTTGGTGGGGTCCGCCGGTTTCCGGCCCAACGCCGGCGCCCGGTCCGCGATAAACAGCACGGTGCGCGGGCGCTCGGCGTCGAGCTCAAGCAGCGCCGCCTGTGCAGTCACCTGCGAGTCGTCGACCCAGGCCCGCCCCTTCGTCGCCGCGTCCATCGCAGCCTTCGCGAGGTTGTCGGCGTCGCGGATCCTTCGGTCGGGCAAGCAGAACGCCATCACCACTGCGACCTCGCCGGTGAACGGCTGGCCCTTCATCGCCGCGGCGACCCGCATCCCGATCCAGCGCTCCTGGTTCTTGGTGCGGCTGCCGGTGATCGCGCGACCGGAGCGCCCGTCGAACCGAGGGCGCTCCTTCGGTCTGGGCGGGCCCTCGTGGACGACCTCGATCACCCGGCCCGGCGAATGGCCCTGGAGCAGCGCCTCTAGCAGCGCTCGGGCCCGGGCTTCTGGCGACCGTTCCAGCCTCACCGCAGCACCCGGATGTCGGCGTGTGCCGCGAGGCTGCGCTCGAAGAGCTTGGCCCGGCCGCCGAAGTAGAAGAGCGCGCTGGCAAAGTTGCCGCAGCCGTGGGGTCCACCGTCGAAGCTGATCCGGTCGTTCCAGTAGGCGATCGCCTTGGCGTCGGCGCGGAGGACTCGCCACCAATCGGTGGAGTGGTCCCCCTTCACCAGCATGACGATCTCGCAGCCCCGCGCCGCCTCGAGGGTCGCCTTCCTGGACCAAAGGGGCATCTGGCCTCGGCCGTAGGGCGGGTTCACGAAGACTAGGCCCCGGGCGGCGAGCTCGCGCCAGTTCGCCGAGAGGCCACAAAACCCAGGCGACCCGTCGAGCTTCTTCTTCGCCGACACCGTCGACCACTGGTTGGTGCAGGGGTCCAAGGTGATCGGCCCCAGCGGCCTGAGGGCGTCGATCACTATCCTGGGGGTGCAGAGATCGTCGGTCGTTCGTTCGCGCATCAGGAGGTCTCCCGGAGCTGGTAGGTGCCGGGCCCGACACGGAGGACCAGGCCGTCGGCGATGAGTTCCCGCAGATCGCGCAGCGTCGGGCTGAGCGTCTGGCCGGACGCCTTCGCGAGCTCGCGCGCGTGGACAGGCTGGCCGTGCTCGAGCGCCGCGAGCACCATCGCGCGCCGCGTCCCCGCGGCCGGGATCCGTCGCGGCGGGAGCACCTCGGCTCCGAGAGCGGCGAGCGTGTGGTGCAAAACCACCGCCCCGAACAATTCGGCGAGCGTCATGCCGCCCTCCAGCCACGCTTAATCTCGTAGGCGCGCACGCACGCCCGGCAGAGCTCGTGTCGCACTCGCACCTCGGGCGGCCCCCCCGGCCGCCGGGTCCGATAGCCCGCCATCACCAGGTGCCCCTTCGCCCGCTTGAGCAGCTCGACTGCCGCGGCCTCCTCGAGGCCGGGCGCCGTGATCACCGCCGTGGCGTAGTCCGTCGTTCGCCAGGTCACCCACAGGCGCCGCACGTCGGGGCCGAGCTCGACGATCAGACGTCCGAGCAACTCCGCCTTCGTCGGCGCCGTCGTCGAGCAGGAGCAGCCTGGCGCTCTCATCGCCCAGCCTCCCCGAGCTCCGCGAGCAGCTCGTCGATTCGACCTGTCCGAACGGCCGCAGAGAGCCAGCCATCGATGTCGCCGGCGTCGAAGAGGCGGCGCTGCTGGCGGTACGAGACCACCCGCATCTCCTCGAGGATCCGCCGTCGTCGAGCGGGATCGCGGGGCGGCCGACTCATCGGGCGCCCTCGCGGACGGCGCCGACGACGACCGACACCACCCATGCCGAAGTGCACGCCACGATCCCCGCGCCGAGCCACTCTTCACGGCCGAGCAGGTAGCCGATCATCACCGCGGCGGAGCACACGCCCAGCAGCGCGGACACGCCCAGCGCGACCCACCCCGCGATCCCGGCGCCCGTCATGCTCCCCTCCGGGCGCTGTCAGCGCCGTCCGGGTTCTTGCGTCTCTTGCTGCTGGTGATACGAACAATCGGTTTGCCCATGGAGGGCGAGAGGGGACGGATGAGGCGTCGAAACCCTGAAGGGTTCCCTTGGGAGTTCCTCCCGTGGCTGCTCACCTGGCTTGGCGCCGGCGTCGCTGCGGCACTTGCGGTGCTGCATGCAGAATCTGCTTTCCTTGCCGGTGTGTACGCATACGGCTGTGGCGTGGTCGCCGGATACGTTGAGGTTTTCGCGGCTGCCTTCGCTGGCTTCGATGACGAGCTAGTTCCTGATGGAAATTTTTGGAACCACGTTGGCAAGCGGGTCGCGCAGTCGGGCGGGGTCGGGATCTGCGTAGGAGTCGCTCGATTCGTCCACGACATCTGGCTCCGGTAGCGCTTTGACTCGTTCCCGATCACGGCGCCCTCTCGGCGACCTGCGCCCCAGCGAGAGCCTGCCGGGCGGCCGCGAGTCGCTCGCGAACCTGAGCCTCTCGCTCCCTTGCTCGCTCCCATGCGGCGCGGTGTCGTGCGCCCATCCCAGGCGGCGCGGGTGGGAGCGGCGCGCCGGCGATCACGCAGCGCGAGTAGGCCCGCTCCAGGGTCGACTGCTCGCGGCGGAGGCGAACCTCGAGGCGAGCCACCTCCCGGGCGAGAGACGCTGCGGAGCGGCGCGGCTTCTCCCCTCCGGCGTGGCGGCCTGCACCCCTATCCCGACTGCGGGGGTGGTCATCGGCGGCCAGCCGGAGGGGGGGCGCTTTCGTGCCTCTCACGCGGCGGGGGGTACTTGGAGAAGAGGCTTCGCGGGCGAGCGCGGCAGGGGTTCGGCGCGGCTTCATTTGCTCGACGGCCGCCGCCTCCATGGGGGGTGGCGCGACCGCAGGCGCTGGCGCAGCGTCGGTGGAAAGGAGCGGGCCAAAGAGCTCGTCGATCTCGACACCGAGCGCCCTCGCCAACGCGGCCGCGGTTTCCGCCCTGGGGCGGTGCATCCCGAGTTCGATCTTGATGAGGCTCTGGGGGTGGATTCCGGCGGCCGCAGCGATTTCCCGCCTCGACCGTGCGCCTCGGAGGCGACGCAGATGGGGTCCGAACGCAACAGAGGGGGTGTCCATGGCTCGACAGCTTACCGAGTGCGCTAACGAATGACAATCTCGATTCATACCGAAGGCGCTAAGCCATTGGATCCTAAGCTGCCCGCCATGTCCGACCCCCTCTTGGAGTTCGGCCGTCGCCTGCGCACCTACCGGGACCGGCGGGGGCTGACTCAGCCTGAACTTGCCCGCGC
>DATMSB010000109.1:0-8718 GCA_035565615.1 Vulgatibacter sp. | reverse complement strand
CTACCGCACCTACGCCAGGCCGCGCGACGGCTCGACCCCCTACTTCATCCCCGCCGACGAGGCGTCGCAGCGGCGCCAGGGGGAGGCGGTCCTCGCCGCGCTGGGCGCGTCGGGGGTGGATCTGGTGGCGGAGGATCTCGGGACCGTCCCTCCCTTCGTCCGGGAGTCGCTCGCCTCCCTCGGCGTCCCCGGCTATCGGGTCCTCCGCTGGGAGAAGGACGGCGAGGTCTTCCGCGATCCCCGAGGCTGGCCCGCCCGCTCGCTCGCCACCACCGGCACCCACGACACCGAGCCGATCGCCACCTGGTGGGACTCGATCCCCGAGCCGGAGCGGCGCGAGGTCCGGAGGATCCCGGCCCTCGCCCACCTGCGGGACGACGAGGCGGCGTCCTTCGGCCCCGCCGTCCACGACGCCCTCCTGCGGGCCGTGTACGGCAGCGGCTCCGATCTCCTCGTCGTCCCCTTGCAGGATCTCTTCGGCTCCAGGGAGCGGATCAACCTGCCGGGGACCGTGGGGCCGCACAACTGGTCGATCCGCCTGCCCTGGACCGTCTCGCAGATGGACGCCGATCCCTTCGTGCGCAGCCGCAGCGAGGCGCTGCGAAGGCTCGCCGAGGCGTACGGCCGCGCGCCCGCTTCGTGATCGCCGGAGGGCCGTTCTCCTGCCGGGGTGCGCACGACCCCGAGGGGCACCATCATCACGATCATGGGGTGGGCGCTTCTCATCGTCGACGTGCAGAACGACTTCTGCGAGGGAGGGGCGGTGCCCGTGAAGGGAGGCCAGGAGGTGGCGAGGCCGCTCTCCCGGCTGGCGCACGCCATGGCGGAGGCAGGCCGCTCGGTGTTCGCGTCGCGCGACTGGCATCCGCCCAAGACCCACCACTTCCAGGACTGGGGCGGGAGGTGGGAGCCGCACTGCGTCCAGGGCACCTGGGGGGCGGAGTTCCCTCCCGACCTCGATCTGCCCGAGGAGACCGTGATCATCTCCAAGGGGATGGATCCCCGCTCCGAGGGCTACTCGGTGTTCGAAGGCGTCGATCCGGCCGGCGTGCCCTTCGGGCGCTGCCTCGAGGAGCGGTGCGTGCGCCAGCTCGTCATGGGAGGCCTCGCCACCGACCACTGCGTCCGGGAGACGGCGATGGACGCCCGAATGGGGGGCCTGCGGGTCGAACTGGTGGTGGACGCGGTCCGGCCGGTCGACCCCGAGGAGGGCGAGCGCACGCTGCGGGACCTGGAGACCGCCGGGGTCAAGCTCGTCAGCACCGAAGAGGCGCTCCGGGAGATCCGGGAGGTCACCAAGACGCCGGAGGAGGAGACGACGAATCCATGAACCTTCCGATGCTCGACCTCACCACCCCCGACGGCGAGAAGGCGCCGTGGGATTCCCTGTGGCAGCGCAAGAACCTGCTCGTCCTCGTCGCCGACGGCTGCCCGGGATGCGACGAGGTCCTCGAGATGTGGAGCGAGATGGAGGACGAGATCCGCGCCGAGGACGCCGAGGTGGTCGCCGTCTTCGACGAGGATCCGGGCCCCCTGCCGGGCGATCCGATCACGCTCCTCGATCCCGACCACCGGCTCGCCGACGCCATCGGCGTGCGGCCCGGGACGATCGTGGCGACCGATCGGTACTTCGAGATCCAGCAGGCGGAGCCCATCCCCGACGGCGATGTCGAGGGGGTGGTCGAGGACACCCTCGCCTGGATCGATCTCGCCGAGCGCCGCTGCGACGAATGCGGCGTCGACACGTGGAAGGGGAAGGGGCGGTAGGTCGATCCGGCGACGCCCGGCGGGGCCGCGTCGCGTCAGAGCTCTCCGGTGGTGCGCTCGCGCCGCATCTGCTCGAACGCGGGCTCGCGCTTGAAGACGCGGTAGAGCCAGTAGAGCGAGGGGAGCAGCGTCACCGAACCCACCGCCAGGATGATCACGATCAACCGCAAGGTGACCGAAGGGCCGACGGCGTTCTCGATGGTCACGTCCGGGGCGATGAAGAAGGGCGCCTGGGCGACGCCCCACCCCGCCACCACCGCCGTCACCTCGGCCCCCGCCACGATCCGCCCCAGCCGGTAGCGCCTCGTCACCAGCAGGGCGGTGGAGACGATGGCCGCGGCGCACGCCGCCGCGAAGAAGAGCCAGCTCCAGGTGCCCGACAGCAGCGTCTGGTGGAAGGGCTCGTGCTCGCCCAGGCGGGAGACGAACGCGGCGATGACGCCGAAGACGACCACGGCGCCCTGCGCCAGGAGCGCTCGGTTCCGAAAGTCCTCCTGCAGCGCGGGGTCGGCGGTCTCGCGCGTCATGTAGACCGCGGCGAGGAAGGCGAAGAGCGCCAGGGTGAACAGCCCCACCGCGAAGGGGAAGGGGTGCACCCAGGGGGCGAAGTAGCCGGTGAGCACGCGGAAGTTCTCCTCCGGCGCCACCCGGATCCGGCCGGTGGAGACCGCGCCCACCACCACGCCGAGGAGGATCGGCGTGATGATGCTCGCCACCGAGAACACGAGGCTCCACCGCGCCTGCACCTTGTCGCCGAGGACGTCGTAGTTGCGGAACACGTACGAGGCAGCGCGGGCCAGGATCCCGACGAGCGCCAGCGCCACCGGCACGTGCAGCGCCGTCATCAGCACCGAGAACGCCGGCGGAAAGCAGGTGAAGAGGATGACCACGATCACGATCAGCCAGACGTGGTTCGCCTCCCACACCGGGCCGATCGAGAGGGCCACGAGGTCGCGCTGCTTGCGGGCCCTGGGGCCCGAGGCGAGGAGGTCCCAGACCCCGGCGCCGAAGTCCGCGCCGCCGAGGAGGGCGTACACGATCATCGCCACCAGGATGATGATCGCCACCGTCCAAGCGAGGACCATCGCCTACGCCTCCTGCGCGCGCAGGGCCGGCGGGATCCCCGGACCGATGCGCACCTGCCGGTAGAGGACCACGATCACCGCCACCGAAAGGAAGGCGTAGACCACGCAGGTGACGATCAGCGGGGTGATCAGCCCGGGCATCGGCGTCACCGCGTCCGCGGTTCGCATCACCTCGTAGATCACCCAGGGCTGCCTGCCGACCTCGGTGACGATCCAGCCGAACTCGATCGCGGCCATGCCCATCGGTCCGGCGATCACCGTGCACCAGAGGAACGCCCGCGACGGCGGCAGCCGTTTCTTGAGGACCCAGTGGATCCCGCCCCACAGCGCGAGGGCGAACATGAGCAACCCGAGCGCCACCATGAGCTGGAAGGCGTAGTGCACCACCACGGGAGGCCAATCCTCCTCCGGCCACTCCTCGAGGCCCCGGACCACCGCGTCGGCGTCGCCGTGGGCGAGGAACGAGAGGAAGCCCGGGATCTCGATGGCGTAGCTGGTGGAGCGGCCTTCGTGGCTGGGGAAGCCGCCGATCCGCAGGGGCGCCCGCGCCTCCGTCTTGTACTGGGACTCCATCGCCGCGAGCTTCAGGGGCTGGTAGCGGGCCACCTGCCGGGAGGCGACGTCGCCGACGAAGGGCTGCACGATCGCCATGGGGATCGCCATGGCCATCGCCATCCCGAACGCCTTGCGGTGCACCGTGCTCTCGGGGTGCCGGAGCAGGATGAAGCCGTGGATGGCGGCGACCAGGATCCCGGTGGCCAGGTACGCCGCCACCAGCATGTGGATGATCTCGTGGACGCCGTAGGGGGTGGTCATCGCCACCCACGGGTCGATGTCGGAGAACTCGCCGTTCTCGTATCGGAAGCCGCGGGGGGCGTTCATCCACGCGTTGGTGGTGATCACGAAGACCGCCGAAAGGGCGCCGGCGAAGGCGACGATCACCCCGGAGGCCAGGTGCCAGCGGGGGGGCACCCGATTCCATCCGAAGAGGTAGATGCCGATGAAGATCGCCTCGGCGAAGAAGGCGAATCCCTCCAGCCCGAAGGGTATGCCGATGATCCCGCCGGCGTGCTTCATGAACTCGGGGAAGAGCAGGCCGAGCTCGAACGAGAGCACCGTGCCGGAGGCGGCGCCGATGGCGATGAGCACCGCCGAGCCCTTCGCCCAGGCCTTGGTCAGCTCGAGGTACTCGCGATCCTTCGTCTTCAGCCAGAGGGCCTCGGAGATCACCATCAGGAGCGGCATGGCGATGCCGATCGCCGCGAAGACGATGTGGAAGCCGAGGGAGATGCCCATCTGCGTTCGGGCGAAGAGGATGTCGTCCATCATCTGGCAGGTAGGTCGCCCGGCCGGAGTCGGGTAGCCCTCGCCGGCCCCCACGCCTCCCCCGCAGGGTGAAAGGGGCGTGTTCACGCCGCGTCGTCGGCACGCCCCTCCCCCGTAGGGCGGAGGGAAACCCGAATCTGAAGGCAGACCGGCCGGCGAACGGTTATCCTCCGCGCCCTCCCCCCGCCCCGACGCGAGGGTCCCGAACGCCGAGAGGCGTGATCACCTTCGCGGCAGGGAACCTCGGCCGCCCACTCCTCCATGAACCGACGCCTCGCCTCCCTCGCCGAGCTCCGTCAGCTCCTCCGCCTCGCCGCGCCGCTGGCCGCGATCCACGCCGGCAACCAGCTCATGTCGCTGGTCGACGTGGCGGTGGTGGGCCGCCTCGGCGCCGACTCGCTGGCGGGCGTGGGCCTCGCCAACGGCATCTTCTTCTCGATGTCGATCCTGGGGATGGGCGTGATGATGGGCCTCGATCCCCTCGTCTCCCAGGCGCTGGGAGCGGGCGATCCCGCCCGGGCGCGCCGGCACCTGTGGCAGGGCGTGTGGCTCGCCCTCGCCGTCACCCTGGTGCTCGCCGTCCCCATCGGCGTTGCGCCCACCTTCCTCGAGCCCTTGGGCATCGAGCGGGGCGCGGCGCAGGAGGCCCGCACCTACCTGGGGATCCGCCTCCTCGGCCTCTACCCGCTCCTCCTCTTCGTGGGGGTGCGGGCCTACCTGCAGGCCCACGGGATCACCCGGCCGATGTTCCTGTCCATGGTCGCGGCCAACGTGCTCAACGCGGCCGCCGACGTCCTCCTGGTCTTCGGCGGGAGCGCGTTGCCGGCGTGGGCGGGTCCGCTGCGGGAGCTGCCCGGCTTCGGCGTCGCGGGCGCCGCGGCGGCCACCACCCTCTCCACCGTGTTCCAGCTCGCGTTCGTCGGCGGGGCCCTGCGGGCGGTGCGTGCGCCCGGTTTCCAGGCGGCGATGCGGCGGCCGTCGTCGTCCGACCTGCGCCGGGCCCTGCGGGTGGGCCTGCCCATCGGCCTCCAGATGGCGGCGGAGGTGAGCATCTTCGCCCTCGTCGGCTTCCTCATCGGGCGGATGGGAACGGGCCTCCTCGCCGCCCACCAGATCGCCCTCACCCTGGCCAGCCTCACCTTCACCGTGGCGGTGGGCATCGGCGCTGCGACCTCGGTGCGCGTGGGCCGTGCGGTGGGAGCGCGCGACACCCCGGGTGCGCGCCTCGCCGGCATGACGGGGATCCTGGGCGGGGGCGCGTGGATGACCGTGTCCGCCCTGCTCTTCCTGCTGTTGCCGCGGCCGCTCGCCGGGCTCCTCACCGACCAGCCCGACGTCATCGAGCGGGCCGTGCCCCTCCTCATGATCGCGGCGGTCTTCCAGATCTCCGACGGCCTCCAGGCGGTGGGCGCCGGGGCGCTGCGCGGCGCGGGCGACACCCGCTACCCCTTCGTCGCCAACGTGCTCGGCTACTACGCGATCGCCCTGCCAGTGGGCCTGGCGCTGGGCTCGGCCTTCGGCCTGGGCGCGATCGGCCTGTGGTGGGGCCTCTGCCTCGGGCTCACCGTGGTCGCCGCCGCGCTGGTGCGCCGCTTCCTGCGCATCTCGGCCGGCACCATCGCGCCGCTGGCGGACGACGGCGCTGCCGCCCAGCCCAAAGCCGCCTAATCCTCCTGGGCGGGCATCTGCCTGCAATCACCAGAAAGCGGGACGAGGTCTTCGTCGTAAGAATGAACGCACCGGGCATCGGGGACGTTTACGAGGCCACCGGATAGCTTTGAGGCGCCGACCCGTAGGCTGCTGCGGTCAATCTCGAGTGCTTTAATTGCATCACGGCCAATGATCGTCGACGAGTCGATCTTGCACGAGACATCCCCTCCAACGGTGATAGCCCTCCCATTTCGAGCCTCGATCCGCGACGCAAGAATGTCGATTCTCATCCCATCCATGTTACTAGACCCCCCTCCCGACAAACCAGTTCCTTCGCCCGAGACCAGAATCGTACTAGAAGTAATCTCTGACAACTCTGCACCAAAGCCACTCGCTCCGATTCCGCTCCCATCAATGACAACATCGGAGTTTTTGAGGGCAAGCTTTGTGTGCGACGCAATCCCGATCAAATAATTCGATTTTCCCGCCTCTAACAAGTGAACCCGAACTCCATTGACGTCCAGGGGACCCGAGCTACTTCGAATCGCCGTTCCATCGGACGCAAGAATGAAAACATCAGAGTCCCTCACCACCAGTCCGCCAGAGGAGTCTATCTGGATCCCGTCCGCAAATTTGTAGCCATTGATTACGACCGAAGTTCGATCAATCTTGCTGGCATTCTCCGCCTCTGAAATCAAAACGCCAACGATCCTCAAATCATTGTCCCCAGACAGCTTGAGTTCGACGCCATCGATGTGAACTTCTCCTTGAGCGACCAAGAACTTCTCGTCCGAGCCACCGGAGCGCTCGAGCTTCAAGCCTCGAACCAAACTGGAAGGTCCCACCGTCAGACCTCCGTCTCGAAACAGCAGAGAAGTATGATAGGCCCCTGCACCTTCGATGGATACGGAAGACGGAAAGACGATCCTCTTCTCGAACTCGAAGGTTCCAGGTCCCAAGCGAACGACGGACGGGAATGGAGGAGAACGAAAAGCCTCCTCGATCGCGGTGACGAGCGCTTGCCCGTTCTCCTTCGGCTCCAGGCCTCCGCCGATCTGGACCACGCCGGGGGCCTGGGCCCGCCACCTCGACTCGAGGAAGCGCTCGTCGAGAGCGATGCCCCCGGGAACGTTCGGATCTTCGACCAAGCCCGCCCCCACACTGATGGACGGTGCGCACACCCACCGATCGACCTTCCAGATTGGGATTTCTCCAGTCGAACACTTGAATGGCTTCTTGCAGGTCCAGGTAGAAGAGTAATCGCTCCAGTCGAGGCCGTCCCCACCCTCGCAAATCTGAGGCAGCGCATAGGAGGGATGAAGGTAAAGCACGCCACCCTGCTTCTCCAGGCCTCTACCAGCCTGAAGGTTCGTACTTGGTTTCGGATCACCACACGCAAAATGGATCAGTCCGACCAGGGTCACCACCGTATGCTTGAGACTTCTCACCGGTACTCCACCACAAAAACTACGTTATCTATTGAAGATGGATCATACCCGACGATCCGCGCACGAAGCACACTTCCAAACATATCTCCCATGGGCAGCCCCGGTTGGTACACAAACTCAGCGACGACCTTGTCGTCTCCGTAATCAACTAAAGGCCTTGCATGTACCGTCCCCGAAGCAAATTCGATCTCCACGGATGGCGTCGACACAACAGACCCGCCGGTTTGAATCAAAAACACCACAACCCTTTGAATCGAGTGACGTGGGTCGCCCTGCCCCAAGTCGATCGAAACATCACCCGACGGATCAGGAGACCCAGCAGCGAACACAACCCGACCACCCTCATCATCTCCCAAGAGCTCTTCTCGAACAACGTCGCCGAAATGCGAATCCGGCAGGCTTCTGCCTCCTTCGAATATCAGGCGAATGTCTCGTACATTTTCAATGTTATACCCCTTCGCTCTCAATGCACGATCGTCGATTTCTATCACCCAATCTCTCGCAATTCCAAACGGCGAGAACAACCCCTTTCCAAAATCTCCCTCAGAAGTGGGAACAGTATGGGTCAATCGAATATACGACGGCTCGGCGGTCTGAATAGGCCGAAGGTCAAGGCTGCGCGCAACTCCACCCCCAATCGCATTTTCATCAACCTTCGCACGAACAGGAAAGGCGTTTGGGTTGTCGCCAGACATCCATTCAACTTCGTCCAAAGGTCGAAAGGAAGGATCAAGACCCCTTCTATGATTCAATCGAACAAACGAGGTCGGCCCCGCCCTCAATCGGGCAATCAGCGCATCAGAAACCGGATCGACGTGCTTCTCTCCGGGGGAAAGCTCGTAAAGAATATCGAGAACAACCGATCCCACCATTTGATTCAGCTCAGCGCCGTACCGTCGCTCAAGGTCATACATACCAATAGTAACAGGGATCCGATGATACCCGGCCTCAAGAGAAAACCCACCGGTAAAAACACGCCACGTGAGCGAGTCGACGAGGTCTTTCACCTCAAAGGCCATCGGCGTAGGCTCAATGAAGCTTTGGCGCAAAAACTCTCCCCTTATACAGTGAAGCAGCGAATCCAGATGCCAGGCATCCATCGTCCAGTGTTCAGTGAATGCGCGATTGACGCATTGCGAGGATCCGGACACCGGAAACGCAATAGGAAACTCGCCCATGTATGTAAATTTCTCAACCGTTTGCTGATAAATCCACACATCCGAGTATGCGCGCTGCACCCACGCGGAAGCCAGCCGTCGCATTTCCATAGATCGAGCCAACCACCAAGCGGCGGTCATTTCCGGCTCTCCTGATGCTTTCGTGGGTCGGCCAGGAAGGGAGATCGTAGCGGACGCCACGTGAATCCCGCAGGATTGGGCTTGTCTAGGGTCCAACCAAGCGGTGAAGCAACGTGGCGTCCGTCAACAGCGTATGGAAGCGCC
>DATMSB010000108.1:0-32281 GCA_035565615.1 Vulgatibacter sp. | reverse complement strand
CTGCGGACGTTCCGCGAGGGGATCGTGCGGCTCGCGCGCCCGTCCGGCCCGGAGGGGGACGCGGGCCTCTGGCCCGACCCGCTCATCCCCGACCGCGACGCCTGGGAGGGCCAGCGCCGCCGCGCCTTCCCCTTCGAGGTGCCGCCCCGCGAGGTCCGGGCGGTCTGGGTCGACGTCTGCGTGGACGGGAGCGCCGTGCCCGGCCTCCGCGCGGCGACACTGGTGCTGCGACGCGCCGGCGGCGGATCGTGGACCATCCCCTTGCGGCTGCGGATCGAGCGCGCCGGCGTACCCGCCACCGCCACGCTGCCGACGAGCTTCGGCTTCTCGTCGCGCCGCGCCGCCCTCGGTCACTTCGGGAGGCAGGGGACCCAGCGGGAGATCGAGCGACTCGATCGCCTCTACCGGGAGGCGCTCCTCTCCCACCGGATCTCGGTCCACGGCGGCACCATGGATCCTCCGCCGTTCCGCGTGGAGGAGGGCCGGCTCGTCGTCGACTTCGAGGCGTACGATCGGGAGCTCGGCCCCTTCCTGGGCGGCGCCGGCGCGCGCGCCACCACCGCGGAGCTGCGCACCCACCCCGCCCTGCGCACCGACGACGATCGCGTTCGCTACTGGGCGGCGATCGCGGCGCACCACCGGGCCAAGGGGTGGACGGCGATCCTCTTCGACTACGGCAAGGACGAACCCTCGCGCGCCGATCTGCCCCAGGTCGCGGCCCGGGCGCGGCTGGTGAAGCGCGCGGATCCCTCCATCCGCACGCTGCTCACCGCCTCCTTCGATCCTTCCCTCGCCGCCGTGGTGGATCTTTGGGCGCCGAACCTCAACTGCATGTGGGTCAAGTCGCACGCCGGGGAGTTCTGCCCGTGGCGGGCCGCGCGGGACGCCTACGATCCCCTCCTGGCCCGGGGGGCCATGCTGTGGTGGTACCAGAGCTGCTCGTCCCACGGCTGCGGCGGCGCCGACGACGCCTCGCCCGGGGCGCCGCAGCGGGCCGCGCCCCGGGGGGACGATGCGGCACGGGCCTACTTTCGCGGCTGGCCCTCCTACGTGATCGACGCGCCCGGCACCCGCGCCCGGATCATGGGCTCGCTCGCGTTCGCGCACGGGATCGGCGGCGAGCTCTACTGGGATACGGTGCAGGCCTACGCGCCGAAGGGCGAGCCGCGGGATCCGTGGGACGGCGCGTCCCTCTTCGGCTTCGGCGGCAACGGCGAAGGGACCCTCCTCTACCCGGGCACCCCCTCCCGCATCGGAGGCAGCAGCCACGTCCCGGTGGAGAGCCTGCGGCTGCGGCACATCCGCGACGGCCTCGAGGACTACGAGCTCCTCCGGCTGGTGGCGGCGAGAAAGGGGGCCGGGGTGGCGAAGGAGGCGGTGCTGGAGCTGGCGCCGACCCCCTTCGAGGTCCGCGACGATCCGGAGGCCTTCGAACGGGTGCGGGCGCGCCTCCTGGACGCGCTATCGGCGCCCGTCGAATAATCCCCGGGCGCCGGCGTCGAATGGATCGACCCGTTCGGAAAGGCAGGTCCCTCGATGCGAACCTCCACCGTCGCCCTCGCCGCCGCGCTCGCCTTCGCCCTGCCCTCGCCCACGAGGGCGGCACGGAAGGCGGCGGTCCCCAAGGAGAAGCTCGCCGCCGTCCGCTCCACGCCCTGCGAAGCGATGCCCGCGCCGTCGCAGAAGGAGCCCTGGCCCGCGGGGGAGCGCCTCTCCTTCGAGATCGACGTGATGGGCGCGAGCGCCGGCAACCTGGTGCTCATGGCGCTGCCGCCGGTGGGGAAGGGAACGTCCCGCGAGTTGCCGCTGCGGGCCCTCGCCGCGTCGAACTCGTTCTTCTCGAAGGTGCGGCGGGTGCGGGGGCGCTCCACCTCCTACGTCCGGGCCAGGGACATGCACCCGAGGCGGTACGAGGAGGAGTCGAACGAGGACGGCGTGCACCGCTCGGCCAACGTGGTCTTCCAGCGCCCGTCGGAGGGCGCGGTGGTGAAGGTGGACTGGCGCAGGGACGAGGAGAAGGGGCGGGCCAACCTCCGCTACGCGAACGACGCCTTCGATCCCGTGTCGGCGGCGTACTTCCTCCGCACGGTCGAGTTCGAGAAGGGGCAGAACCTCTGCTTCGACTCCTACGGGATCCGCAAGCTGTGGAGGGTGCAGGGCGAGGTGGTGGGCAAGGAGCAGGTGCGCGTCCCCGCCGGGAGCTTCGAGGCGTGGCACCTCGAGGGCGTGGCGGTGCGCACCGACGATCCCCGCAGCGCCCGGGAGCTCCACATCTGGATCTCCGCCGACGAGCGCCGCCTGCCGCTGGCGGCTCTGGGGGTGCTCGACCTCGGCGCCGTCCGCGCCCAGCTCACGCAGATCGGCAAGGGGCCGGAGGCCACCGAGGCGTCGATCGTCGCCGACCTGGAGCGGCCGCTGCCCAAGGCGCCCAAGCCCGCGCCGGCGGCGCGGCCCCGGCCGCGCTGATCCGGGCCGATGCGGTGATCCCGAAGATCGGCCGGTACCGCGCGGCCACCCAAGAAGTGAGAACCATCGACACTTCCATTCAATGCGGGGCGCGCAGGAAGCGGCCGGGGCCCGCGGGGCGGACGAGGCCCTTCGCGCAGAGCGCCGCCAGGCGCCTCGCCACCTCCGCCTGATCGAGCCCGGCCGCCGCGGCCACCTCGACCACGCTCGCGGGGAGGAGCCCCAGCGCGTCCAGGACCGCGTCCGACCCTTTCGCGGGCGCGGCGTTCACCGCCTCCCCCCGCAGGGCAGGCAGGAGCTCCTCGACGGAGCGGACCGCGGCCGCGCCTTCGGCGAGCAGCGCCTCGCCCCCCGCGGCGGCCGGGCCGAGGTCGGGCGCGGGCACCACGAAGACGGGCCGCCCCAGGGAGACCGCAGCCCGCGCCGTGTAGAGGCTGCCGCTCCCCGCCGCCGCCCGCACCACCACCACCGCCCGGGCCAGCGCCGCGATGAGTCGGTTGCGCCTGGGGAAGTGCTCCGCCCGCGCGCCCTCGAGGGGCGGGAGCTCGGAGGCGAGCCCGCCCTTTCCCGCCAGCATCCTCCCGAAGAGGCGGCGGTTGCGCGCGGGGAGCGGGCGGAGCAGGCCGCTGCCGAGCACCGCGAGGGTCGCGCCGCCCGCCTCGTTGGCGCCGTCGTGCGCCGCGGCGTCCACTCCGAGGGCACCGCCCGAGACCACGGTGTAGCCGGCCGCCGCGAGGCTCGCGCCGAAGCGCCGCGCCAGGTGGATGGCCCCGGGATCCGCCTTCCGGGCGCCCACCACCGCGACGGCAGGCGGGAGCCCATCGGCTCCCGTGCCTCCCGCGCCGGCGAGATCGCCTCGCACCCACAGCGCCTCGGGCGGATCGACCAGCCCGCCGAAGTCCGGGTACCCCTCCTCCCCGCGGAGAAGAAACCTGCCGCCCCGCGCCGCCACCTGGGCCCGGAGCGCCGCGCCGAGGGCGACGAGATCCTCCGACGCCGCGAGCAGCCGCGCCCGGGCGCCGGCGCCGAGATCGAGCGCGTCGGCGAGCGCCTCCCGCGGCGCGCGGCAGGCGGCGAGGGTCGATCCGAACGCCGCGGCGGCCGCCGCGATCGATCGCGACGACAGGCCGCGGATCGACCAGAGCGCGAGCCTCGCGCAGCGCTCGGGATCGGTCGGGTCCGACTGGATCGGGTCCATGCACCAATGGTGCACCACTGCCCCGACATTCACCCGGATCCCCGAACGAAGAGCGGCCCCGCTCCGATGGATCGGAGGGGGCCGCGTGGTGGCTACGGGTGGATTCGAACCACCAACAACCGGCTTATGAGACCAGTGCTCTACCCTTGAGCTACGTAGCCGCAGGCTCCTCGCCGCCGGGGCGAAAAACGGCGCGGAGAATAGGGAGGCGCCCCTGGCCTGTCAACCGCTCGCTGCTCGCCCCGGCGCTTTGGCGCCCGGGCCGCCCGCGATCAGTCGTCCAGCGGCTCGCCCCGCAGGATCGCGCCCGGGTTCTCGGCGAGGAGGCGCCGCGCGACGTCCTCGCCCGCCAGGCGCTTCAGCTCCGCGATGGAGTCGCCCACCCACTTCGCGGCGTCGGTGGCCGAGTGCAGATCGGTGGCGGCCACCGCGTACAGGCCCTCCTCGAGGAAGGAGCGGGCGAGCTTGCGCGCCGTGCGCCCGTAGCGGCCGTTCAGGGCGCCGATGTCGAGCTGCAGCCGCGCCCCCGCGCGCACCGCCTCCGCCGCGCGGCCGGGGCGCTCGAACTCCTTGCACCGCTCCGGATGCGCGACGAGCGGCGTGACGCCCTGCACCCGCAGCCGGAAGATCAGCTCCCCGAGCTGCGGGAGCGACGCGAAGTACGGCGCCTCCGCCAGCATGTAGGGGCCGGATCCGACGTAGCGCCTGCCCTTCTCGATCCGTTGGAGCAGCTCGGGGTCGAGCACGTTCTCGGCGTTGGAGTGGAGGCGCAGCGGGATCCCCTCGGCGTCCAGGAGCGACTGGACCTCGGCGCGCCGCTGGTCGCAGAGGGCGGGATCGTGGCTCGCGTACTCGGGCCGGGCGTGGGGGGAGCAGGCGACGTCGCCGAAGCCGACCGACACGAGGGCCCGGGCCATGGCCAGGGAGTCCTCGGCAGACTTCGCGCCGTCGTCGATCCCGAAGAGGAGGTGGCAGTGGAGGTCGACGTAGCGCACGGTGCCGCGACCCTACCACGAGGGGCGCGCTCGCTCACCTCCGGGTCCCCCTAGTCCTCCTCCCGATCGTCCGGCCGGGGGATCGCCGGCGCCTCGTCCCACTCGTCCCGCCGCACGGGGACGCGGTAGGACTCGTCGAACCACCGGCCCAGGTCGAGGAGGCGGCAGCGCTCGGAGCAGAACGGATCGTAGGGGTTCTCGGGCCTCCTGCCGGCAGGCTTTCCGCACGCGGGGCACTTGCGCGTGGTCATTCGCCTCGCCTCGTGCGGCGCGCCCCGGCCGTGCGCCCCCTGGCCTCGCCGCCCGCCTGCTTGCGGCGGTGGTAGAGCATGAGGTTGTAGTGGCTCTTGCAGAGTCCCTTGGCCACGACCGCGCGCTCGCAGCCCTCGGTCGCGCAGATCCGCGCCACCCCTCGGGGAGCCGGCTGGACCAGCGCGCGGGCGATCTTGCGTCCGACGTCGTCGCCGATCTTCACGGCCAGGCGCTCGAGGGTCTCGGTGAGGTCGGCGGCTCCGGATTCCTGCCTTCGTGAGCGTCGCATGGTTCCTCCCGAACGAAGTCCGTCGACCATACCTTCCAACCTGCGCTCCCTCCCGTCAACGCCGGTGTCACAGCCGCCCGCCGGCCGCCCGTCCGCACGCTCCGGCAGGCGGGCGTCGTCGACTGTTGACGTATGGTGAAGCTGTCCCCTTGCGCTTTCGCGGCGGGTCGGTTAACTGTCCGTGCCAACCCCCTCCCTCCCTGCCCTTCGTGCAATCGGAGTTCGAGCAAAATGAACGCGAAAACCAAGGATCTCTCCAATCGGATCGCCAACCGTGTCCGGAACCTCCGCATCGAGCGGAGCTGGTCGCAGCCGGAGCTGGCGCGCCGATCCAACCTCTCCAACGCGATGGTGAGCATGGTCGAGCGCGGCGAGCGCACGCCCTCCCTCGAGGCCCTCGCCTCCCTCGCCGCCGCCCTCGAGGTGGATCCCGCCATCCTGCTCTCGGTGGACGAGTCCGCTTCGATGAAGGCCGACGCCCGCCGCCTCGCCACGGAGCTTTCGGACCTCAAGCTCCCCCGCGCCGACATCGAGGCGATCCGCCGCATCGCCCGCGCCCTCGCCGCGGAGCACGAGCGGGCGGCGCGCCGCCGGCGCTAACCCTTCGGGGAGATCGAGCCACGCTCGTCGTGGCAGGCCCGGACCAGCTCGAGCACGGTCTCGAGCTGGAAGGGCTTGGCGAGGATGGCGGCCACCATGTCGGCCGCCTCTCCTCGGCGAACCTCGGCCAGGGGGAGGGCCGTGGTCAGCAGGATCGGCGTCGACGCGAGCTCGCTCCGCCGCAGCCTCGAGACCAGCTCCAGACCATCCACCGCGCCCAGGTAGGTGTCGATGAGCACCACATCGGGCCGCGTGGACGAGAGGCAGGCGATCGCGCCCGCCTCGTCGCAGGCGATCTCCACCTGGTGGCCCTCGGCCCGCAGGGCGTCACCGAGCGCCTCGGCGCAGGCCGGATCCCCATCGACCACGAGCACCATCTCCCAGCCCCCTGTCCCGCAAGGCTTCCGCCGGGCGCGACGTCAGGCAAGTCCTCGCCGGGGGCATTCGAGCCGCCGACGCGGGATCGAAGGGGAGCTCCGTGCCGCGCGCCCGCCGCCGCCGCGCGCAGGTCGCGCCCTATGGGCGCCAGGGTTCGATCGGAGCGCCCTCCTCCACCCAGACGATCCCGTCCTCCTCGGTGACGGGGAGCTCGGTCAGCGTCGACCGCTTGGGGCAGACGCCGCCCGCGCAGGCGCCGGTCTCCGGCTCGAAGAGTGCGCCGTGGGCTCGGCATCGCAGCCGCGAGCCGTCCGGCGTGAAGAAGGTCCCGTCGCCGAGGTCAAGCTCCAGTTCACGATGGGTGCACACGTTCAGGTAGGCGCGCACCGTCCCTCCCACCCGGACTGCGAAGGCGGGGACCTCGCCGCTCCCCCCGCGGACCCGGAAGCGGATCGCGCCGCGCTCCGGGATCTCCTCGCTCCTGGCCACCTGACGTCTGGGCATCTCGCCGGGTAGGGAACACCTCGCGCCCGTGCAGGTCAACTCGGACGTGGTGCGGTCCCTCCTTGCGCATGGGTACGCGGTGCCTAGCTTCCCCGGGGCGTCGCGCACGGGCCCGAAGGGCGCCCGACGCCGGCGAGGGAGAGGGGGACATCGGTGGGATCGTTCGAGTCAGGCACCCGCGCACGAGACGACGAGAGCTTCCTCGACTGGGAAGGAAGGGCGACCCTCTTCGAGGACGAGGACGCGACGGACGAGGAGGAGCTCGAGGACGAGGACGAGGTGCCCCGCCGCCGGCGCGGCGCGCGCCAGGGGGATCCGGATCTCGAGGCCCGCGACGACGACGAGGACGAAGAAGACGAGGAGGACGACGACGACGAAGAGGAGGACGCCGAGGCGGAGCCGGAGGAGGACCTCTGACGGCCTCGCGCGGCGGCGCCTTCAGCGGAAGCCGTGACAGATCGGGAAGCGCCAGCCCACTCCGAACGCCCGGGGGCTCACCTTGATCACCGGGGCGGCCTGACGCCGCTTGAACTCGGAGCGACGCACGAGCTCCGCCACCCGCCTCGCCACCGCCTCGTCCTCCCCCCGCTCGATCAGCTCCTCCACGGAGTGGCGCTCCACCAGCAGCCCGCGCAGGATCCGATCGAGCACGTCGTACGGCGGCAGGCTGTCCTGATCCGTCTGGCCCTCGCGCAGCTCCGCGGACGGCGGTCGGGTGATCGTGCGCTCCGGGATCACGACCCGCTCCCGGTTCAGGTGCCGGGCCAGCGCATAGACCTCCGTCTTGAGCAGATCGCCCAGCACGGCGAGGCCGCCGGCCATGTCGCCGTAGAGGGTGCAGTAGCCCACCGCCAGCTCGCTCTTGTTGCCGGTGGTGAGGACCATCGCACCGAGCTCGTTGGACAGCGCCATCAGCACGACGCCCCGCGATCGCGCCTGGAGGTTCTCCAGGGTGAGGGTCGAGGGGCCTGCGGGGAGCGCGGGCGAGAGCACCTCCTGCAGCGCCACGTACGACGACTCGATGGGCAGGCGCAGGAGGCGGATCGCCAGGTTCCCCGCGAGCGCCTCCGCGTCCACGTTGGAGATGCCCGCCGTGTACCGGGACGGCATGGCCACCCCCACCACGTTCTGGGCGCCCAGCGCCCGCACCGCGATCGCCGCGGTGACCGCCGAGTCGATCCCGCCGGAGAGGCCCAGCACCACCCGGGAGAAGCCCGACTTGCGCACGTAGTCGCGCAGCCCCAGGGTGAGCGCCTCGAGCACCTCTCCCGGGTCGGCCCCCTGCCGGCCGAACGCGCCCGACGGCGCCGCCGGGCCGCTCTCGTCCGGCTCCGCCGCCCGTCCGCCGCCCGGCGCCACGTCGACGACGAGGAGCTCCTCGACGAAGGCCCCCGCCCTGGCGAGGATCCTCCCGTCGGCCCCGGCGACGAAGCTGCTCCCGTCGAAGACCAGCGAGTCGTTTCCCCCCACCAGGTTGCAGTAGACGATGGGCGCGGCGCTGCGGGTGGCGGCGCGCGACACCAGCCACTCCCGCACCCGCTCCTTGCCGCCCTCGTACGGGGACGCGGAGAGGTTGAGGAGGAGCCGGGCGCCGGCCTCGGCCGCGTCCCGGGCGGGATCGACGAGGTGGCGCCGCCGCTGCCCGGGGAGCGGCTCGCTCCACAGGTCCTCGCAGATGGTGAGGCCGATCCGGACCCCGTCCAGATCGAAGACGCAGGGCGCGTCGCCGGGATCGAACCACCGCGGCTCGTCGAAGACGTCGTACGCGGGGAGGAGTCGCTTGCGCGCGACCGCCACCTGCCTCCCTCCCCGGAGGACGACGGCGGCGTTGTAGAGGCCGGTCCCGGGCCCGTCGTGCGGGAGCGCGTGGCCCACCGCGATCGCGACGGGGAGGTGGCGGGTGCGCGCGGCGAGATCCTCCAGGGCCCGCACCCCCCGCTCCACGAACTCCGGGCGGAGGAGGAAGTCCCTGGCGGGGTATCCCCCCAGGGTCTGCTCCGGCAGGAGCAGGACCGACGCCCGGTCCCTCGCCGCTTCCTCCGCGAGCGAGGCGATCCGGTCGACGTTCCCTTCGAACGCTCCCACCGTGGTGTCGATCTGTCCGATGGCGATGCGCATGCGGCTGCCCTTATCGCACGACTCGAGCGGGTCGCGCCTCCTCCCGACGCGAGAAAGATCGGGCCGGTCGAGCGAGGGATCCCGCCGGAGCCGTTGCCGCGACGACGCTGCGCGCCATGGTCGCCTTGCCCGGGGGCGCGGGCCTGCTAAACCCATCGCGTCCCGTCCGGCTCGCCACCCGGGGAGAGACCCCCATGACGAGAGTGCTCCTGATCGACGACGACCCCGAGCTCCTCGAGATCCTGGGGGAGTGGCTCACGGGTAGGGGACACCTCGTGCGCACCGCGCGAGACGCCGCCGGCGCGGTGGCCGCCGTGAAGGAGTTCGGCCCCGACCTCGTCCTCCTCGACGGCGTCCTCCGGGGCACCTCGGGGCAGGAGGTCGCGCAGGAGCTGGAGCGCCACGCGCCGGTTCGGGTGGTCTTCCTCTCGGGCCTCCCCCGGGACGAGCTCCCCCCGGATCGCCTGGTGCTGCAAAAGCCGATCGACCTCGACGAGCTCGACCGGGTCCTGCGCAACCCCGCGAGCGCTCACTCCGCTCCGATCCCCGAGGCCAGCCACTCCAGGTAGGCGGGCAGCCCGGCGGCGACGTCCAGGCGGAGCACCTCCGGGCACTCGTAGGGGTGGAGCTCCACCACCCGCGCCTGCATCCTCTCGAAGGCGTCGACGCGGGTCTTGAGGATCAGCAGCGCCTCCTTCGAGTCCTCGATGGCGCCCTGCCACCGGTAGATCGAGCGCAGGCCGTCGATCACGTTCCCGCAGGCGGCGAGGCGCTCCTCCACGAGCGCGCGGGCGATCCGGGCGGCGGTGTCCGCGTCCGGCGCGGTTACGAGAACGACGGCGTACTCCATCGGCTCCTCCTACAGGATGTACTTGGAGAGGTCCTCGTCCTGGACCACTTCCTCGAGGCGCTGGCGGACGTAGGCGGCGTCCACGCGAATGGGGTGCCCCGGCGGCAGCTCCGACGCCTCGAACGAGACCTCGTCCAGGAGCCGCTCCATCACCGTGTGCAGGCGCCTGGCGCCGATGTTCTCGGTCCGGTCGTTCACGAGCTGGGCGATCCGGGCGATCTCCTCGATCGCGTCGTCGGTGAAGGAGAGCTCGATCCCCTCGGTGGCGAGCAGGGCCGTGTACTGCTTGATGAGCGAGTTCTGCGGCTCCCGCAGGATGCGCACGAAGTCCTCCTGGCGGAGCGGCTCCAGCTCCACCCGGATGGGGAAGCGCCCCTGCAGCTCCGGGATCAGATCCGACGGCTTGGCCACGTGGAACGCGCCCGCCGCGACGAAGAGGATGTGATCGGTCTTCACCTGCCCGTGCTTGGTGGCGACGGTGGAGCCCTCCACGATCGGCAGGAGATCCCGCTGCACCCCCTCCCGCGACACGTCGGGCCCCTGCCCCGCCCCCTGGCGACCGGCGACCTTGTCGATCTCGTCGATGAAGACGATGCCGCTCTCCTCCGCCCGGGCGAGGCCGTCGGCCTTCACCCGCTCCATGTCCACCATGCGGCTCGCCTCCTCCTGCTCGAGGAGGGCGCGGGCCTCGGGCACCCGCAGCTTCTTGCGCCGGGTCCGCTTGCCGAAGGGCCCCGGGAGGTTGCCCAGCATCTCGCCGAGGTTGATCCCCATCTCCTCCATGCCCTGGGGGCCGAACATCTGCATCATCGGGATCTGCGGCGCCTCGGAGACGTCCATCTCCACCATCCGGTCGTCGAGCTTCCCCTGGCGCAGCTCCCGCCGCAGGTCCTCGCGCGGAGTGACGGCCGGCTGCACGCCCTCCCCGGCGCCGGAGGCCGGGGCGAGGAAGCCCACGGACTTCGCCCGCTCGGACGCGATCACCGGCGCGAGCAGGTCGAGGAGCTTCTCCTCCGCCTGCGCCGCCGCCCGCGCCCTCACCTTCTCCATCTCCTCGTCGCGCACCAGCTTGATGGAGATCTCCACCAGGTCGCGGATCATCGACTCGACGTCGCGGCCCACGTAGCCGACCTCCGTGTACTTGGAGGCCTCCACCTTCACGAAGGGCGCCGCGGCGAGTCGGGCGAGCCGCCTGGCGATCTCGGTCTTCCCCACGCCGGTGGGCCCGATCATGATGATGTTCTTCGGCGCGATCTCGTCCCGCAGGGAGGGATCGACCTTCCGCCGCCGCCAGCGGTTGCGCAGCGCGATCGCGACCGCCCGCTTCGCCTGCTTCTGGCCCACGACGTAGCGGTCGAGCTCCGCCACGATCTCGCGAGGGGTGAGCGACTTCATGACAGCTCCTCGAACACCAGCTTGTCGTTGGTGAACACGCAGATCTCCGCGGCGATCCGCATGGCCCGCTCCGCGACCTCTCGCGGCGGCAGGTCGGTCGCCTCGAGGAGCGCGCGGGCGGCGGCGAGGGCGTAGTGGCCGCCGCTGCCGATCGCCGCGGCGCCGTGCTCCGGCTCGATCACGTCGCCCGAGCCGGTGAGGATCAGGGTGCGCTCGGCGTCGGCCACGAGCAGCAGGGCCTCCAGGCGGCGCAGGTACTTGTCGGTGCGCCACTCCTTGGCGAGCTCCACGGCCGCTCTCGTGAGGTTGTGGGTGTGCTCCTTCAGCTTGGCCTCGAACTTCTCGAAGAGGGTGAACGCGTCCGCGGTGCCGCCGGCGAAACCCGCGATCACCCGGCCCTCCGCGAGGCGCCGCAGCTTGCGGGCGTTCCCCTTCATGATGGTCTTGTCCATGCTCACCTGGCCATCGCCGGCGATGACCACGCTTCGCCCCTTGCGCACCGCGAGGATGGTGGTGCCCCGCAAACCCGGCGACTGGCTCATGCTCTCTCGCTCCGTCCCCGCGCTCGATCGGCGGGACGGCGCAGAGTATAGCGACGGCGGTCCCCCGCGCCCGCGCGAATCTCCTCCTCCACGGGTTCGCGGGCGCTCACGCCCTGGGATGGGCCTTGTCGTACACCGCCATCAGGTGCTCGACGCTGACGTGGGTGTAGCGCTGGGTGGTGGACACCGAGGCGTGGCCGAGGAGCTCCTGGATCCCGCGCAGGTCGGCACCGTTGTCCAGGAGGTGGGTCGCGAACGAATGGCGCAGGGCGTGCGGGTGCACCTTGCGCTGCAGGGCGCAGATCTTCGCGTAGCGATCGAGGGCCCTCGCCACCCACCGGGTCGAGAGCCGCGCGCCGCGGTAGTTCACGAAGAGCGCATGGGGATCCTGCCCGCGCCGGGGTCTCGAGAAGAGGCGGGGGCGCAGGGCGAGCCAGCGATCCAGGGCCGCCAGGGCCTTTCGCCCCAAGGGAACGATCCGCTCCTTGCGGCCCTTGCCGAAGACCCGGACCATCCCCGCCGCGCGATCGACGCTGGAGAGGTCGAGGCCGCACAGCTCCGAGCAGCGCAGGCCGCCGCCGTAGAGCAGCTCGAGGATCGCCCGGTCGCGGCAACCGAGGACCGTATCCTCCCGGGGGGTCTCCAGGAGCGCCGTCACCTCGTCGATCGGCACCACCTTGGGCAGAGGCCTTCGCTGCTTCGGCGTCGCCACCAGCGTGCCGGGGTTCGCGGCCACGCGGCCCTGCTTCTGGAGGAAGCGGTAGAACGAGCGGACCGCGGAAAGCTTTCGAGCCACCGACGCCGGCGCCAGCCGTCCGTGCATCCGGGCGAGGAAGCCGCGCACCGCGAGGGTGTCGGCGCCGGCGGGATCGATTCGGCCCTCCTCCAGGTACGCCTGGTACTGGCGGAGGTCGCCCTCGTACTCCGACACGGTGCGGGCGGAGTAGCGCCGCTCCACCCGCAGGTGCCGCAGGAAGGCGACCATCTCCTCCGGGAGGGACGCCGCCTTGGGCAGGGGATCGGAGCGGTGGCTCATCGATCGCGAGCCTACCGGCGCGGGTGCCGAGCGCCAGATCCGGCGCTGTGGAAGAGTCAACGCGCCGCGGTGCCGAACGCCGCCGGCACCTCGGCGAGGTACACGCCGAGGCGCGCCGGATCGAGCACGGCGTACGCCACGCCCTGGTTCTGGCCCGAGACGATCTTCGTCCCGGCGAGGACCCGCTGGTCGAGCATGTGCGGCGACGCCGATCCGTCCGCCGGCACCATCGCCAGGTCGAGGGCGTCGGCGTCGGTGCGGGCGTACGTCACGAGCAGCACCGACTCGTCCGGGGTGGCGGGCTCGTAGGTGTGGATCCCCCGGGCGACGAGCAGGGACTCCGCGGGGGACGCCAGGGGCGCCGAGCGCAGATCGCAGGCCCTGCCGTTGCGCGTGCAGTTGGTGCGGAACAAGAGCCGCTCGTCGTTCCCGGAGAACGAGTAGCCGAACACGCCCTGGGCGACCTTCACCGCGTCCTCCTCCCCGGAGACGTCGGCGAGGAAGAGGTCGATGCTGAAGATCGGCGAGAGCTGCCGCTGCACGAACGCGAGGTGCCCGCCGCCATGCGACCAGATGAAGCTGGGGACGTTCGGCCCCAGCCGGCGCGGCTTCGGGTTCGCGGCGACCTTTGCCCAGGTGAGGGCGCCGCCTCGGCTCTGGGGGCTGTAGCGATCCAGCCAGGCGATCCGCGCGCCGGTGGGATCGAAGTCGAACTCGGTGACCTCCGTGCCCAGCTTCGCCGCCGTCGACGCGCCCTTCGGTAGCACGTAGAGGTCGCCGAACTGCTTCTTGTGGGAGACGTCGCCGATGAAGGCGAGGTGGCCGCCCTCCCGGGAGAAGCGGAAGGCGGGGACGCTCTTGCCCACCCGCACCGGCGTGCGCCCCGGCGTTTCCAGGAAGAGGTCCATCGAGCCCGTGTCGTTGCGCGCGGTGTAGGCGAGCCGGGTCCCGTCGGGCGACCACTCGTAGTCGGCCACCCGCTCGCCCAGCGTCTGGACCTCGCCGCCGCCGAGGCGCGCCAGCACGAGCTGCCCGCCGGAGATCGCCCTTCGCCTGGCGGCGATCGATCGACCGTCGGGAGAGAACTCGAAGGTCGCGATCCCCTCGGCGATCCGCGCCGGATCGCCCCTGCCGTCGGCGGGGCCGACCCAAAGCACGCCCTCCGCCACCCATCCGAGCTGGGCGCCGTCCGGGCCGAAGGCGAAGAAGGAGACGTCCTCGGCCACGCCGCGGGCCTGGCTCATGGCCACGTCGCCCACCACCAGCGTCCCGGACTGCTTCTTGAAAGACCACGAGGTGATCGCGCCCACCTGCGCCCCCGTGGGCGAGAAGAAGAACGAGCCGGGGAGCGTGGCCACGTCGCGGCCCAGCACGATGGGCGCGCCGAAGGCCGAGAAGGTGGCGGTGCCCAGGTACATGTGGTCGGGGGCGTTGTGCCCCTTGTCCTTGGCGAGGTGCGGTTCGGCGAGCCACGCCAGCGCGTCGCCACCCGGCGCGGCGATCACCTCGCGGGCGGGGCCCTTGGCCACCAGCTTTCCCTCCCCCCGGTAGACGGGGGTGGAGTTCGACTTGCAGCCGGCGAGGGCGAGGGCGGCGAGGAAGATCGGGAGGAGGCGCATCGTCGGCTCGGGAAGACGGTCAGGCCGTCTCGAAGAGGTTCACGGGAGGAGCGAGGGGATCGTCCGCGTCCACGTGGAGGCGCTGCGCCCACGGCGCGAGGGCCTGGCGCGCCCGCTCCACCATCCTGCGGCGTCGGTCGATCTTGCGGACCTTCCCCTCCAGCGGCGGGAAGAGGCCCCAGTTGACGTTGGTCGGCTGGTACTCGTAGCCGGGAGGGTGGGCGTCGCCGGTGACGTGGCGCAGGAGCCCGCCCAGCGCGGTGGCGGCCGGCGGCGGCTCGAAGGCGCGCCCGTCCAAGCGGGCGTCCACCGCCAGCGCGGCGAGGAGGCCCACCGCCGTGGACTCGACGTAGCCCTCCACGCCCACGATCTGCCCGGCGAAGAAGACGTCGGGGCGCGCCCGCAGCGAGAGGTCTCCGCCCAGGAGCCGAGGGCCGTCGAGGAAGGTGTTGCGGTGGATCTGCCCCAGTCGGACGAACTCCGCGTTCGCCAGCCCCGGCAGCGTGCGGAAGATCCGGCGCTGCTCCGGCCAGGTGAGCCGCGTCTGGAAGCCCACCAGGTTGTAGGAGGTGCCGGCGGCGTCCTCCCGGCGGAGCTGCACCACCGCGTAGGGCCGCGCGCCGGTGCGCGGGTCCACCAGCCCCACCGGCTTCATCGGCCCGTGGGCCAGGGTCTCGTCGCCCCGCTCGGCCATCACCTCGATCGGGAGGCAGCCCTCGAAATATCGGGGCTCCTCGAAGTCGTGGGGCTGCACCTTCTCGCCCGTCCGCAGCAGCTCGACGAAGGCCCGGTACTCGGCCTCGTCGAGGGGCAGGTTGAGGTAGTCGTCGCCGCCCTTCCCGTGGCGGCTCTGGGCGAAGGCGATGGCGGGATCGATGGAGTCCGCGGTGACGATCGGCGCGATGGCGTCGTAGAAGTACAGGCCCTCCGCCGCCCCGGTGACCTCCGCGATCGCCCGGGCCAGGGCGTCCGACGTCAGCGGCCCCGTGGCCACGATCGCCGGGCCCTCCGGGAGCGCGTCGGCCTCCGCGTGCACCCGCTCGATCCGCGGGTCGGCCTCGATCCGCGCGGTGATCGACGAGGCGAACCGCACCCGGTCCACCGCGAGGGCGTCGCCCGCCGGCACCCGGGCGGCGTCGGCCGCCGCGAGGATCAGCGAGCCCATCCGCCGCAGCTCCTCGTGGAGCAGGCCCACCGCGTTCTCGGGGTTGCTCGAGCGGAAGGAGTTGGAGCAGACCAGCTCCGCGAGGTGATCGGAGGTCTGGGCGGGGGTGCGCTTGGCGGGCTTCATCTCCACCAGGCGCACGCGGCGCCCCCGCCGGGCGATCTGGTGCGCCGCCTCGCAGCCGGCGAGGCCGCCCCCCACCACCGTGACCACTGGTTCACTCATTCGTTCGCTCCTGCTACCAGCGTGGCACCCCGCGGGCAAGCGACGGCCGGCGAATCGACGCGTGATGGATCGGCCTGCCGGGCGAGCCCTCGCAGGCCCTCCCCCGCGGCGACCGCCGGGCCGCCGCGGCGCGGCCGCGCCGCCGGCACCACCCTAAAACGGATGGAGGCGACGATGGCGTACGATCGGCATTTCCTCGAACGGATGCGCAACCGCCTGCTGGAGAAGCGCCGGGTGTTGGTGGACGCCACCCTCGCCAACCAGCGCGAGATCGAGGGGCTCAAGGCCCAGCAGTCCCCGGCCGAGATGGAGGAGCACGCCCAGAGCTCCGCCGCCGAGTTCGTCCTCACTCGGCTGAGCGAGAACGCGAGGCGGGAGGTGGCGCAGATCGACGCGGCGATCGCCCGGATCGACGCGGGCACCTACGGCGAGTGCGTCGAGTGTGGGGAGCGGATCTCGCGGGAGCGGCTGGAGGTGGTCCCCTACGCCCTGAAGGACTCGGAGTGCACCCGCCGCGAGGAGCAGCGCCTGGAGCCCGGCCGGGAGTACCCGACCCTCTGAGCCCGCGAGTGGCCGCCCGGCGGGGATCAGATCAGCCCGCGGGCCCGCTTGAGCTGGTCCATGGTGCGGTTGTACTCGACCTCCCACTCGGCGGTGCCCTCGGTGAGGTTCTTCATCCGCGCGCGGGCCTCGCGATCGAGCTCGGCGTCCAGGTCCAGGTGCTTCTTGAAGATGGCGTAGATCTTGCGGCGGAGGGTGGCGTCCTCCGAGTAGACCTCTTCGACGTTCCGTGAGATGAGCAGGAACTCGATCATCTGCCCGATCACGTACTCGATCCCCTCGTCGCCCATCTTGAAGCCGCGGACGTCCGCCATCTCGCGCTTCACCTGGTTGAACTTCGAGTGGTCGTACCCGCGGCGCTCGAGGGCCTCCTTGGTGGCCTGGTTGACCCGCTCCTCCGAGGCCAGGTACTCGCGCATGATCGCCGACATGTCCATCTCGGCGTCGTTGATCCGCAGCGTCTCCACTTCGATGTCGTTCTCCTTCATCAAGGTCTGGACGACCTCGCGGGCGATGACCGGGATCACTTTCGGGTAGAGTCGCATGCCTCGATGCCCTCGCATGGCAGGGGTCGCTGGCAGCGCCACGATCCCCCGCTCGAACGCTGCCAAGTTAGGCAAAGGTTTAGACTACGCAAGCCGCGGGCGGCAAGCGCTAATCTCGGATTTTTTCAGTCGGTTGGACCTCGCCCGGTGAAAGGGGCCGTACGGCGTCGTCGGCGGGTGGGAGCGACGTCGCGCCAGGGGCGGCGCCGTTCCTCTCCGCCGCGGCGAGCTCCTTCGCGGCGGCGAGCTGCGCCTCGGCGGCGCTGTCGCGATCCTCGATCGCCTCGCCGATCTCCGCCGCCTCGTCCATCGACTGCGCCGCCCCTTCGGGGAGCTCGGAGTCCCGGTCGGGATCCTCCTCCCGGCGGTGCAGGAACTCGACCACCCGCCTGGCGAGGGCCTGGTTGAAGCCCTCCACCTCGGCGATCTCCTCCGCGGTCGCCGCGCGGATCCGCTTCAGCGATCCGAAGTGTCGCAGGAGGGCGCGGCGGCGCTTCTCCCCCACCCCGGTGATTTCTTCCAGGACCGAGCGGAAGTTCCGGGCGCGGCGCAGCTTCTGGTGGAAGGTGACGGCGAAGCGGTGGGCCTCGTCGCGCAGCCGCACCAGCACGAAGTTCTCGGCGGAGTTCTGCCGGAGCACGATCGGGTCCTTGCGCCCGGGCAGGAAGACCCGCTCGGCGCTCTTCCACGCGGCGCCCTCCCGGGTCTCGCCCTCCACCTTCGCCTCCGCCAGCGACGCGAGGTCCACCTGCCCGAGGAGCCCCGCGTCCTTCACCGCGGCGCGGGCCGCGTTGAGCTGGCCCTTCCCCCCGTCGATGAGGAGGAGGTCGGGCAGGTCGCCGCGGGCCACCCGCCGGGAGATCACCTCGTAGATCGCCGCGAAGTCGTCCTGCCCCTCGAAGGTCTTGATTCGGTAGTGGCGGTAGCGGGATTTGTCGGGCTCGCCGTCGAGGGCGGCCACCTGGCTGGCCACCACCATGGTCCCCTGGAAGTTCGAGATGTCGAAGCACTCGATCCGCCTGGGCAGCCGGGCGAGCTCGAGCCGGGACTCGAGCCGCTCGAGGATCTCCACGTTGGAGCGGTTTCGCTTCTTCGCCTCGACGAAGGCCTGCTCCGCGTTCTTGACGGCGAGCTCCACCAGCCGCCTCTTCTCGCCGCGCTTGGGGACCAGCACCCTCACCTTGCGGCCCTTGCGCTCGGAGAGGACCTCGGCGGTGAGCCCGGCGTTCTCCACCGGCAGCGGCAGGAGCACCTCGTCCGGCACCGCCGCGCCGGTGGCGTAGTACTGGTCCACGAACGAGGCGAGCAGCTCCTCGGTCGGGAACTCCTGGCCGGTGAAGGGGAAGCTCTGCGCCGACACCAGCTTGCCGGTGCGGATGAAGAGGGCTTCGATGACCAGGTCGGGCCCCTCCCGCCACGAGCCGAAGACGTCTTGATCGATCGCCTCGCTGAAGACCGTGCGCTGGCGCTCCAGGCTGTGCTCGATGGCCCGGAGCTGGTCGCGGATCCGGGCGGCGTCCTCGAAGCGGAGGTCCGCCGCCGCCACCTTCATCCGGCCCCGGAGCTGGTCCAGCAGCTCGGGCTCCTTGCCCTCGAGGAAGAGGATCGTCTCGCGCACGCTGCGGGCGTACTCCTCCTTCGGCACCTCGTACACGCAGGGGGCCGGGCAGCGCTTGATCTGGTAGAGCAGGCACGGCCGGGTGCGCTTCTCCAGCACCTGGTCGGTGCAGGTACGGAGCTGGAAGTACCGGTTGATGATGCGCAGCGTCTCCCGGATCGCGGTCGCGCTCGAGTAGGGGCCGAAGTAGCGGGCGCCGTCCTGCTTCATCCGGCGCACCACCTCCAGCCGCGGGTACGGATGCCGCTCGTCCAGGCGCAGGCAGATGAACGCCTTGTCGTCCCGGAGCTGCACGTTGAACCGCGGCTTGTGCCGCTTGATCAACGTGTTCTCGAGGATCAGCGCCTCCTTCTCCGTGTGGACGAGGATGATCTCGATGTCCCCGAGGATCTCCTCGAGGAAGGGGACGAAGGCGCGGGTGTCGGAGGTCGAGGGCTGGAAGTAGGAGCGGACCCGCGAGCGCAGGTTCACCGCCTTGCCCACGTAGACCACCTTCCCGTCCCGATCCTTCATCAGGTAGACGCCGGGCGAGACGGGAAGATCGGCGAGCTTCTGGCGGAGGGCTTCGTTCATCGCGGGGGCAGTCTTCCGAAATGGGGAACCCCTGCGCAAGGCCAGGGCTTCTCGGGATTCGCCGTTCGGCCGACCCGACCATCCCCGGCGAGGCCTACCTCCTCCTCGACCAGGAGCCTCGGGGCCTTCAGGGCGCGCGCTGCGCCTGCACCCAGGCGAGCACCACGTCGTGGACCTCTGCCACCACCGCCGGGTCCAGCCGGTCGATGGTGTCTCCGTGCGTATGCCAGGCGGGATCGTCCAGGTCGATGAGGTCGACCACGGGGATGCCCCGCTTCAGGAAGGCGATGTGATCATCGAGCACCTGCGGGCCCGGGGCGTCGACGAACGAGCGGGCCCCGCGGGCCTTCGCGAGGGCGAAGATCTCGTCGAGCACCGCCCCCGCCTGCTGCTGCGAGATGCCCTCCCGCCGGATGCGGGTTCCCTTGCGCCCCACCATGTCGAGGACGACGCCCTTCGCCGGCGGGGCGACGCCCGTGGTGAACCAGCGCTCCGCCAGCTCCTTCGAGCCTAGGAAGTGGTGGTGGATGTGGCCCTTGGGCCCCTCTTCCCCATCGAAGAACACCAGATCGACGCCGACGCCCTCGGGGGGCGCCGTCGCCGCGAGCGACCGGGCCAGCTCGAGCAGCACCGCCACGCCGGAGACGCCGTCGTTGGCCCCCTCGAACGGCAGGTGCCGCTTCGCCGGATCCGGATCCTCGTCGGCCCAGGGGCGGATGTCCCAGTGCACGCCGATCATCAGCCTGTGCTTCGCCTCCTTTCGGAAGGAGGCCACCACGTTGACGAGGGACCAGTCGAGACCGACGTCGTCCATCTTCACGCGGAACGGCAGCCGCCGCACCCACGCCCCCGTGCCCTCGAGCCGCTCGACGATCAGCGCCTCGACCCGGGCCTTGTTCGGCGTACCCTGCGTCGCGGGCCCCACCGCCACGATCGCCCGCGCCGTCTCCATGATCCGCGCGCCGGTCGCCTCCGCCTGCAGCGCGTCGTCCCTCGCCTTCACCGCGGCCACCCCTCCGCCGGCCAGCAGCGCGCCTGCCGCCGCCGCCATCACGATCGTCCTGCGGGCCATCCTCTCCATCTCCTTCGCCGATCGTCGCCCCCTACCCTACCGCCTCAGCGGCGGGCGCGCTTCCGGGCGGGGTACGGGGACTTGCGGGAGGAGCGCTTGGGGCCTGGGCGGGAGCCGCCCGCGTCGGCCCCGGGCGCGGGGCCCAGCCCCAGGTCGGCGTCCTTGAGGGCATGGATCCGATCCCGGATTCGGGCGGCCTCCTCGAACTCGAGGGCCTCGGCGGCGGCGTGCATCTCCTTCGTGAGCCGCGCGATCTCCGCGTGGATCTCGGCGGGCGTGCGGTACTCGGCCCCGCCCTCCGCCGCCAGGGGCACGGTGCTGTAGTCGCTCTCGACGGTGGGGCCGAGTTCCAGGATGGTCTTCTTCACCGTCTGGGGCGTGATCCCGTGCTCGCGGTTGTACGCCTCCTGCTTCGCCCGGCGTCGGTCGGTCTCGTCGATCGCCTTGCGCATGCTGTCGGTGATCCGGTCCGCGTACATGACCACCCGGCCCCCGACGTTGCGGGCGGCCCGGCCGATGGTCTGGATCAGCGAAACGGACGAGCGGAGGAAGCCCTCCTTGTCCGCGTCGAGGATCGCCACCAGCCCCACCTCGGGGATGTCGAGGCCCTCCCGGAGCAGGTTGATGCCCACCAGCACGTCGTGCTGCCCCTGGCGCAGCTCCCGGATGATCTGGATCCGCTCGAGGGTGTCGATGTCGGAGTGGAGGTAGCGCACCTTCACGCCCACCTCCGTGTAGTACTCGGTGAGATCCTCCGCCATGCGCTTGGTGAGCGTGGTCACCAGCACCCGCTCGCCCCGCTCGGTGGCGGCGCGGATCTCGGCGAGCAGGTCGTCCACCTGCTGCGTCACCGGCCGCACCTCCACCTCGGGATCGGTGAGGCCGGTCGGCCGGATGATCTGCTCCACCACCACGCCCTGCGCCTTCTCCAGCTCGTAGTCCGCCGGCGTCGCCGAGACGTAGATCGCCTGGTTCACCAGCTTCTCCCACTCGCCGAACTTCAGCGGCCGGTTGTCCAACGCCGACGGCAGGCGGAAGCCGTACTCGACCAGCGTCTCCTTGCGGGAGCGGTCGCCCTTGTACATGGCGCCGATCTGGGGAATCGTCTGGTGGCTCTCGTCGACCACCAGCAGGAAGTCCTTGGGGAAGTAGTCGAGGAGGCAGGGGGGCGGCTCGCCGGCCTTCCGCCCCGAGAGGTGCCGCGAGTAGTTCTCGATCCCGCTGCAGAACCCCATCTGCTCGATCATCTCCAGATCGAACATGGTGCGCTGCTCGAGCCGCTGCTCCTCGACGAGTTTGTTCTGGCTCCGCAGCTCCTGCAGGCGATCCCGCAGCTCCTCCTGGATGGAGCGCAGGGCCTCCTGCCGCCGCTCGGGCGCCGTCACGTAGTGCGAGTTGGGGAAGATCGCGACCTTGTCGAGCCTGCCCAGCACCACGCCCCGCAGTGGATCGACCTCCGAGATCGCCTCCACCGTGTCGCCGAAGAACTCGATCCGGATCGCCTTCTCCTCCTCGTACGCCGGGAACACCTCGAGGGTGTCGCCGCGCACGCGGAAGGTGCCGCGGTGGAAGTCGACGTCGTTGCGCTCGTACTGGATGTCGACCAGGGCCCGCAGGACCCGATCGCGCAGGTACTCGCGGCCGACCTCCAGCGACTGCAGCATGCCGTAGTACGACTCGGCGGAGCCGATGCCGTAGATGCAGGACACCGACGCCACGATGATCACGTCGTTGCGCGTCAGCAGCGAGTGCGTCGCCGCGTGGCGCATCCGATCGATCTCGTCGTTGATGGACGAGTCCTTCTCGATGAAGGTGTCCGACGAGGGGACGTAGGCCTCGGGCTGGTAGTAGTCGTAGTACGAGACGAAGTACTCGACCGCGTTGTGGGGGAAGAGCTCGCGCAGCTCCCCGTAGAGCTGCGCCGCGAGCGTCTTGTTGTGGGCCATCACCAGCGTGGGCTTGCCGGTCTGCGCGATCACGTTGGCGATGGTGAAGGTCTTGCCGGTGCCGGTGGCCCCCAGGAGGACCTGGTGCTCGTCGCCCCGGCGCACGCCCTCCACGAGCTCGCGGATCGCCTGGGGCTGGTCCCCGCGGGGCTGCATGTCGCTCACGAGCTGGAACGGCGTCATGGGACGAATCACCTCGCTCACGAAAACCTCCGGCGGCCCGGTTGCAGTCCTGCGCGAAGAAGCCCGCCCGGCCGCGTGGGCGGTCGGGCGGGGGGTCGCATTGCCCTTGGTCGTCCCGAGGCGCGATCGCGAGGCGCCTCGGACCGCGCGCCTCTTCAGGGCCCGGCGACGATCCGGGAGACGGCCGCCTCGTCGACCTCCTCCCTGGTGAAGGGGAGGCGGAACGACCGGTTCTCGAGCCAGTCCGCGACGAGGTCACCGTAGTGGTCGCCGTCCCGGTGGAGGTCCTGGCCCCCGGGGAGCTGCAGCCAGGTGACGAGCCCCTCGTCGGACGCCTCGCTCACCATCCGCAGCGACGCGCCGGCGGTGTGGTTGAACGTCTTCCCGGAGAGGCCGGGGTTGGCCACGTTCACGGTGAACTGGCCGCCCTGGTTCGCGAAGGGGCCGAGGTCGAGCTTGGGCGCCACCAGGCTGAGCTCGGTCTTGAAGGTGACCGTGTGCTTGCGGCCCCACCGCCAGCGATCCGGATCGGCGCCCCAGAGGTTCCCGATCTCGGCGCCGGCCTTCTCCAGGGCGGCCCGCAGCACCTCGCGCTGGGTCCGCTCCGCGCCGTCGATCACGTTCCACAGCGCGTCTCCGCTCACCCGCTCGTCCGGGCGCTGCAGCGCGATCACGAGGGGCCGCACCAGCGAGTTGGCGTCGGCGCTGGTCAGGGACATCCCCGCCGCCGCGAGCTTGTCGCCGTAGGCCACGTCCAGGATCCGCGGCAGGGTGAAGTGGAAGGCCGTGCAGCCGATCGACTCGCGGGCCTCCACCGCGTCGTCCGAGAAGGCCGAGTCCGGGTCCGCCCCGACGAGCCCCGTGGGGCAGGTGTACGCCCACGCCTCCAGGGCGGAGACGATCCGCTTGGCCTCGTCGGAGAGGTCGTCGTCCGCCGCGTCGAGCACCGCCGGGACGATCTGGGCGGCGAGCAGCGAGTAGGTGTCGCCCTGCAGCTCCTTCGTGGAGTCCGGGGTGATCGAGCCCGCCGTGGCCTCGAGGCGCTCCGCCACCCGGGCCATGCGGAAGCCCGGGGCCACCAGGCCCTGGAGGTAGACGTCGTCGTTGGTGGGGTCGCCGTCCGCGGAGGCGCCGGTCATGTCCTGGTTGGCGGTGGCGATCCAGCCCTGCGCCGGATCGAAGAGCTGGGGCAGATCCTCCTCGGCCACCCAGCCCCCCCATTCCGCGCTGCCGTCGCCGGGCAGCGGCATCCACGGCGGCAACGACCCGGCGGGATCCGACAGGCTGTAGGAGGCCCAGGGCCGCTTGGGGACCCGGGCGTGCGGGTACCATCCGATGTGGCCATCGGTGTCGACGAGCACGAAGTTCTGCGCGCCGACCTCGAACTTCTTCAGGGCCTCCTTGGCCTCGGCGACGCTCCCCGCCCTCGCCAAGTCGTAGAAGGCGGCCAGCTCGTCGCTGGGCTGGTGCCCCGTCCACCGCACCGAGATCGCCTTGCGGCCCGCCACGTCCTTCTCCACCACCGGGCCGTGGTGGGGCACCCACTCCAGGGTCACGTCCTTGCCGCCGATCTCCACCACCTTGGAGACGAGCTTCACCTCCTCGCCCTCGAAGATGACCGCGTCGCCCGCCTCGTTCAGCGTCTCCACGTAGACGTCGGTGACGTCGTAGTTCGCCACCGTGGCGCCCCAGGAGACGTGGTCGTTGCGGCCGATGGGGAAGCCGGGGGCGCCAGGGAAGGTGGCGCCGGCCACGTGCAGGCTTCCTTCGCCGTTCGTCTTGGAGTCGAGCTCCGCGAAGTACCACACCGGCGCGTTGCTCAGGGCGAGGTGCGGGTCGTTGGCGAGGATCGCCTTGCCCGCCTCGGTGAGCTGCGGCGCGACGACCCAGTTGTTGGACCCGGCCTGCTCCCCCGGCGGCGCGAAGAACGCGAGGTCGGGGCGCGCGGCGCGGGCCGCTGCGAGCAGCCCCTCCACCGGGCGCAGCCTCGCCTGGAGCGCAGAGACCGCGGCGGGATCCAGGGTCGTCCTGGCGCGGAGGGTCGCACCGACCTCCCGGGTGAAGCGGGCGATGCCCGGTCGCATGGTGAAGAAGTCCACCGCGAGGGCGGGGTCGAGCTTGGGAAAGGCCTTGCCCAGATCCATCTCGCCGTCCGCGGAGTCCGAGAGGAGGTAGGTCATCAGCCTGGCGAAGGCGACGCTGTCCTTCGGCTCCCAGTCGGCGATCGACGCGGGCGTGCCGGTGACGATGGGCGCCGCGTACTCCTCGGTGAGCCTGGCGCCGTTGCGGCCCTCCCGCAGATCGGCGAGCCACGCGTTCACGCCGGCGGAGTACGCCTCGACGATCGTCCGCAGCTCCTGATCCATCTGATCCCAGATCAGATCCTCGAGCGGGACGCCCTGCGGCGTGGACAGGTGGCGGCGCACGTAGGTGTCCGTTCCTGCCTGCCCCGCGATCAGCGTCGACAGCCGGCCCCGGGCCACCCGGCGCTGGAGGTCCATCTGCCAGAAGCGGTTCGCGGCGTGGAAGTAGCCGAGGACCTGCATGCAGTCCGCGTCGGTCTTGCACGAGGCGTGCAGCACGCCCTTCTCGTCGAAGGCGACCTCCACCGGCGCCGAGAGGCCGGGGATCACCAGGTCGACGTCCGAGCCGCCGGTGCCGCCGCCCCCCGTCCCGCCGTCGCCTCCCGCGCCGCCCTGCGGCAGCGCGGGCGCCTTCTCGTCGTCGCCGCAGCCCAGCGCCAGCACCGCCACGAGCCCGACGCACCCCAGCCAGATCGGAAATCGTCTCACGTGATGATCCTCCAGGTGGTCCCGCTCGGCCCGTCCATGAGCTCCACGCCCTTGGCGAGGAGCTCCGCACGGACCGCGTCGGCTGCAGCATAGTCCTTCGCACGGCGGGCGTCTGCTCTCCTCGCGATCCGCTCCTCCACCCACGCCGGCTCGATCCCCTTCTGCGCGGCGAGACGGCTGCGGAGGTTCTCGAGCCAGGCCACCGGATCCTGCTCAAAGACGCCGAGGACCTCCGCCACCCTCCGCACCTCCTCCCGGAGGCGGCGGAGGGTGCGGGCCACCAGCGCCCGGTCCTTCACCGGCGGCTTGTCGACCAGCTCGTTCATCCAGCCGAAGACGTCGGCGATCGCCCCCAGGGCGGCGGCGGTGTTGAAGTCGTCCTCCATCGCCTCCCGGAAGCCGTTCCAGATGGCCTCGATCCGCTCCGGCTCGAGCACCGGCCCGTCCTCCGCCGACTCGGGCGCGGCCGCGAGCCTGGCGTCCACCTTGGCGAGGGTCTCGTACACGTAGGCCACCCGGGTCTGGGCGGCGACGATCGCCTCCAGTGAGAAGTCGAGGGGCGAGCGGTAGTGGGTGAGGAGGATCGCGTAGCGGATCGCCTCTCCCTCCACGTGCTCGAGCAGGTCGCGGATGGTGAAGAAGTTGCCGAGGCTCTTGCCCATCTTCTCGGCGTTGATGGTGAGGAAGCCGTTGTGCAGCCAGTACTTGGCGAAGGTGACGCCGTGGGCCGCCTCGGACTGGGCGATCTCGTTCTCGTGGTGGGGGAAGACGAGGTCCTTGCCGCCGCCGTGGATCTCGAAGCTCGGGCCCAGGTACTTCGCGCTCATGGCCGAGCACTCGATGTGCCAGCCCGGCCGGCCCTTGCCCCACGGGCTCTCCCAGGCGGGCTCGCCCGGCTTCGCCGCCTTCCACAGCGCGAAGTCGAGGGGATCGCGCTTCTGCTCCCCCGGCTCCACCCGGGCGCCGGCGAGCAGATCGTCGAGGTTGCGCTTGGAGAGCTTCCCGTAGTCCTCGAAGTTGCGCACGGCGAAGTAGACGTCGCCCTTCGACTCGTAGGCGTAGCCCTTGTCGACGAGCTTGCCGATGAGCTCGATGATCTCCGGCATGTGCTCGGTGACCTTGGGCTCCACGTCCGCCGGCCCCACGTTGATGGCGCGCATGTCCGCCACGAACTCGCGGATGTACCGCTCCGACACCTCGTGCGGCGGCTCGCCCAGCTCCTGGGCGCGGCGTATGATCTTGTCGTCGACGTCGGTGTAGTTGCGCACCACCGTCAGATCCCAGCCGCTCGCACGCAGCCACCGGGCCACCGTGTCCCAGACCACGTAGCAGCGGGCGTGGCCGGCGTGGCTCAGGTCGTAGACCGTGGGCCCGCACACGTACATGCCCACCTTGCGCCCCTCGGCCGGGACGAGCTCCTCCTTCCGGTTGGTGAGGGTGTTCATCAACCTCTGCGTCATCGCTCGCGATCTCCTCTCCGGCGCCGCGCCGAAGATCTCTTCTTCAGGCCCGCCCCACGAGCGCCACCGCCTGGGCGGCGACGCCCTCGCTGCGCCCCACGAAGCCGAGGCCCTCGGTCGTGGTGGCCTTCACGTTCACCTTCGCTTCGGGCAGGCGCAAGGCCGAAGCGATGGACTTCCTCATCTCGTCCCGACGCGGCCCGATCCGAGGCCGGACCGCGGCGATGGTGAGGTCGACGTTGAGAACCCGGAATCCCGCCGCCTCCGCGCGTCGGCGCGTCTCCTCGAGGAGCGCCAGCGAGGATGCCCCGCGGAAGCGCTCGTCGGAATCGGGGAAGTGCTGGCCGATGTCGCCCAGGCCGCAGGCGCCCAGCACCGCGTCCATGATCGCGTGGAGGGCCGCGTCCGCGTCCGAGTGCCCGGCGAGGCCCACCTCCCCCGGGAAGACCACGCCCCCCAGCACGCAGGTCCTGCCCTCCTGGAAGGCGTGGACGTCGAAACCGAAGCCGACGCCGGCCGGCGCCTCTACCATCGCCCGCGCCCGCTCCCAATCCTCCGGATCGGTCACCTTGAAGTTCTCCTTCTCGCCGGGCACCAGCTCGATCGGATGCCCGAGGGCCTCCACGAGGGCCGCCTCGTCGGTCGCGGCGGCCGCGCCGTCCCCCGCCGTCTGCCACGCCTCGCGGAGCAGGTCGACCCGAAACGCCTGGGGGGTCTGCGCCAGCCACAGCTTCCGGCGATCGACGGTCGCCTCCACCCGCACGCCGTCCGCCGTGCGCTTCACCGTGTCGGTGCAGGGGAGCGCCGCCACCGCCGCGCCCTCGCGGCGGGCCGCCTCCAGCACCCGGGAGAAGAGCGCCGGGCTCGCGAAGGGGCGGGCAGCGTCGTGGATCGCGGCGTAGGGAAGGCCGGCGGGGGCGGCGCCCAGGGCCGCCTGGACCGAGAGCGCCCGCTCGGCGCCCCCCGCCACCACCGCGTGGAGCTTGTCCAGGTCGGCGTGCCGGCGAAGGACCTCCCGCACCCGCTCCTCCTCGCCGGGAGGGGCGGCGATCACCACGGCGGCGACGTCGGGGCAGGCGGCGGCGCGCTGGAAGGCCCGGGCCAGGAGCGGCACCCCGCCCAGCTCGAGCCACTGCTTGGCCCGGCCGAAGCGGGTCCCCTTCCCCGCGGCCGGCAGGATCACGACAGCATCGCTCGCCATCGCCTTCGCTCGGATCGGCGCCCGGGGGGGCGCCGCGAATGAGGACGCCAGCGGGGAGCGCCGCCCGAAAAAAATCGTCCCCGGATGGCGGGGACGAATCTCGCGGTGGCGCCTTACGCCGGCCTTCGGTCGGACTCGAGGCCACGCCGCCGGTAGGGCCGGCGGCGCGCCGCCCGATCAGCGGTTGAAGATCGCCTTGAAGTCGTTCTCGATCTGCTCCTCGTCGCAGTTCTTGGCGAGCGAGAGCTCCTTGATGAGCAGCGAGCGCGCGGTGTCGAGCATCTTCCGCTCGCCGAAGGAGAGATCCTTGTCGCCCTTGAGGAGGTAGAGATCCCGTAGGACCTCCGCGATCTCGAAGACCGAGCCGGTCTTGATCTTCTCCATGTACTCGCGGTACCGCCGGTTCCAGGTGGTCGCGTCGACCGACACGTCCTTCTGGCGGAGGATGGCGTAGACCTTCTTCACCGTGGCGTCGTCGATGATCTCGCGCAGCCCGACCGACCCCACCTTGTTGATGGGGATCATGATCTTCATGCTGTTCTCGAGGATCCGGAGGACGTAGAACGACTGCCGCTGACCGGCGACCTCCTTGTGCTCGATCCCGAGCACCTCTCCGACACCCTGGCCCGGGTAAACCGCCTTGTCGCCGACCTTGAAGGTCGTCTGCATCCAGCCTTCCTCCTTGCGCGATAAAGCGCTCGAAAAACGAGCCGGCGAAGACTAGCACAACGCCCTAGAGCCCGTCAATTGCAGGGTTTTTGGCGATGGCACGCCTCGCGCAACCCTCGCGGCCATCCCTTCGACGCCGCGAGGAGTCGCCCTGAGCCGGCTCGCTTCGATCCGCTCGATCCCGCTTCCGCCGGGGCCGCTCCCCCTGCTGGCAGCGGCCTTCGCCGTCGGCCTCGCCGGCCCGGCCTCGTGGAGAACCGCCGCCCTCTGGGCGCTCTTCCCGCTCTGCCTCGTGGGCCTGGCTGCCTCCCGGCTCGGCGCCAGGCGCCTCTCCCTCGCCGCCACCCTCCTCGCCTTCCTCCTCGCGGGGGTCGTCCGATCCGCGCCGGCGATCCGGCCGGGCACGGACGACGGGCCCTGCCTGACCGCCCTCCGCACCCACGGCCTGACCGGCCCCGACGACCGCGAGCCGGCCCGCCTCGAGATCGAGGGGGCGATCGACGGGGCCCCCGACCTCGGCTTCGATCGAAACCGGGCCGTGGTCTCGGTGGCGCAGGCCCGCCCCGCCCGGGGGCGCCCCCTGGACGACGCCCCGTCCTGGCGCCCGACCCCGGGCCTGCGGGTGCGGGTCTCGATGCAGACTCAGCTCCGGCCGCTCCCCGGCGATCGGGTCCGCGGCGCGGTCCGCCTCGACGACGTGGAGGTCGGTCTCCCGGGCGGCGCCGCGACCCGGGAGAGGCTGTCTCGCGCCGGGATCGCCTGCATCGGCAGCGTGGAGGGGGAGCGCATGGCGGCGGTGGGCGAGGCCGGCGGCATCCGATCGGCGGTGGAGCGGACGAGGCGCCGCCTCTCCGCGGCGATCGAGGCGACGGCGGGCGCCGGTCCCACGTCGGCGGTGCTCTCCTCCCTGGCGATCGGCGACCGCTCCCGGATCTCGCCCGAGCAAGCCGAGCGCTTCGCCGCGAGCGGGCTCGCCCACCTCCTCTCCGTTTCGGGCCTGCACCTCGGCCTCACCGTCCTGGGCCTCTACCGGATCGTCTCGGCGCTGCTGCGGCGCACGCCCCTCGCGTCGCGGCGGGATCCGGAGGTGGTGGCCGCGATCCTCTGCCTCCCCTCGATCCCCGCCTACGCGCTCCTCACCGGCGCCCGGCCCCCGGTGCTGCGGGCGGCGGTGGCCGCGGGGCTCTACCTGCTGGCAAGGATCGCCGGGCGGGCGCCGGAGGGGTGGACGGCGCTCTCCGCTGCGGCCCTCGCGCTCCTGGCCTGGGATCCCGCGAACCTGCTCGACCCTTCCTTCCAGCTCTCCTTCGCCGCGTGCGCCGGCCTCCTCGCGCTCACCCGCGGCCTGCGGGATCTCGTCCCGCTGGCGAAGCCCCGCCCCGAGTCGCCCCGTTGGCGCCGGTGGCTCGAGTCGCCGCTGGGGGCGATCGCCACCACCGCCGCCGCCACCCTGGCCACGCTCCCGCTCACCGCGCTGCACTTTCAGCGGGCCTCGCTGGCGGCGATCCCCGCGAACCTGGTGGCGGTCCCCGTGGGCCTAGCCGCCACCGCCCTCTGCGCCACGGCGGTGGGCGTCGGCCTCGTCGCCGAGGGCGCCATGGCGCCGATCCTCCGGGTGGCAGGTCCGATCGCCGGCCTCCTCGACGGGCTCGCGGCGCACTTCGCCGCGTGGCCCGGGGCCGCCATCCCGCTCGCCACGCCCTCCCCGTCGGCAGTGGCAGCCATGTGGCTGGGCGCGCTCTGCCTCGCGGGCCTGCGCCGGGCGCCGCGGCGATCGATCGCGGGGCTCGCCGCTTGTCTGCTCGTGCTGTGGTCCCCGTGGACCGGGCTCCACGACGGCCGGCTGGTGGTGGAGCTCCTCGCCGTGGGGCAAGGGGACGCCACCCTGCTCACCTTCCCCGACGGGAGCCGGATGCTCGTGGACGCCGGCGGCGACCTCCGCGGCGAGCGGGACGTGGCGCGCCGGGTGCTCCTCCCCCAGCTCGCGGCGCGGCGCGTATCCCGCCTGGAGGTCCTGGCCCTGAGCCACCTGCACCCGGATCACGTCGGCTCGGTGCCCACGCTCCTCGACGCGCTCCCGGTGGGGGAGCTGTGGACCTCGGGGCGGGCGCTGGAAGGCAGGCTCGGCGCGCCCATCGCGGAGCGGATCGCCGCCCTGGGGATCCCCCGCCGGATCCTCTCTCGGGGCAGCGCGCCCCTCGCTCTCGGGGGCGTGCGCGTCGAGGTGCTGGGGCCCCCCGATCGCGACGGCCTCCGCGACGAGCCCCTCTTCGGCGACAACGACGGATCCCTGGTCCTGCGCGTGGTCCACGGCGACGTGGCGATTCTCCTCCCCGGCGACGTCGAGGAGGAGGGGGAGGCGGCGCTCGTGGCGTCGGGGGCGGCGCTGTCGGCGGCGCTGATCAAGGCGCCCCACCACGGGTCGAGCACCAGCTCGACCCCGGCCTTCCTGGAGCGGGTCGCGCCGCAACACGTGGTCTTCTGCGTGGGCCGCCGCAACCCGTTCGGCTTCCCCAGGCCGGAGGTGGTGGAGCGCTACGAGAAGATCGGCTGCCGGCTTCACCGCACCGATCGGGGCCCGGTCCGCTTCGCGAGCGACGGCAGGCGCCTGGTCCTCCTCGAGGAGTGAAGGCGGGCAGCGTGAGAGCGGATGCTACTTGGGGTCGCCGAGCCGCTCCCGGAGGGCGGCGAGCAGCTCCCGGTGGTTGCGCCACAGGGAGGTGAAGACCACCGGGCCCCGGGAGGTCGACACCAGGTAGATGGTCAGCCCGGGCATGAAGGGGCGGATCTCCACGCGGTTCACGGCGTTCCACCTGCAGTGCATGCGGCGGAAGAAGGTGCGGGCCTTGAGGCCGTCGTCCCGGCTCTGGATCTCGGCGGAGAGGTGCCCGATGAGGAGCGCGCCGAAGAGGACGGTCATCGCCAGCGCGGAGAGGTAGGTCCCCCAGCCGATGCCGGGCGTACGGCTCACCAGGAGGAGGGTCCCGAGCCAGACCACCAGCCCGAAGATCGACGATCCCCGCAGCAGGGTCCCCGGTCGGGCGACGAGCGTGCGTCCGGCGTCCATCCCTCCATGATGGCAACGATCCGCCAGGAGTCCAAACGTCATGGAGTGGACCCGCCCCGCCGCACGTGCGAGCTTGCCCTGGATGCGCTGGTTGTGCCTGTCGCTGCTCGTGCTGCTGCCCTGGACCACCCGGGCGGAGACGATGGTGCGGATCGCCATCGGCGAGCGGCTCGCCACGGTCGAGGTGAAAGGGGAGCGGATGCGCCTGCGGGCCATCGGCGAGGAGGGCGGCTACCGCCCCGTGGAGGGCGGCGCCCTTCGCCTCCGCCGCTCGCCGGAGGGCATCGCCGTCGAGGGCCGGTTTGGTCCCGGCCGGGCGGCGGCCGCCTCCGAGGCGCCCGTCCCCGCCCGCGGCCAGGCGACCGATGGCACTTTGGTGGTCGGGGGTGAAGCGCCCACGGTGAAGATCCGGGCCGACGGCCCCATCGAGGTGGGGGACAAGGTCGTCCGCGGATCGGTGGAGGTGATGCTCGCCGGCGGCGGACTCTTCGCCATCAACGAGATCCCGATGGAGACCTACCTCGCCGCCGTGCTGGGCAGCGAGATGCCCCCCTCCTTCCCGCCGGAGGCGCTGAAGGCCCAGGCGGTCGCGGCCCGCACCTACGCCATCGGCAAGAAGATCGGGGCGGAGGGCGAGCCCTACCACCTGGGGTCCTCGGTCCTCTCACAGGTCTACGGCGGCGTTCATCGGGAGGATCCCCGCACCCTCGACGCCGTCCGGGCCACCGAGGGCGAGGTGCTGGTCTTCGAGCACGCGCCGATCGAGGCCTACTTCTTCTCCTCCTGCGGCGGGCGCACCGAGACGGGCCGGGCCGCACTCTCCCGGGATCTGCCCTACCTCGGCTCCCACGCCTGCCCGGAGCGCCCGGACACGCCGGGCGCGAGGTGGACCCTCGAGCTGAGCGCGGGGGAGCTCGGGCGGCGGCTCGGCGTCGCCAAACCCACCGCCGTGCGGGTCGCGG
>DATMSB010000107.1:0-14155 GCA_035565615.1 Vulgatibacter sp. | reverse complement strand
CCCGCCTCCCGCCGAAGACGCCCCCGCCTCCCCCTCGGGCTCCCCCCTCTCGCCGGAGGAGCTGCAGGCGATCCGGGAGGAGATCCGCGCCCAGCTCGAGGAGGAGCTGCAGGATCGGCTGGACGCCGCCAAGGAGGAGATGCGCGACGAGGTGCGGGCGGCGGTGATCTCCGCGGGCGCGGCCCAGGAGTGGGACGTCGAGTGGGAGGAGGTCCGGCCCAAGCTCGAGCTCTTCGAGGTCAACGGCTACTTCCGCACCCGGATGGACCTCTTCTACCGCTTCGATCTCGACACGCCGCCGGATCCCTCCGGCTTCGGCATCTTCCCCATCGATCCGCAGAGCAGCGCCCGCCACACGATGGCCGGCGCCAACATGCGCCTGCGCCTGGACCCCACCTTGAACGTGAGCGAGGAGGTGCGCATCCGCGGGCAGGTGGATGTCTTCGACAACCTGCTCTTCGGCTCGACCCCCGCCGCGGGCTGGGCGGACGGCGTCGGCAACCAGAAGCGACCCTGGGTGATCGACTCCAACACCCTCGCGGCCCCCGAGTTCGGCTGGAACGCAATCCGCGACTCCATCGTCGCCAAGCGGGTGTGGGGCGAGGCGCGGACGCCGATCGGCGAGCTGCGCTTCGGCCGCATGGCCGATCACTTCGGCATGGGCGTCTTTACGAACGACGGCAACTGCCTCGACTGCGACGACGGCAACACCGTCGACCGCTTCCTCTTCGCGGTGAAGATCGCCAACCACGTGATCGCGCCCGCCCTCGACTTCATCTCCGAGGGGCCGACCAGCGCCGACCCCTCCACGCCGTGGCCGAACCCCCAGCCCTTCGACCGCACCCAGGCCGACGACGCCCGCCAGTGGGTGATCTCGATCCTCCGCCGGGATTCGGACGACGAGATCCGGAAGATGCGGGTGGCGGGCCGCGACACCTTCGTCAACTACGGGCTGCGCCTGGCGTGGAGGACGCAGCACTGGGACGCGCCCGCCCTCGAGGTGGGGGGCCCCGGCGACGGCAACGCCGGCGGCGGATCGCCCGAGCAGGCGACCCTCGGCTCCGGCGCGTTCGTCCCCCGCGACGCCTGGACCCTCACCCCCGACGTGTGGTTTCGGCTGCTCTACAAGAAGTACCGGCTCGAGTTCGAGTTCGTCACCGTGCAGGGGCAGCTGGGCAACCGCTTCCTGCCCGAGGGCGGCAACCGGGACGAGGTCGGCGAGAACCAGGAGCTCACCTTCAGCCAGTTCGGCGCCGTGATGCAGAACGAGGTGAAGCTGGTGGACGACAAGCTCTCCCTCGGCCTCGAGATCGGCTTCGCCTCCGGCGACGGGGCGCCGGGCTTCGGCAACCTGCCGGGGCGCCGCGCGATCAACGACACCCACGACAGCCCCTTCACCGTCCGCGGCGACTGGGACGGCCCGCAGTTCAACTGCGCCGCCGCCACCTGCTCCGACAAGACGATCGACAACTTCCGGTTCAACTCCGACTACCGGGTGGACCTCATCCTCTTCCGGGAGATCCTGGGCACAGTCACCGACGCGCTCTACTTCAAGCCGAGCGTGCGCTACCTCATCACCGAGGGCCTCGACGTGAACTTCGCCGTGGTCTACTCCCAGGCGAACGCCAGGGAGACCACGCCGACCCACAAGCGGCCGCTGGGCGTGGAGCTCGACGCCGGGATCAACTACGTCTCCGACGACGGCTTCATCTCGTCGATCGCCTACGGCGTGCTCTTCCCGCTCTCCGGCCTCGACCAGCTCGACGCCAGCGGCTCGGTGGTGTCGGCGCGGTCCGCCCAGACCGTCCGCGGGTTCTTCGGCATCGTCTACTGATCGTGCGCGCGGCGGCTGCCATCCTGCTCGTGCTGGCGTGCGGCTGCGGGATCAAGGCGCCGCCTCGTCCCCCCGGGGTCCCGGCCGCCCAGCGGGGCGAGGAGGGCGTCCCCTGCGAGGGCTGCCAGCTCCCCGGGCCGGACGCGTACCCCTCCCCCTCGACTCCGTCTCCGAGCCCCGCGATCCCTCCGGCGGACGTGCCGCCGGCGACCCTCGAGGGAGCGCCCGACGGCGTCCCCGCCGATCCGGAAGATCCGAGGACGCCGGCGGAGGGCGCGCCGAGCGCCGATCCCGCGCCCAGCGACGCCGGCCCGACGGAGGGGGAGGGCGGATCGGCGCGATGAGGGCTTGATCGCGCCCCCAATCGAGCGGAAGGTGCGTGGGCACCGAGTTCCCGAGGTCGACGATGGAAGCGAAGTTCGAAGGATCGTGGGTCGCGCTGGCGACGCCGTTCCGAGGCGGTGAGCTGGACCAGGCGGCGTACCGCGCCCTCTGCGAGCACCTCCTCGACGAGGGGACGGACGGGCTGGTCCCCTGCGGCACCACCGGCGAGACGCCCACCCTGAGCGAGGACGAGCAGCGCGCCTGCGTGCGCACCGCGGTGGAGGTCGCCCGATCGCGGGGGCGCAAGGTGATCGCCGGCGCCGGATCGAACTCCACCAAGGCCACGATCCGCAACGTCGCCCGGGTCCGCGAGGACGGCGCCGACGCGGCGCTGGTGGTGACGCCCTACTACAACAAGCCCACCCAGGCCGGCCTCGTGGAGCACTACCGCGCCATTGCCGAGGCCGTCCCCGGCTTCCCCCTGGTGGCCTACGTGGTGCCCGGCCGCACCGGCGTCGACCTCCTCCCCGAGACCTACCCGGCCCTCGCCGAGATCCCCGAGGTCGTGGCGGTGAAGGAGGCGACCGCGAGCCTGCAGCGGGTGATCGACATCCGGGAGAAGGTGGGCGATCGCTTCTCGCTCCTGTCGGGCGACGACTTCACCGTGCTGCCCTTCATCGCCTGCGGCGGGCGCGGCGTGATCAGCGTCAGCGCCAACGTCGCCCCGCGCCACATGGCGGAGCTCGTCCACGGCGCCCTCGTCGGGCGGATCGACCGGGCGGCGGCGCTGCAGGTGGAGATGAACGCGCTGCATCGGGCGCTCTTCCTCGAGTCGAACCCCATCCCGGTGAAGGCGGCGCTCCACCTCCTGGGGCGCTTCGCCGACGAGGTCCGCCAGCCGCTCCTGCCGGCCTCGGCGCCCGTGCGGGAGCGGCTGCGGGAGGCGCTGCGCGGCCTCGGCCTCCTCTAGGACCGGAGCGCACTCATGGTAAACGTCGTCATCACAGGGATCGCCGGGCGGATGGGCGGCGAGCTGCTGCGTGCGTTTCGAGCGGATCCGCGGAGCCGCGTGGTGGCGGGCACGGTCCGGCCCGGCGCCCCCACCGCCGAGGCGGCGGCGCGCCTGGGCCTGCCGGTGGACGACCGCCTCGGGGAGGCGATCGCCCGGGGCGCCGAAGTCGTGGTCGACTTCACCAGCCCGCAGGCGACCGCGGCCCACGTCGAGGTGTGCGCGAGCGCCGGCGCGGCGCTGGTGATCGGCACCACCGGCCTGTCGCCCCGGGAGCACGAGGCGATCGAGGGGGCGTCCCGCCGGATCCCGGTGGTGTTCGCGCCCAACATGTCGGTGGGGATGAACCTGCTCTTCCGGTTGGTGGAGGAGGCGGCGGGGGCGCTGCCCGGCTTCGACACGGAGGTGGTGGAGATCCACCACCGGCACAAGAAGGACAGCCCCTCCGGCTCGGCGCTGCGCCTCGCGCGCGCCATCGCCCAGGGGCGGGGAGGCGCGGGCGAGGTCGTCCACGGCAGGCGGGGCCAGGTGGGCGCGAGGCCCGCCGGCGAGATCGGGATGCACGCCCTCCGCGGCGGCGAGGTGGCGGGCGATCACACCGTCTTTCTCCTCGGCCCGGGAGAGCGCCTGGAGCTCACCCACCGGGCCTCGAGCCGCGAGGCCTTCGCCGCGGGCGCGGTGCGGGCGGCACTTTGGGTGAAGGGCCGCCCGGCGGGGCTGTACTCGATGCAGGACGTCCTCGCGGGTGCCTGAAGGGTGTCCTTCGGGGGCGGCGGGCGGGGCGACGCCCGGTGGAAGGGACGAGAGGAGCGAGAGATGACGCGGATCGTGAGGTTCGACGACGACGGAAGGCCGCGGTGGGGCAGGGCCTACGGCGACGGCGAGGTGCAGGTGCTGTCGGAGGCGCCGTGGGCGGGCGGCGTCCCCGTGGGGCGCACGCTGGGGCTGGCCGGCCTCCGGCTGCTCGCGCCTTGCGAGCCCACCAAGGTGATCTGCGCCGGCCGCAACTACGCCGCCCACGCCCGGGAGCTCGGGAACGAGCTCCCCCGGGAGCCGCTCATCTTCATCAAGCCGCCGTCGAGCGTGATCGGTCCGGAGGAGGCCATCCGCCTGCCGCCGCAGTCCGCCGACGTGCAGCACGAGGCGGAGCTCGCCATCGTGATCGGCAAGCGCTGCCGCGGGATCGCCGAGGGTGAGGTGCCGGCGCACGTGGCGGGGTTCACCTGCCTGAACGACGTCACCGCCCGGGACATTCAGCGGGCGGAGACGCACCTCACCCGGAGCAAGAGCTTCGACACCTTCTGCCCCATCGGCCCCTGGATCGTCGAGGGCTGGGACGTGGAGCCGCGGGCGGTGTGCTGCAGGGTGGAGGGCGAGATGCGCCAGGACGGCAACACCCGCGCCATGATCTTCGGCCCGGCGGCGCTGGTTGCCTTCGTCGCGTCGGTGATGACCCTCGAGCCGGGCGACGTGATCGCCACCGGCACCCCCGCGGGCGTCGGCCGCATCGAGGCGGGGCAGCGGGTCGAGGTCGAGATCGAGCGCCTGGGGACCCTCTCGAACCCCGTGATCGCCGAAGGACGCTGAGGGCGTGCGCGGGGTGCTGGCGTACGTCGCGCTCGGGTCCAACCTGGGCGATCGCCTCGGCACCCTGCGGGAGGCCTGCGCCCGGATCGACGACACCCCCGGCCTGCGCCTCCTGCGCGCCTCGAGCGCCTGGGAGACCGCCCCCGTGGGGCCGCCCCAGCCCGACTACCTCAACGCCGTGGTCGAGGTGGACGCCTGCCTCACGCCGCGGGCGCACCTCGCGGCGCTGCACCGGATCGAGCGGGCCTTCGGCCGGGTCCGGGATCCCGCTACCCGGTGGACGGCCCGCACCCTCGACCTCGACCTGCTCTGGCAGGGCGGGCTGGAGCTCCGGCGTGGCGATTTGATCCTCCCCCACCCGCGCCTCGTGGAGCGCAGCTTCGTCCTCGCGCCGCTGGCGCAGCTCGCCCCCGGGCTCGTCGTCGCGGGCCGCGAGGTGCGCGAGTGGCTGGTTTCCCGCCCTGCCGCCGAGCGCGCCGGCGTGCGCGAGATCGGCCCGCTCCTCACCTGATCCGCGAACGGCCGCGGGTGGGGGCCTGGCCGCAACCGCATTCAGCGGAGCGCGCGGAGCTCGCGGACCTCCTCGTCCGAGAGGCGGATCCCCGCGGCGGCGCAGTTCTCCTCCAGGTGCTTCACGGAGCCGGTACCGGGGATGGGGAGCATCACCTTCGAGGAGGCGAGGAGCCAGGCGAGCGCGATCTGCGCGGGCGTGGCCCGATGGCGCTCCGCGATCCGGGCGAGGGGGCCGTCCTCGAGACCCTCGACGCCCAAGGGCCGCCACGGGATGAACCCGACGCCTCGCGCCTCGCACCACTCGAGCACCTCCCGCGAGGAGCGGTCGGCGAGGTTGTAGCGGTTCTGCACCGACACGACCTTCACGATCCCGACCGCCTTCTCGAGCTGCGGCACGTCGAAGTTGCTGACGCCGACGTGGCGGATCTTCCCCTCGCGCTGCAGGTCGGCGAGGGAGCCGAGCTGATCCTCGAGGGGGACCTTCGGGTCGGGGGCGTGGAGCTGGTAGAGGTCGATGCGCTCGAGCTTCAGCCGCTTCAGGCTCCCCTCGCACGCCCTTCGCAGCCGCTCCGGCCTGCAGTCGCGCTCCCAGACGTCGGGCCCCGGCCGGACCAGGCCCCCCTTGGTCGCGATGACCAGGCCCTTCGGACAGGGCGCGAGCGTCTCCCCGATGAGGCGCTCGGAGACGTCCGGGCCGTAGGAGTCCGCAGTGTCGATGAGATTCACACCCAGCTCCACCGCCCGGCGCAGGACCCGCCTGGCCTCCGCTTCGTCGGGGGGCTCGCCCCAGATCCCCGGGCCGGTGATCCGCATGGCGCCGAAGCCCAGCCGGTTCACCGGGAGGTCGCCTCCGAGGGCGAAGGTCCCCGCCTGCTCCACGCTCATGTCCTGGCTTTCTGGGTGAGAGGGAAGACCATCGACCCGAAGCCCCGCGGATTCAAGCGCGGATCCGCGTCGCCCCGGAGAGGTGCCGGAGGACCTTCCGCCCGGCGACAGAACGGAACCGCTCCGCCTTGCGCGACTGGTTCGGCCGCGGCGACGGTCGGCGCTTCCCGAAGCGACGGAGGATCGACATGGCGAAGGTCGACTACGCGATGGAGAACGTCGAGCGCTGCCAGTGCGGCAAGTGCCCCGTGTACCTGTCGAGCGCGTGCGCCAAGGCGAAGAACGCCACGATCGCCGACTGGACGAAGCTCCCGCGCGCCGACGTGATCGAGGGCATCTACTGCGCCGCGGCCGTGGGGAAGTCGAAGTGCGACGACCTGAACGAGACGCTGCAGTGCCAGTGCCCGACCTGTCCGGTGTGGGAGGACTGTGGCCTGGACGACACTTCCTTCTGCATCCGCGGCGGGGCGGGGTAGCGCCCGGGTGCCCGTCGCGTGGTAGACAAGCGGCCCGAGGAGGATCCTCATGCGTCTGCGCATCGCCTTTCTCGTTCTCTTCGCCGCGTTGATCCAAGCGTGTGCCCACGCCCCCGCCGCCGCGCCCCTGCCCGAGGCGGAGGTCCCGAAGACGCCCGCGGGGGAGAGGCTCGCGTGGTTTCTCGAGGTGCTCAACGAGCGCGGCGGCGAGCTCACGACGGACGAGGTGGAGGCCGCGTTCGCGCCGATCTTCCTGGAGCAGATCCCCGCCTCGCAGATGGTCGCCATCACCCGGCAGGTCAGTCGCCAAGTGAAGCGCCTGTCCCTCGCGTCGGTGCGCGAGGCGTCGCCCCACTCCCTGGTGGCGATCGCCTCGTCGGGGGAGGCGCGGCTGCGGATCTCGGTCGCGGTCGCGGCCAAGGCGCCCCACCGCTTCACCGGCCTCCAGATCGGCCCCGCTCGTCCCGAGCATCCGCGCCCGCAGACCTGGGAGGCCGTCGAGTCCGACCTCGCGAAGCTGGCGCCCAGGACGAACCTCCTCGCCGCTCGGATCGAGGGGGATCGCTGTGAACCCTTGCGCGAGGTGAACGCCGACGCGTTGCTCGCGCTGGGATCGACCTTCAAGCTCTACGTGCTCCTGGCCGCCGCCGACGCCGCCTCCGCGGGGACGCTCGACTGGAAGTCGAAGCTCGCCGTCCGCGAGGAGTGGAAGAGCCTGCCGTCCGGCGTGATGCAGGACGAGCCGGCCGGCGGCGAGTTCGCCCTCGAGGACGTGGCGCGGCAGATGATCTCCATCAGCGACAACACCGCCACCGATCACCTGCTGCGCACGGTGGGGCGCGAGGCGGTGGAGGCGGCCATGGCCCGCACCGGCCACGCCGCGCCCCAGCAGAACCGCCCGTTCCTCTCCACCCGGGAGCTCTTCCTCCTCAAGCTCGGCGACGAGGCGGGGCGGGAGGCGTTCCTCGCCGCGGACGAGGCGGGGCGCCGGGCCCTTCTCGCGGAGCTCGCGTCCGCCCCGCTGCCCAGCGTCTCCGCCGCGGCGTCGTGGAAGAAGCCGCGGGCCATCGACACCCTGGAGTGGTTCGCGTCGCCCGCCGACCTCTGCGGCGCGATGGTGGCGCTCAAGGAGGCCGGGAGCGCGGAAGGGTCGCCGATCTTCGGGATACTCGGCCAGAACCCCGGCGTGCGCTACGACCCGGAGCGCTGGGCGTACGTGGGCTTCAAGGGCGGCTCGGAGCCCGGCGTGATGAACCTCACCTTCCTCCTGCGCCGCAAGGCCGACGACGCCTGGTTCTTCCTCACGGTCGGCGCGAACGACACCGAGCAGGGGATCGACGGCGAGGTGCTGGTGGCGATCGCCGAAGGTGCGCTGGTCCTCCTCGGGGAGCTGCCCGCCTCTCGGGAGGAGGCGCCGGCCGCGGCGGAGGCGACGGCCGTGGAGGGGGCGACGGCCGCAGAGGAGGCGACGACCGCGGTGCCCTGAAGCGAGGTCCGGCGCCCGCCGCCTGCTCGGCCGTCCCTCGGTTCCACGCGTCATGGCTCGCGGGCACGCCCGTCCGGGTGCGGCGCCCGGCGCGCCCGCCGCCTGCGCGGCCGTCCCTCGGCTCCGGGCTTCATGGCTCGCGGTCACGCCCGCCGGCGCGCGGCGCCCGGCCGCCGAGGCGGGCCCCGCGACCAGACGCGATCAGAGCGGCCGCCGCCGCAGCGCGATGCGGCCGTTCTCCACCCGCGCGTCGAAGGTGGGCTGGGCGAAGGGCGAAGGGCCGTGGAGCACCGCGCCGTCGCTGAGGCGGTACGTCGAGCCGTGGCAGGCGCAGACGATGGAGCCGTTCTCCAGGCGCCCCTGCGACAGCGAGCAGCCCGCGTGCCCACAGGTGTCCTCCATGGCGTACAGCTCGCCCTGGTGGCGGATCATCATCACTGGCACGCCCTCGACCTCGGCGCGGGTGGGGCGCTCGGGCTGCAGGTCCGCCTCCGCCATCGCCGGCGTGAACCGCTTCAGGCCCCCCGACCACGCGGTGCGGTCGACCTGTGTGCCGAGGCGATACACCAGGTTTCCGCCCAGGTAGGCGGCCGACATCGCGGCGCCCAGGCCGAAGAGCGACATCAGCTTCGCGCTCCGCCACCCGCGGCCCCGGCCCACGAACGATCCGATCTGCAGCAGGAGGGCGACGGAGTTGGCGGCGCCGTGCACCAGGCCGATGCGGCGCTGCTCCTTGTTCGTGTCGGACCAGTCGGCGAGCCCCGAGAGCGCCGCGCCCACCGCGCCGGCGATCCCGACCAGGAGCGAGGCCCTGGCGCCGCGGTCGAGGTTGGTCCGGCCGGTCGCGGTGGCCGCGTCGAACGCAACGGCCGCCGTCCACGTCCCGAGGGGGAGGTCCGTGAAGATGGGGTGGAGCGGGTGACCGAGCCAGGTGCCGTTCAGGAAGTCCTTGACCACGCGCCCCCCGGGGGAGGCCAGGAGGTGGCGCACCCGCCGCTGCAGGGGCCTCGCGATCTCGTCCATCCGATCGGCGCCCGTGATCATCTCGAGCTCGCGCACGCCCAGGCCCGCGACCCTGCGGCCCATCGGCCGGCGCCTCGCCCTCGGACGCAGCTCCATCGGATTCGTTCGCATCCCGCACCCCCCGTCGGCGGACGCGAGCTTCGAAGGCCGCGCCCGGGCGGCGCGGGCTCGTCGTCCTCTCCCCGGGAAGTTAGGGGCGGTCGCCGCGAACGCCACCGGGCGCGGGCAGGGCGGCCGCCGCGAACGCCAAGGGGGCGCGGTCAGGCAGTCGTCGGCGCGAGCGCCCGGACGGTCGCCCGGCGCTCGTCTCGCCGCCTCGATCGGATCCCCGAAGGGGCCGGCGGCTCAGATCACCTTCGCCGCGAGGAGATCCTGCACGTCGAGGAGTCCCACCGGGCGCATCCGGTCGTCCACCACGGGCACCTGGTCGATCCGCGCGTTGCTCAGCACCTGGGCGGCCTCGATCACCAGCATCTCCGGGTGCACCGTGCGCGGCTCGCGGCACATCACCTCGCCGATGGTGCCCTCCAGCGCCGAGATGCCCTTCTCGAAGAGCCGGCGCAGGTCGCCGTCGGTAAAGATCCCCACCAGCTTGCCCCGCTTGTCGATGACGTTGGTGGCGCCGGGCTTGCCCGGGGTCTGGGTCATCACCGCCACCGCCTTCGCCAGCGGCTCGTCCTCGCGGACCACCGGGTTGGAGTCGCCGCGGCGCATGGCCTCGGACACCCGCATCACCTTCCTGCCGAGGGCGCCGCTCGGGTGCACGAGGGCGTACTCCTCGCTGCCGAAGTGGCGGTGCTCCATCACGGTCATCGCCAGGGCGTCGCCCAGGACGAGGAGCACCGTGGACGACGCGGTGGGCGCCAGCCCCAGCGGACACGCCTCCTCCACCCGGCCGATGTCGAGGACGACGTCCGCCTTCTCCGCGAGGGGGGAGCCGAGGTCGCCCGTCATCACGATGGTCCGGGCGCCGATGCGCGCCACCGGCCCCATCATCCGCACGATCTCCTCGGTGCGCCCGCTGTTGGAGAGGGCGAGGACCACGTCTCCGGCGGTGACGCGGCCCAGGTCGCCGTGGAGGGCCTCCGCCGGGTGCAGGTAGAGGGAGGGCGTGCCCGTCGACGCGAAGGTCGCCGAGATCTTCTGGGCGACGAAGCCGGGCTTGCCCAGGCCCGTGACCACGAGGCGGCCCTCGCACGCCAGGATCATCTCCACGGCCCTGGCGAAGGAGCCGTCCAGGCGCGGCCGCAGCGACTGGATCGCGGCCAGCTCGGCCTCGATCACGCGCCTGCCGGCGACCACCAGATCGTGCGCCGAAGGTGCGTTCTCCGGGTGGCGGACCTTGTGGATCGCCGGGGGCTTGCGGGTCACGGCGCGGCCGGGAGCGGCCTTGCGGCTGGCGGCGCGGCCGGCGGGCGGGGCCTTGCGGGCGATCACGGGTTTGGGACGGGAGCTCGAGCGGTTCTTGCGGGTGGCCATCGTGGCGCGGTCCTATCACCGCGACCGGCATCTCGTCGAGAGGGCGCGCCCGCGGACGGCCTGCGCCCCGCGCCGGCGCTGTGGTATAGGCCGCCTGCGACCCTCAAAGAAACCTGGCCCCGCCGCCCGTGGGAGGAGCACTTCGACATGCAGTTCTTCATCGACACCGCCGACATCGCCGAGATCGAGAAGGCCCACGCCATGGGCGTCCTCGACGGCGTGACCACCAACCCCTCCCTGGTCGCCAAGACCGGCAAGCCCTTCCACGAAGTCCTCCGGGAGATCTGCGAGGTCGTCGACGGGCCGATCTCCGCCGAGGTCGTCTCCACCGATCACGACGGCATCGTCGCCGAGGGCCGCGAGCTGGCGAAGATCCACTCGAACATCGTCGTGAAGGTACCGCTCATCGTCGAAGGGCTGAAGGCGGTGAAGACCCTCTCCGGCGAGGGCATCAAGACCAACGTCACCCTCTGCTTCAGCCCGACCCAGGCCCTCCTCGCCGCCAAGGCGGGCGCCACCTACATCTCGCCGTTCGTGGGCCGCCTCGACGACATCTCCTTCGACGGGATGGAGCTCATCCAGCAGGTCCGCGAGATCTACGACAACTACGGCTTCGACACCGAGATCCTGGTGGCGAGCGTGCGCAACCCGGTGCACGTGCTCAACGCCGCCCGACTCGGCGCCGACGTGGCCACCTGCCCGCTCGCCGTGATCGAGCAGCTCGCCAGGCACCCCCTCACCGACATCGGCCTGGCGAAGTTCCTGGCCGACTGGGAGAAGGTGCCGAAGGCGAAGTAGCCGCGTGCTTCGCCGCTGGGAGGACGAGCGCCGCGTCCGCCTCGAGGGGCGGGGCGGCGCTTCGTTCATTCGGGGCTGCGGACGAGGATCGAGCCGACCTCGGGGACGTCGTGGCCGAGGGCGAGGACGGGCCGATCCCGGTCGAACGCCATGGACATCCCCCTGCCCCCCGCGGCGGAGACGAAGGGCTCGCCGGGTCCCACCCGGGACCAGCCGGCGTCGGTCCACCTCGACACGTAGGCGGTGCCGTCGCCGTTCTCGTCGACCTCTCCCCAGGCGACGATCGGCTCCCCAACGCGATCCAGCGCCAGATCGACTGCATGGATCGGGAGCGGGCGCTTGAGGGCGACGGGTTTCCCCCCCAGCGCCTCCCAGGCCGCCCCGTCGAAACGCATCACGTGGAGGTCGTCGAGGAAGACGCCGTCCCCGGCGTGCTTCGACTCCACCACCGCGACGACCGCCCGGCCTTCGGGATCGATCGCGACCCTCGGCCATAGGTGGGCGCCCGTCGGCGGCAGCGGGGCGGCGAACGGGATCCAGGCGGCGCCGTTCCAGCGATGGAGCTGCAACTCCACGTCTCGAACCCACGCGATCACGACGCCGCCCTGCCTGTCCACCGCGACGGCGGGCAGAGCGGCGGAGGAGGCTCCCCCCTCGCCGCCCGAGGGTTCCGGGAGGCCCTCCCCGCCGAGGAGCTCCCAGTCGGATCCCGTCCATCGCTTCACGAGGACCCGCCTCTCGCCCAGCGAACTCGCCGGCATGCACGTCACCTGCTCGCTCCAGGCCACCACCGGGTTCCCGGCGCCGTCGACCGCGAGCGCCGGATCGTCGGCGTCGCAGCCGGGCTGCAGCTCGAGGCTCGCGGCCCCGAGCCGCTGCCACGCGTTTCCGTCCCATCGACGCACGTGCAGACGGGAGGGCTCGCCAACGCCGGCGGCCCTCTCGATCCATGCGACCACGGGGCGATCGTTCGGCGTGAGGGCGACGGCGGGCCTCAGGGTGACGAAGTCGCCGCCGTCGGAGGGGTCGGGGAGCTCCGTCCACTTGGTGCCGGACCACCTGCGCACCCGGACGTTGCCCACCGCGTTTCCATCCTCCCAAGCCTGGTCCACCCACGCGACGACCGGCCGTCCGTCCTGGACCGACGCCGCGGCCGGATGGCGGCCGCCGGGCCCCGCCTCATTCAGGGCGCCGCCCAGCCCCTTCCAGTCCGAGACGGCGAGGCGGAACTGCACCGGCACCATGGGGTTGCCGGCGATGTCGGTGACGCCCTCGTTCAGCGAGACGACGAGGCGATCCGGGCTCTGCGTCCCCTGCACCCGCAGCCGCAGGGACCAGCTCTGCTCCAGGTAGTCGATGGTCCGGCGGGTGGGCGTCCCTCGCTCCGACGAGATCTGCACCGAGTCGTCGGTCAGCGACCCGGGCAGCAGGGGCTCCGAGAGGTTGAACCGCAGGTCGGAGAGCTCCCGGGTGGTGACGAAGGACTTGAACACGGGCGAGGCGGTCGGCGCCCTCCTGTCCACGTTGACGTTGACGACGTTGCTCAGGATCTCGTGGAAGGCGTACGTCGCCCTCGCCTGGATCACGAAGGTGCCCTCCCAGACCCCGGAGAGATCCCACGCGAACGACGGGCCGGAGAGCGTCGTCCACGAGGCGCCGTTGCGGAGGAGCTCGATCTTCTGCGGGCTCCCCTCCGCCTGGACGCGGAGGACGATCGGCTCGTTGGTCACCGCCACCGTTCCGTCGACGCCGTCGATGGAGAGCACGACCCGCTCCATGGCGTCTCGCGCAGTCCAGATCCACGAGGCCGGGGTCAGCCGGTTGCCCGCCCGATCCATGATCCCGTCGGTGAGCTCCAGGCGGTGGTTGCCCGCGCCCAGGACGCCCTTGGGCGAGACGGTGAGCAGGCGCCGATCCGACGCGAGCATGAGATCCGCCTCGATGGGGCGGCCGCCCGACGACAGTCGCACCGACGCCGCGTCGATCGACGACGGGAGGATCGGCTCGGTGAAGTTCACCGAGATGCCGTAGGTGTCGGCGAGCAGCACCTCCATCGGCTCGGGGCTGCGGCTGTGGAGCCCGGGAGGGGTGCGGTCCACCTCGACCACCACGCTCCCGGTCGTCAGCTCGTCGTCCCCGGCGCGGGCGAAGGCCGAGACCTCCCAGCGCCCCTCGGGGTCCTTGGTCGTGTCCCATTCGAAGGCGAGGGTGTCGTCGAGCTCCACCCAGGTTTCGCCGGTGCGGACGAGCCCCACCGACTCCGGGGAACCCGTGATCGCGACCTCGAAGCGGACGACGCCGTTGGTGTGGATCTTCTCGCCCTCCTGCAGGAGTTCGAGGGTGAGCGGCTCCTCCGGTTCGACCACCGGCTCCTCCGAGGAACAGCCGAGCGCAACGCCCAGCGCGAGGGAAGCCGCCCCCAGAGTCCTGCCTGCCATGGGTTCCTCCTCCCCAGACGAGCGCTTCATCGTCGGGGCATCACGCGGAGGGAGTCAAGGGGCGGCGGGGGCGGTCTCTCCCCTCGGGCCGGGGCGGGCGCCGAGGGCCGCGCCCGCCGAGGCCGCGCAGACGCAGGCCACCGCGAGCCACTGGGTCGGGGTCAGGCGCTCTCGGAGGAACACGAGGCCCGCCAGCGCCGCCACCGCGGGCTCCAGGCTCATGAGGATGCCGAAGGTGCGGGCCGGGAGGGCCTTCAGCGCGAACATCTCCAGGGTGTAGGGCAGGGCGCTGCCGACGACGGC
>DATMSB010000106.1:0-31922 GCA_035565615.1 Vulgatibacter sp. | reverse complement strand
GAACTCCGCGCGCACCTCGGACCCCGGCTGGAGATCCTGGATGGAGGCGCTCTTGCCATCCACCTGGATCTTGGTGTCCGGGGCGAGCTTGAGCTCGGCCGGGGGCATGTCCTCGCGCTGCAGGGTCATGTTCCCGTTGGTCGCGTCCACGGAGGCGAGGGTGCCCTCCACCTTGAAGTTGTCCTTGTCCTGAAACACCTGCGCGTGCTCGGCGCCCATCTGCTTCGGGCTGGTGGCCGTACGGCCGCTCGGCTGGTCCATCCCCGGCTCGCTGCCCGTGGAGCCACCCTGTGCGACCGCGAAGCCCGGCAGAGACATCAGCCCGGCGGCCACCGCCAGCATCGACATCCGCATCTTCATGCTCCCTCCTCCAGTGCGGCAGCTTCGCCGCCGACGACACGATCTGCACCGGGGCGGCAGGGAAGGAAGCCTCGGCCGGCTCTACGTGGGCCCGCTCGCCCGGCGCCTTCGCGCGATGCGGGCGCCCGAAAGACGAAGAGGCCTCGTCCCCCGCACGCCTGCGGAGGATCGAGGCCTCGATGCGCCGAAGGGGCCGCGCGCCGACCTACTTGGGGTTGATGTGCGAGAAGCGCTCGTTGATCGCCTTCCAGTTCAGGGCGTTCAACACGTTGTTCACGTAGTCGGCCTTCTTGGTGCCGTAGTCGATCATGTAGGCGTGCTCCCACGCGTCCACCGCGCAGAGGATGCTCACGTTCGGCCACAGGCCCACGTGGTGCTCGCTCTGCACCAGCATGTTGGCGACGCGCTTGAGGTTCCAATCGTACACGGTGAGGGCCCAGCCGTGGGCGGACGACAGGCAGGCCTTCATGTCGACCATCCAGTTGTCGAAGGAGCCGAAGCTGGCCTCGAGGGCCTTCTTGAGCTCGGGCGAGCAGTCCCCGTCCTTGGCGAGGTTGCCGAAGTACAGCTCGTGGAGGAAGGTGCCGTTGTACGCGACCGGCTCGCGGCGCTTCAGCTCCGAGTACTCGGAGAAGGAGTAGTTCGCCTTGGAGCGGTCCGCGCCCGGGAGCTTCTCCCAGATCTCGTTCAGCTTGTTGACGTAACCCTGGTACAGGCCGAAGTGGGCCTTGAGCTGGGCCTCCGACAGCCCGTTCACCTTCCCGAGCAGGTGGTTGAAATCCTTCGCCTCGTACTTGGCCATGTCGATTCTCCGAAAAAAACCGCGACGGCCGCACCTGTCGCGGGTGTGAGCGGGACAGCGGAAGGGCTGTAGCTAATCGTCGGGGGTCCCCACCGTCAAGGCGAGTTGGGGGGTCCCGCCCCGAGCGGGCCGCGCGACGGCGGAGACGAACGGGCCGAGGCGCCGCTTCCATGCTATGAGAGCGCCCGAACGAAAGGAGAGGTGGAGTTCATGGCGCACAAGGTGACCTACATCCCGGGCGACGGCATCGGTCCGGAGGTGATGGAGGCGACCATCACGGTGGTGGACGCGACCGGCGTCGCCATCCGGTGGGAGAAGGGCGAGGCGGGCGCGCAGGTGGAGGCGCGGGTGGGCTCGAACCTCCCCACCTCGACCCTGGAGCAGATCATCCGCAGCGACGCGACCCTCAAGGGGCCGACGGAGACGGGGATCGCGAAGGGTTCGAAGAGCGCGAACGTGGCGCTGCGGAAGGGGCTCGACCTCTTCGCCAACCTGCGCCCGGTCAAGAGCCTCCCCGGCGTGAAGACCCGGTACGAGGGCGTCGACCTCGTCGTGGTCCGCGAGAACACCGAGGATCTCTACTCGGGCCTCGAGCACATCGTCGTCCCGGGCGTCGTCGAGTCGATCAAGATCATCACCCAGGCGGCCTCCACCCGGATCGCCCACTTCGCCTTCGAGTACGCCCGCAGGCACGGGCGCAGGCTCGTCACCGCGGTGCACAAGGCGAACATCATGAAGCTCTCCGACGGGCTCTTCCTGGAGTGCTGCCGGAACGTGGCGCGGGGGTACCCCGAGATCCAGTACGACGAGATCATCGTCGACAACTGCGCCCTTCAGCTCGTGCGAGACCCCACCCGCTTCGACGTGCTGGTGCTCGAGAACCTCTACGGAGACATCATCAGCGACCTCTGCGCGGGCCTGGTCGGGGGCCTCGGCGTCGTGCCCGGTGCGAACCTGGGCGACAGCAACGCCGTCTTCGAGGCGGTGCACGGAACGGCGCCCGACATCGCCGGGAAGGGCCTGGCGAACCCGACCGCGCTGCTCCTCTCCGCCGAGCTGATGCTCCGGCACCTCGGCGAGGTCGAGGCCGCCGGCCGCCTGCGCGGCGCGGTGGAGACCGTGCTCGCGGAGGGCAAGGCGCTCACGCGGGATCTCGGCGGCTCCGCGGACACCCGGACGTACGTGAACGCCCTCGTCGCGGCGATGTCCTGACCGCCCCGGACTCTCGCCTCCCGGCGTGAAGGCCGCGATCCGCACGACGAGCGCCGGTCCCCTCCTTCGCCCGGTGCACCGCCGCCGCGCCCGCCGCGGCCGTGGACCCGATCGGTTGCGGCCGGGCGGACCGGGGCCTATAGCAGCGCAATGACCCGTCCCCTCGCACTCCACGCCCTGCACGCCGGGGCGAACGCCCGCTTCGGTGAGCGCGGCGGCGCCGAGGTCGTCCTCGGCTTCGGTTCGCTCGAAGACGAGTATCGCGCGCTGGTGGAGGCGGTCGGCGTGGCGGATCGCTCCCACCGGGCCATCTTCCGCGTGGTGGGGCCGGAGGCCAGGCTCTTCCTCCATGGGCTGGTCACCAACGACGTCAAGGGCGTCCCGGCGGGCAAAGGCAACTACACCGCCATCGTCAACGCCCGCGGGAAGATGCTGGGCGACGGGCGCCTGCTCGTCATGGGAGACGAGGACCTCCTTCTCGACCTCGAGCCCGAGGCGCGGGAGCAGTCCCTCGCCCACCTGGATCAGCACCTCATCTCGGAGGACTGCACCCTCTCCGACGCGACCGGGGAGTGGCTCGTCGTCGGTGCGTACGGCCCCCGCGCCCGCGACGCGGTGGAGCGCGCGCTCGGCGTCTCCCTCCCGGCCCTGGGGCTTCACGACAACGCGCTCGTCCCCCTCGACGGCGGCGGGGCGCTGGCGGTCGGCGCGGCGCCCGCCGGGATCGAGGGCGTCGAGGTGATCCTCGATCCGTCTTCGGGCGAGGGCTTCTTCGCGGCGCTGGCCGCCGCGGCGAGGGAGCAGGGGGGCCTCGCCGTGGGAGAGGACGCGCTCGACGCGGCGAGGATCCACCGGGTGGTGCCGCGCTACGGCGCGGAGATGACCGAGGCGACCATCCCGCTGGAGGCGAACCTCGACCGGGCGATCAGCTACACCAAGGGCTGCTACGTGGGCCAGGAGGTGATCGCCAAGGCCACCTACCGCGGGCGCGTCCGCCGCAAGCTGGGCCAGCTCCGCGTCTCGCCGGGCGTGCGCCCGGGCGCCGAGCTCCTCGACGGCGACAGGGTGGTCGGGACGATCGCGAGCGTCCTCGATCCCGATCCCGCCGGGGGCCCGGCGCTGGCTCTCGCCTACGTGCGCCAGGATCGCCTGGCGACCGGCGCGAAGCTCGCCGTGGCGGGAGGTGGGGAGGCGACGATCGCCTGGGCGCCAGCGCTCGAGGAGTAGCGGGAGCGCGCGCCTCGCGTGGCGCCGACGCGTCGTCTCGGCGCGATGGCATACGACTTCTCCCCTGCGCTCGCGGCGGCACGGCCGAGGTGATGCGGCGGCCCGCCCTGGTGAACTTCTCCCCCGCGCGCGCGGCGGCACGTCGAACTACGCCGGGATGCCGAGGTCGCCGTCCACTTCTCCTCCCCCGCGCGCGGCGGCACGTGGCGCCCGACGCCGAACGAAAAGAGCCGCGGAGGACTCCGCGGCGCTTCGACCTACTCGCCTCTCGAGAGAGGAGCAAGCCCCCGTCTTTGCGATCACTCCTCGGCTGCGGCCCGGCTCTTCTTCGGCGGACGGCCCCGGGGTGCGGGCGGCGGAGCAACGAAGCCCTCCGGCGCCGGCATCGGCCAGCCGTGCTTGCGCGCGGACTGGTAGTGCGCCGCGCAGTATCCCATGGAGCGATGCGGCCGCTTGCAGCCGACGACGTTGCACTTTCTCTTGCTGGTCCTGGCGGTGGTGCGCTTCGCACCCTTGGCGGCCCGCGCCTTGGCGGAGGCCTTGCCGGCGGGGCGACCGCGACGCCGACCAGCGGTGGTCGAGACTCCCGCGGCAGCCTCGGTGCCGAGCGCGACCGCGAGCTCCTCCTGGATCACCGTGCGCAGGGTTTCACGAATCGCGCTCTCGAGTGCTTCGTCGACGATGGCGCGGATGCGCTGATCGAGGACCTGAGCGAGGGGTGCGTTCTTGTTCCTTGTTGCCATGAACGGGGTGCTCCTATACCGCGAGTGATGCCGGCAACCTAGCCAAAGGATTTCGATCAGACAAGAAATATCCCAAACCATTTCGCTTCATGCCGGTGGGTTTCGAACGCGACGAGGTGTCTCATTATTTCTTCGCAGCCGTCTGCGGCCCGCCAGGGCGCCCCCGGCGACCGCGTGGGGCTCATGCTTCATCGGATTCGAACCGGGAATGTGCCGCCGCGGAGCCGCTCGGCCGCAGGTGCGCCTCCGGCGATCGCCTGGGCTCGTCCTTCATCGGATTCCAACCGGGTATGCGCCGCTGCGGAGCCGCCCTCTCGGAGCCTGCGTCGTTCGAAGGTGCTCGCGGACCATCCGGAAGCCCGCGAGCGCGTCGGGCCCGCGCGATCCGCAGGGGAACGGTCCACCTCTTCCGTGGAGCGCCTCGAAGATCGCCTGCCGAACTGGCGCGAAGCGCGGCCGCGCGGTCGCGTCGCCGTCGAGGCGGAGCGGTCGCCACGCCGGATGCCCGCGCCGGCGAGCCCCGCGATCCTCGCCCAATTCGTGCTCCGCTGGGGTGGGGACATGTAAGTCCGTGTAGAGACAGAGGAAAATGCCTGGATTGCCGCCCGGGGCCTCCCCGGACGCCGCTCGACAGGCTTGACAGTGTGGGTCGCTTGCTGGTCCGATTCGAATCCCCCGGGTTCAAGAACCGCCGTCTGGAAGAAACGGACCGGAGATGCGCATGAAGACGAAGAATCTGAGCCGCGCAGCGCTGTACGCGCTGATCGCGGTGGGCATGGCGTCGAGCTCGTGCTCTTGCGGTAGCCCGGAAACCAGGGAGAACAACCCTCGCACCGTATTCCCGGGTCTCGAGCAGGACGCCGAGACCGGCAACTACATCCTCGACTTCGGGATCGTCCCCATCGGCAGCCGCGCGCCGTGGGAGGTCGAGATCCTGAACGAGGGCTCCGCTCCCCTGACGTTCCAGGGAGAGGAGCCCGAGAGGCCCTTCGAGATGGACCTCCCGCTCGGCGGCCTGACCATCCCCGTCGCGGGCAAGGGTAAGATCACCTTCACCTTCCTCCCCACCGAGCCCCACGAGGAACCCATCGAGCGGGTCGTCACCCTGAAGTCCAACGAGCTCGGGGCGGCGTCCTACACGTTCGTGCTCCGCGGGCAGGGCGCGACGCCCGGTCTCGACTGCGAGCCTTCGCCCGTCGACTTCGGCCCGGTGGTGCTCGGCGCCACCAAGAAGAAGACGACGATCTGCACCAACAACCTCAGCGTCCCCATCTTCGTGCAGATCGACGGGTTCTCCGGACGCGCCCGCGATCACTTCCAGGCGCAGATCGCCGACCCCGAGGCCATCCCCGGCGAGCCGTACCAGGTGAACGCGAGCGGTACCGTGGAGATCGAGATCACCTTCTCCGCGGCCGCCCAGGAGGACAACGAGGCGGTCCTCGTCCTCAAGGACGCGAACCCGATCCAGAACGAGCTGGCCCGCGTCGAGGTCATGGCATATGGCGCGCTGAGCGCCATCATCCTCGAGCCCAGCTCCTGCCAGGATTACGGATATGTCGCCGTGGGCGAGTCCAAGACGCTCGCCTACACCCTCCGCAACATCGGCACCGAGACGGTCGTCGTCGATCGCATCGAGCTCGACGCCGCCTCCGCCGCCGAGTTCAGCGTCGCCACCGACCTGCCGATCTCGATCGCTCCGGACAGCGTGGAGTACGTGGACGTCGTCTTCCAGCCCGTCTCGGGCGGAAAGCGCATGGCGACGCTGACGTTCCACACCAACGACTCCCGCGCCGAGGGTGCGACCTTCACCGGCTGCGCCAACGCGTTCGGCGGCGGCCCGCAGCTCGTCTGCACTCCGACCGCGATCGACTTCGGCATGGTCGCCGTCGACATGCCGGTCACCCGGACCATGCGCTGCACCAACGGTGGCTTCGCGCCTCCCGGGGAGGTCGTCGACCCGCTTCGCGTCGAGGTTCCCTACACGACCGACGACGTCTTCCAGGCCACCCTCCGCAACCCGGACGGCACCGAGGGCCCCAAGCCCGAGGGCTACGCCATCGACGAGTTCTTCTTCGTCGACGTGGCCTACAACCCGGTGGACGAGGGCTTCGATCGCGCCGAGGTCATCATCGAGTCCCACGCCGCGCCGGACGGCGAGCTCAAGACGGTCGTCGCGGGGCAGGGCCGCAACCTGCCGCCCTGCCAGTTCGAGCTCCAGCCCCGCAACCTCGAGTTCGGCGTGGTGGATCGCGGGGCCAGCCTGGTTCAGTCCTTCACGTTCAAGAACACCCTCGGCTCCGAGTCCTGCCTGATCAGCGATCTGCGGCTCACCGACGACTCCGACGAGGCCTTCTCGGTCACGACGGTCGACAACATGGAGCTCCCGGCGGGTGAGATCCTCAAGGTTCCGGTCACCTTCGCGCCCACCCGCTACCAGCCGAACGTCACCGGCGCGGTCCAGTTCCAGATCTCCAACCGGGACGAGAGCCTCCAGGTGGTCCCCCTCCGGGGAACCGCGGCGAAGCCCTGCGTGGAGATCGATCCCCCCGTGGTCGACTTCGGGGCGGTGGGGCCCGGCTGCCAGACCCGCGAGCGCTTCATCACCATCAGCAACTCCTGCCCGACGCCGGTGACCATCACCGCGATCGAGGTGAACGAGAACGGCGAATCGGATGCCTTCCAGATCAGCCGTCGTCCGAACCTGCCCCGCATCCTCAACAACAACGAGCGGGAGGAGTTCGGCATGGTCTTCGCCCCGGACATCCTCGGGGTCCACACCGGCACCCTGCGGGTCGAGGCCGGGAGCGACTGGTACCTCGCCGAGCTGGTGGGTTCGGGTGAGGAGGACGCGACCCAGACCGACACCTTCAACCAGAAGGATCGCCCCAAGGTCGACGTGCTCTGGGTGATGGACAACTCGGGCTCCTTCTCGCCCTACCAGAGCGCGATCAGCCAGAACCTGCCGGCCTTCCTCACCTTCGCGAACGAGCAGAAGGTCGACTTCCACATCGGCGTCACCACCAGCGGCCTCACCGCCACCTCAGGCTGCCCCGGCGGCGCGAACGGCGGAGAGGACGGCCGCCTCTTCCCGATCGACGGCAGCCACCCGCGGATTCTCACGCCGCAGACGCCGGATTTGGAGACCCATTGGCGACACAACATGATCGTCGGCACCTGCCACTTCGACGAGCAGTACCTCGAGGCCGCCCGCCGCGCCCTGTCGGAGCCGCTGATCAGCTCCACCGTGGACACCCGCTACAACTCGGGCTACCAGGACGGCAACGCGGGCTTCCTCCGCAAGGACGCCTCGCTCTCGATCATCATCGTCGCCGACGAGAAGGATCAGTCGACCAGCCACGGGCTGCTGCCGGCGGGGTACGTGGACTTCTTCCGGAACATCAAGGGCCCGCGCCTCGCCAACATGCTGCGCATCCACGCGATCACGGGCCCCCGGGCTCCCGAGCCTCGAGGCGCCTGCTTCGATCACGGGGATCGGATCCTCGACGTCGTGGAGGAGACGGGCGGAACCGCCATCAACCTCTGCGGCGGTGGCGACTGGCAGGACAAGCTGCAGGAGATGTCGAAGGGGGCCTTCGGCTTCTCGGCCCGCTTCTTCCTCCGGGGCCAGCCCGGCGACGCGAACGGCGACGGCCGGGTGAACGAGCACGACATCCTGGTGAAGGTCGACGGTTTCGAAACCAGCCCCGTCAGCCCGAGCCGATCGAAGGTCTGGACCTACGATCCCGCCAACATCGCGGTGGACTTCCAGCCCTTGTTCATTCCCCGCCCTGGCGCGCAACTCACGGCCACGTACAAGGTCCAGTGTCTGCCCAAGAATTGACCACTGCTTGAACCGCGGGGGAGCGGATCGGATCCGTTCCCCCGCGGCCGTCGCTTTTTCGCAGGCTCTGGCCTGCTGCCCTATTGGTAGGGAGCCCTCGATGAACCGCGTTCTCGCCTCGATCTTGCTGGGAAGCTTCGCCGCGACGCCGGCCGTGGCCTCGGCGCAGCAGCAGTTCTACCCGACCACGGTCTGGCCTGCGGCGTACGAGACACTGCCCGGCAATGCGATCCCCCTGGATCTGAAGGCGGCCAACGACACCACGGACGGTAGGACCGGTCAGATCGAGCTGGACCGGGCGGACGGAAGCCTCCCCTTCGACATCACCTTCGGCGGGGTCAACTACCAGAAGATGAAGGTGGGCTCGAAGGGCTACGTGACCTTCGGGGCCAGCCAGGCGAACGTCTCCCCGAGCACGTCGGTACACGTGGCCGCTTCGGCCAGCACCGAGCCCAGGAACCTCCTCGCGGTGTGGTGGGGCGATCACCACTGCAACGTCGCCGGAGGCGACATCCGGGCCCAGACCCTAGGGACCGTAGCGACCGGCGACCACCGGCTCGTCATCGAATGGAAGTGCAGCAAGGGCGTGGGGACCGGTCCCGACTCGGGGTCGACGACCACCTTCCGGGCGCAGCTCGTCATCTTCGACCTCGCGGACGACGCCCCCTTCGGTACCAACAACGTGATGCGTGCGGTGTACGGCGACGTCTCCGTCGATCCGACCGCCGGCGACTGGGGGACGATCTCCTGGGGGCAGCGCTTCACCGCTCCGCTGGGCGGCCAGATGGGCCCCGGCGCCAGCGGCGTCCAGGTCTGCCAGCCGTCGAGCGGGGCTGGAAAGTGCACCTCGAGCCATTTCCCCGCCAACACCGCGATCCAGTACGGGCACTTCCCGACCCGCCCCGACGTCACCGCCAAGGTCGAGGTCCTGGGTTTCTCCCTGGACAGCACCCGGATCAACGTCGACCTCAAGAACACCTTCCTCAACACGAGCCAGGTGCCGGCCAACGGGGTGACCTACGACGCGTATCTCACCAGCGATCCGGAGTCGTTCGACGTGTCGAGCGCCATCCCCATCGGTTCGCGCACGTCGGCCTTCACCGTTCCGGCCCTCGCATCGGCCCACGTCGAGACCGACTTCTTCATCTCGAACAAGGGCAACCTCCGGAACGGCAGGTACTACGTCTGCATCGACATCGATCCCGCCGGGGTGGTGCCCGAGGCGGACAGGTCCAACAACCAGGTCTGCAGCCACACCCCCGTGATGGTGGGGCCGGACCTGACGGGAACCATCGAGCTCACCGCCCCGGTCTCACAAGCCAAGGAGATGTACGATTTCCTCATTAGCTTCTCCAACCTCGGCACCGAGGCGGCTGCGGGGTTCGATTTCATCATCAAGGCGGATCCCGTGGAAGACGACCCGAACAATCCGCCGAATACCTCTCGAGATCAGGAGTTCTTCTGGGGCACCTTCGAGCAGGTATCTGGGATCCCGGGCGGCATCCTCGGCGCCGGTGAGACATCCCCGAGGTTCACCTTGCCCATCAGGCTTCCGTACTGGCTTCGTGACGAGAAGTTCGTGTTCAAGCTCGTCGTCGATCCCTACCGGCTGCTCGTCGACGCGAACGTGTCGAACAACGAGGTCGTCACACCGACCGCGCTGACCATCAGGAGGCCGGCAATCGAGCTGACGCCCGTGCCGGTCGACATCACGTTCCCTTTCGGCTGTTATTACGGGCAGCCGATGCTCGCCACGTACAAGCTGTGCAACACAGGCGAGGTCGACGCCAGCGCCTTCCGGACGGGGATCGCGATGGGCAGCGAATCGAACATCGACCTCAACTTTGATGCACCGGCAGCGACTTTCCCGCAGTACTGCGGGGACATCGACAACCCGAGTTCCTATAACCGGCAGCAGTGCAAGCCGATCAACGGAATCATGCCGGAGTGCCCCTACGAGTATTGCGTCGTCCGCTGTGATCCGAACAACGACACGATCTGCCCGGGGATGGGGCTCAAGTGTCTCTATGACGAGTCCTGGAACTACATGGAGGGGTATCCGTCGGATCCGCTCTACACCTGCCAGTTGGACATCGGGACAACCTCGCCCAACGATTGCAAGACGGTCACCGTGTCGGGCGTCATCCCCAGGGCGGACAGGCGAGGACAGGTCTATCCCGAAGGTGACATGTATTTCCATGTCATCGACGACATCGATCAGCTCCTCTCTCAGCCGCTCCCGCACGTATACACCACGGACGAGCCGATCGCGTGCTTCGAGTCCCTTCCGGACTTCGAGTCGCCCCACCTGAACCTGCCCGAAAGGGTCGTCGCCGGCGAGCCCTTCGCCGTGGACCGCTCCATCAAGAACATCGGGTTCATCGAGCTCCCCATGGGCGTGTTCGAGCCGCCGGAGATGATTTCGGTCGAGTACGGGTACTTCCTGTCCCAGCGCCGCGACGACATCTCGCCCAACCAGATCATGGCCAAGGTGAAGTCGACGAACGGTTTGGGCGTGGCCACCGTTGGCAGCAAGGCCACCGGTTCCCGCGACGAGGATCGCCGCCCCGAGCTCATCGAGATCCCCGCCGGTATCAACCCCGGGATCTACTACATCGGGATCGTCCTCGACCCGAACGAGAAGTATCGGGAGCTCGACAAGAACAACAACGTCAAGGTCTTCGACACCCCGATCGTGGTGGACCCGCCGTCGCTCACGATCAATGGCGATCCGCCGACCACCGTGGTCCTCGGCTCCCGCGTGACCTTCCAGTTCGCGGCGATGGGCAGCGTCGGGACCTGCCGCTGGACGCCGGAGTCCTTGCCCCCTGGCCTGCTCCTCAATCTGGACGGGCTCATGACCGGCATCGTGACCGAGGTCGGGAGCCACGCGTACAAGATCCACGTGACCTGCGGCGACCTCACCGCCACCCGCGCCTACGTGATGCAGGTGGTCGAGTTCCGAGGCACCTTGGCGATCGCCACCAACGAGCTCCCGCCGGCCCGGCAGGGCCATTCGTACGGCGCCTGGATGGGCCCGGACGACGTGCGCCACGAGGGCGTGCAGCTCGTCGCGGTCGGCGGCGTGTCCCCCTACACGTGGGTCCTCGTCGCCAATCGTCCGCCGGAGGGTCTGCACCTGACGCGAGAGGGCCTCATCATCGGGACACCCACGCAGCTCTCCCAGACCAGCACCTTCACGGTTCAGGTGGAGGACGCCGTGGGGAACGTCGCCGAGAAGGAACTGACCATCGAGCGGGTGGGCCGCGACACCCTCTCCCTGAATCGGTACCAGCTCCCCGATGGCTTCACGGCCGTGGAATACAACCCGATCTGCGTGACGGTTTCCGGGGGCGTCCCCGATTACACCTGGACCTCGTCCCCGCTGCCTCCCGGCTTCGAGTCGAACACCAACGGTGCGTCGTTCTGCGTGCAGGGGGTGCCGTCCAGGTCCGGAAACTACGAGGTGGTCGTGACTGCCTCCGACTCCTCCAGCCAGTCGATCAGCAAGCGTCTACCGCTCACCGTCGTCGCCTCCGAACTCCCCATCGTGAACAAGGCGCTCCCCGTGGTGTCGCGGGAGGAAACGGTCGAAGTCCAGCTCGAGGTGGGGACCTTCCAGTCCCGCCCGTCCGAGCAGGTCGTCTTCTCGTTGATCGGGGGTAGCCTGCCGGATGGCCTCACCCTCTCGCAGGCCGGCGTAATCGCCGGGACCGTCTCCAAGGACGCGCCCTTCGGCACGTACAACTTCGTGGTCCGCGCCGAAGACGACAAGGGCCGGATCGGCGAGAAGCCTTTCGCCATGGTCGTGAAGATCGAGCCGCGGGAGCCGATCGTCGAGGAGAAGACGACCGGCGGTTGCAGCAGCTCGGGCGGAGTGGATCTCTCGCTCCTCGGGCTCGCCCTCGCCGGCTTCGGAGCGCTCCGCCGCTCCCGCCGCAAGACGGAAGGGGCCGATTGACCCCCTTGGACGACAACTCCACGCGTCGCGGGGCCTGGTGCGGCGGGAGTCTCCCACCGCTCCGGGTCCCTCCAACCCCCGGAAGGCCTGCATTCCCAGCGGGCCCCAAGCAGCATCGGTTCTCGAGGATGACCGCTCATGACCACTAGACTTCGCTGGCTCGCCCTCGCCGGCTTCATCGCGTTGCTCGCCGCGGGCGCCGCCGCGTGTGGGGAGACGACGACCACCACCACCCACAACCTCTGCCACAACGTCAAGTGCGACGAGGGCCTCGCCTGCGACCTCGCGGACGGCCAGTGCAAGTGCGGTGGAGCCGGCGGGCTCATCTGCAAGCCCGGGGAGATCTGCAACGCCGAATCCGGCGTCTGCTACTCCCCCAAGTGCGAGTTCCAGGCCTGTGACAAGGGGCAGACCTGCGATCCCCTCGATGGCGTCTGCAAGTGCGGCGACACCCAGTGTCAGGAGGGCGAGACCTGCGTCGACCTGACCTGCGTCGCGGGCGATCTCTGCAAGGACGCCCAATGCGGCCCGGGCCTCGTCTGCGATCCCGAGGACGGCATCTGCAAGTGCGCGGGGGTGGCCTGTGATCCGGGGCAGAGCTGCATGGACGGCGAGTGCGTCGAGGATCTCTGCGCCGGCGTGAACTGCACCCTCAACGCCATCTGCAGCAGGCTCGACGGCGCCTGCCACTGCATGGGCTCCACCGGCCCGATCTGCGGCACGGGCGAGGCCTGCGTCGCCGAGACCATGACCTGCGAGGGCACGGACCTCTGCGCCGGCGTGATCTGCGGAGGCGGGACGGCGTGCGATCCCGCCGACGGCAAGTGCCACTGCGACGGGACCATGCTCTCCAACTCGCCCATCTGCGATCCGGGCCAGACCTGCATCGACGGCAGGTGCGTCGGCGGCGAGCTCTGTCGGGACGTGCAGTGCCCCGCGGACTTCCAGTGCGACCCCAGGACCGGCCTCTGCCGCTGCGGCGACGCGAACGACGGTCCGGTCTGCGAGGCCGGACAGACCTGCACCAACATCCGCAACGAGTGGACCTGCACCCAGCCCTGCACCCTCCTCGGGGCCCCCAATGGCTGCGAGAACGGCGAAGCCTGCGTCCTGGACGTCTCGCTGGCGAGCAAGCAGGCGTTCTGCGCGGAGGTCGGCGTCGCCGAGGACGGCGACGAGTGCGTCCAGGCCTACGACTGCAAGGAGAACCTCGTCTGCCTGGACTCGGGAACCACGAAGGTCTGCAGGACCCTCTGCACCGAGAACGACGAGTGCGCGCCCTTTGGGAGCAACTTCATGTGCTTCAAGCATCCGGATCTGATGCCGGAGGGCTACGGCTGGTGCCTCGACCCTTTGCGGCCGTAGGCGGGCGCATCCCGCAGGTTTCCCGATAAATGGAAGCACTCGAACGCCCGGGCCTCACCCGGGCGTTCGACCTTCGGAAGGATGGTTCGCGAAAAATGGCAAACAACGAAGAGTTGGCGGCGCGGGCGCAGCGGGTCCTGGTCGGAAACTACAAGCAGCAGCCGATTGCCGTCGTGAGGGGGCAGGGCGTCCACGTCTGGGACGCGGACGGCCGTCGCTACCTCGACATGATCGCCGGCATCGCCACCGTGGGGCTCGGGCACTGCCACCCCAAGGTGCAGGCCGCCCTCGAGGCCCAGTCCAGGCAGCTCTGGCACGCGTCGAACGTGGTGTACACCGAGCCGCAGATCCAGCTCGCCGAGCGGCTCTGCGAGTCGTCGTTCGCCGAGCGGGTCTTCTTCTGCAACTCGGGGGCGGAGGCGAACGAGGCCGCGCTCAAGCTCGCCCGCCGGTGCCAGCGGGACCGGGGCGAAGATCGCTACGAGATCATCGCGTTCGAGAACAGCTTCCATGGCCGCTCCCTGTTCACCGTGACCGCCACCGGCCAGCCCAAGTATTGGGAGGGCTTCGAGCCCATGGTCCCCGGCGTCGAACACGCCCGCTTCGGCGACCTCGCCTCGGTGGAGGCCCTGATCGGCCCCCGCACCGCCGCCATCATCGTCGAGCCGGTGCAGGGGGAGGGCGGGGTGCGTCCGGCGCCCAAGGGGTTCCTGAAGGGCCTGCGGGAGCTCGCCGACCGCCACGGACTGGTGCTGATCTTCGACGAGGTGCAGACCGGCATGGGGCGCACCGGCACCCTCTTCGCGTACCAGCAGCACGGGGTCGAACCCGACGTGATGACCCTCGCCAAGGCGCTGGGCAACGGCATCCCCATCGGCGCCATGTGCACGAAGGCCTCCTTCGCGAAGGCCCTCGTCCCGGGCACCCACGCGTCGACCTTCGGAGGCAACCCGCTGGCGGCCGCCTGCGCCGTCGTGGTGATGAACGAGCTGGCCTCCGGCGTGCTGGAGCGCGGGCGCATCGCCGGCGAGTACCTCGGCGCCAGGCTGGACGACATGGCCCGGCGCCTCGGGCCCGAGAAGGTGGTCGAGGTCCGCGGCGCCGGCCTGCTCCGGGGCGTGCAGCTCCCCCACGAGGCGGTGGCCACCATCTCGCGCTGTCGCGAGCTGGGCATGATCGTCAACGCCGCCGGCACCCACACCGTCCGGTTCGCGCCCCCCCTCGTCGTCGAGCACGTGGAGATCGACGAGGCGGTCGCGATCCTCGAGCAGGCGCTCCGAGACGGTTGTTGATGAAGGGGAAGCGCGATCTCCTCTCCCTCGCGGGCTGGTCCCGCGGCGAGCTGTCGTCGCTCCTCGATCGCGCCGGCGAGCTGAAGGCCCTGCGCCGCCAGGGCAGACCCCATACGCCCCTGGCCGGCAAGAGCGTCGGCCTGGTCTTCGAGAAGGCGTCCACGCGCACCCGCGTCTCCTTCTCCGTGGGGGCCTTCGAGCTGGGCGCCCAGCCCCTCGACCTGCCGGTGGCGTCCACCCAGCTCGGCCGCGGCGAGCCCATCCAGGACTTCGCCCGGGTGATGTCCCGGTACGTCCACGGCCTGGTGGTGCGGACCTACGCCCAGGAGCGCCTCGAGGAGCTGGCCCGGTGGTCGACCGTCCCCGTGATCAACGGTCTCACCGATCTTCACCACCCGTGTCAGATCCTCGCCGACCTCCTCACCGCCCGCGAGCGCCTCGGCTCGCTCGACCGGCTGGTGGTGGCGTGGATCGGGGACGGGAACAACGTCGCCCACTCCTGGATCGAGGCGGCCTCGGTCTTCGGCTTCGAGCTGCGCCTCGCCTGCCCCGACGGCTACGGCCCCGACCCCGCCATCCTGGCGGCGGCCTCCGGCGGCGGGGGCCGCATCCTCGTCTGCGAGGATCCCGAGGAGGCCGCCGCCGACGCGAACGTGCTCACCACCGACGTCTGGGCCTCCATGGGGCAGGAGGAGGAGGCCGCGCGCCGCGCCAGGGCGTTCGCGGGCTACCGAATCGACCGGCGGATCCTGGCCGCCGGTGCCCCCGACGCCATCGTCCTCCACTGCCTCCCCGCCCACCGCGGCGAGGAGATCGACGCCGACGTCCTCGAGGGCCCCCAGTCCGCCGTCTTCGACGAGGCGGAGAACCGACTCCACGTGCAGAAGGCCCTCCTCGAGACCCTTCTCTGACCGCCCGCCTCCCGCGCGGGGGAGTCCCGGGCGGGGAGGGGAGCGTGGGCAGGCCCCGCCTCGCCAGGCCGCTCGTCGCCCGACACCGGATGCCCGCCGCCGCGGCTCGATGCCGCACCCCGCGCTCGATTCCGCGCCCGCACTCGATGTCGCGCCCGCGGCACCTGCCGAGGGCGCGCATCCGCCACCCGACCGATGCCGGCTCCCGCATCCCGCTGGTAGCTCCTGGGGAAGGTCGCCCCCCCGGGGCGACGCCCACCCAATCTCCCAGCGGAGGCGTCATGCGGAAGATCCTTCTCGGTTGGCTGGCGGCATCGGCAGCCTTCACGGCGTGCGCCGTCGGCGAGGGCCACGCCCCCTGCGAAACGGACGCGGCCTGCGGGGCGGACGCGGTCTGCAGCGAGGGGTACTGCATCGCCGATCCGCTCCCCCTCATCCTCCTCGCCCCCGACCGCTCCACCGCCCGCGTCGGCGAGGTGGTGCGGATCGACGGATCGGCCTCGACCCTCGGCGGCGCCCCCGTCACCCTCGAGTTCCAGGTCGAGCCGGCGGACGCCGCCGAGCTCGCCCGCTCGAGCGAGAACCTCCAGGTGGCCGAGCTGCGGGTCCTCCGGCCCCACGTCGAGCTCGTCGTCACCGCCTCGGCCGCGTCGGCGGCGGGCCGAACCACCTCCGCTTCCGTCCGCATCGGCCCCTCGAACTCACCCCCTCGGATCCGGCTGCGGCCCGCCGTGGAGCGCTTCGGCGCCGGCGACCGAGTGGAGCTGGTGGCGGAGGCGGCGGATCCGGACGGCGACGGCGTCTCGATCACCTGGTCCCTCGTCTCCGGCCCCGGCCACCTCGAGCCGTCCGGCGGGCGGGCCCTCCTCTCCACCGCCGTCGACTCCACGGATCGCTATCAGGTCCGCGTCGACGCCACCGATGGCCAGGAGGGCGGCGAGACCTGGGCCACCCTCACCCTCGAGCCGGAGGCCTTCGCCCCCACGATCGACCTGGAGGCGCCGGCGGAGGTCGAGCACGCCTGCGAGGGCGAGCCCCTGGTCTGCAGCGCCAGGGCCAACGTCGCTCCGGCCGTCCGCGCGTCTTCGGCCGTGTCCACCTCCTGGCGGCTCCTCGGCGATGGTCCGGTCACCGCCACGTTCGAGGACCGAGGCGATCTCGGGACCGTCGTGGACCTGCGCTGCGATCCCGGCTGTCCCCTCGCCGGGAGCCACCTCCTCGAGCTCGCGGTCCGCGACGCCCGGGGCCTCGAGGCCACCGCCGTGGTCGAGGTGCGGGTGGGCAACCGACCCCCGATCCTTCGCGTCCACGACGGCTACGAGCTCCCCCACGACTACGTGGGAGTCGGCCTCGACGGCGCCCACCTCTACCGCGTCGGCCGGCCCTCCGACCCGGTGCTCGCGTGGCACGACCCGGACGGCGACCCGCCGGCTCTCGACTCGATCGAATGGTCCTCCTCCGACGGCTCGGTGACCTTCGAGGATCCCGCCTCACTCTCCACCGGCTTCGAGGCGATCGGTACCGCTTCGGCGCTGCGCGCGGTGGAACTCCGCCTCGTCGCCTCCGACTGGAACGGCGGAACGGGCGCCGCTTCCAGTCTCCTCCCCATCGGCAACCGCCGCCCCTCTCTCCACGTGGACGACGTCCTCGACGAGGGCCACCACTACGCGGGCGGTGGGAGCGCCCCCTTCCGCAAGCCGATCCGGGCCTCGAACCTCCACGCCGACGACGCGGACGGCGATCCCCTCGCGATCGAGCTGTCGCTCCCGGCGGACAGCTTGCCCGGCCTGGAGCTGATCCGGGCGGGCGGGGAGTGGCTCATCGGCGGCCCCGTGTCGGTGGTAGGCTTCGACCATGAGGTCCTCGTCACGGCGCGGGACGAGTGGGGCGACGAGGTGAGCGCGACGGCGAAGGTGCGGCTCACGAACCGGGCGCCCATCGTCTCCGTCGCCCCCGGCGACCAGCGCATCACCTCCACGGGCCTGCTCTCCCTGCCCAGCCAATGCTGCGGCCCCGACGGTAGCTGCACGTTCGGGACTCGGTACCTGTCTGGCCCGCTCGAGGCGACGCTCGATCTCTTCGTCGAGGATCCCGACGGCGATCCCGTCGACCTGCACCTCGTGACCGCGGAGGCGGTGAACGCCGCGGCGACGATCGCCTCGCAGGGCGACTGGCGGGAGATCGTCACCGAGGTACTCTGCTCCGTGCCGTCGCAAGGCTGGTGCTCGGCCACCGTCCGCATGATCGGCCGCCTCACCACGAGCACCGGCTTCGTCTGCGACGAGCCCTCGTCGACGATGCGCGGCTCGTTCGTCTTCCTCCACGCGTCCGGGGTCGACGCCCTCGGCGATCGCGGACCGGCAGCGCCGATCCTCCTGGAGGCACCATGAGGGCCCGCATCGAGGCCCGCGGGATCTCGCGGAGCCACAGCAGCGCGCGCGGACGCGCACCCCGCAGCCGGGGGATCCGCCCGGCGGGCCGACGCCTCATCGGGATCGTCGCCTTTTCGCTCGTCGCCCTCTGGAGCGGCACGGCGCCGGCGGCGGAGGAGACCTGGGCGGTCGTGGGCGTGCGCACCTCCGAGGATCAGGGCATGCGCGAATCGGTGGAGACGCTCCGCGGCCTGCTCGACGGCGATCGCCGCGACGTGCTGGGCGAGGCGGAGACCCGGGTGAGCCTCGGCCTCGAGGCCGTCGACCTGGACGCGATCCAGCGCCGCATCGAAGGAGCCGAGCTCTACTGGTTCCAGCTCGAGCTGGCTTCCGCCCGGGAGAACCTCGAGCAGGCGCTGCGTGCGCTCTCGAGCCACGTGGGCCCCCGCGCGGCGGAGCGCGACCGGCTCACCCGCCTCCTCCTCGCCGAGATCCACCTGGCGCAGGCCGACGCGGAGGCCGAAACCCGGGCGGCCGAGGCGATCGAGCCCATCGCGAGGCTGCGGCCGGGCGAAGCCCCCGATCCGAGGGGTTACTCGCCCGAGCTGGTGGCGCTCTTCGAGAGGGTGCGCGCCGACGTCGCTCGGATGCCGGTGGGCTGGCTGCGGGTCGAGTGCGAGGCGGCCTGCCCCGGGAGCCAGGTCTGGATCGAGTCGGCCCCCAGGGGCGCACCCGGCGAGCGCATCGAGCTGCCGGCGGGCCGCTACCGCGTCCAGGTGGGCGATCGCTTCGACGAGGGCGGGGCCCGCTCCCTTCCCCGGATCGTCGCGGTCGACCCCGGGCAGGAGCTCGAGCTCCGGGTGGACCTCGCCCTCGAGTCGGCGGCGGACCCGGCGGACGGTCCCTCCTTCGCCATCTCCGGCGGCTCCCCCCGCGACGCCGCCCGCCGCCTCGCCGGCGCGCGCCTCCCGCTCTCCCGCCTCGTGATTCTGTGGATGGACGCGGACGATCGCGAGACGCGATCCTTCGCGCTCCTGGTGGAACCCGGCACCGGGCGCATCCTGCACGAGGTGTCGTCCTCGGGGCGCCCGCGCGAGGCCCTGGTCCGGCTCGCGGCGCGCCTCCTCGAAGGGCCCTCGGCTCCGGTGGCGGCGGGGCCGGACGAGGTGGAGGCGATCGGGGGGACGCCACTCGATCGTCCCCTCGTCGCGGGCGACGAGCGGGAGGAGGCGCGGCTCGAGGCGGATCGGCTCCTCGCGATGGATCCCGAGCCGGCCGCGTGGGTGGCGCCCACCAAGTGGACGGCGATCGGGCTCGCGGTGGCGGCCGCCACCGCCGGGGTCTGGCTCCGGCTGGACGCCGTCTCCCGAGAGGAGGCGCTGCTCGACTCCGCCCGGAGCGGCTCCTTCCGCTCGGTGGCGGACGGGCGCGCCTCCACCCGGGAAGCGGCCTCGATCCGCAGCCAGGCCGACCTGGGCACGGGCCTCCTCGTCGGCGCCGGCGTCGCCGCCGCCTCGGCGATCGTCCTCCACCTCGTCGAGTGAGCCGCGGGTGGGGCGATGTGTCCCCACTCGTTCAAGGGATTGCGCGGCGGCGTGACGCTGCGTTGACGCGGCCTCGACCCCCGTCTACTCTCGGTTCGAACCGACGGAATGAAGACGGAGCCGCATTTGACGGGGGCTGAGGAGATCGAGGGGCTGGGCAGGCGCGGAGATCGGGTCCACGTGACGTTGGAACGACCGATCGGGACCTACTCCCTCCTGCCGGAGGAGACGCTGGCCCTCTCGCGGATCGTCGGCGAGCCGACCCTGGACGTGGCCCTGCGCGCCACCGGCTTCCCAGCGCCGAAGGCCGCCGACTTGCTCCGCGGCCTTCGGAGCAAGGGGATCCTCCGCATCGGCGACGCGCCGGCCCCCCGGCCGGACGGGCTCCCGGACGACGAGCCGGGCGTGCAGCTCAGCCCGGAGGAGCGGGCCGAGATCCGCCGGATGGCCGCCCTCCTCCCCACCGGCAAGCATTGGGAACTCCTCGGGGTTCGCCGGATGGCCACCACCGCCGAGGTGAAGGAGGCGTACTTCGAGCTCTCCCGCCGCTTCCACCCCGACCGGTTCTGGGGACGGGAGCTGGGCAGCTACCGCCGCGCGATCGAGGCGATCTTCATGCAGCTCAAGGAGGCGGAGGCGACGCTCTCCGATCCCGAGCGCCGCGCCGCCTACCTCGCGGCGAACCCCGAGAAGCGCACCGCCGCCCAGCGGGAGCAGGACGAGGTGACGGCCCGGCGCCGCGCGGAGAGGAGCGCCCGACTGCGTCGCACCAACCCGCTCCTCCAGCGGGCGCACGTCGCGGCCGAGCTCGCCTCCCAGGCCCGCCGGCTCGCGAGCGACGGCAAGTACGCGGAGGCCTCGGCCACCTTCGCCGCCGCCGCGGCGAAGCATGGTCGCAGCGACGAGCTCTTGAAGGCCGCGGAGGACGCCGCCGCCCGGGCCAGGCGCGATCGCGCCCAGAAGGCGCTCCGGGCCGCGAAGGCCGCGCAGGCCGCCGGGGACGTCGCCGCTGCCCACGAGCGCTACCTCGAGGCGGCGGAGACCGCCGACGATCCCGCGATCTCGGTCGAGGCGATCGGCGCCTTCCTGGACAGCGGAGGGGATCCGGCCCGGGTGCGGAGCCTGGTCTCGGGGCTGGTGGTCTCGGCGTCTTCGAACGCCGGCGTCCACGCCCTGCACGGCCGGCTCCTCCTCGCCGCCGGCCTCGAGAAGGCGGGGCAGGCCGCCCTCGAGCGGGCCCTGCGCTTGGATCCCAACGAACCGTTCGCTACAAGTCTGAAGCGCAAGCCACGTTGGCCCTTCTAAACCACGAGAGCGCCGCTCCACATGTCTGCGAACGAACCCACGATCGGCATCGACCTCGGAACGACGAACTCGGTCGTGGCCACCGTCGTCGACGGGGTCCCCACCGTCATCCCCTCTCGAACGGGCGCCCGCCTCACACCCTCCGTGGTGGCGATCGCCAACAACGGCAAGCGCCTCGTCGGCGCGATCGCGAAGCGGCAGGGGATCATCAACCCGGAGCAGACCGTCTTCGCGGTGAAGCGCTTCATCGGGCGGCGCTTCTCCTCCGCGGAGGTCCAGGCGGCGAAGGAGCACCTGCCGTACCCGATCCTCTGCGGCGCGCACGACGACGTGCGGGTCGAGCTCGGCGGCGTTCCGCTCTCGGTCCCCGAGATCTCCGCCATGGTGCTCAAGGAGCTCAAGGCGGACGCCGAGGAGTTCTTGGGCAAGCCGGTGAAGAAGGCGGTGATCACGGTCCCCGCCTACTTCAACGACGGGCAACGCCAGGCCACCAAGGACGCCGGCGAGATCGCCGGGCTGGACGTGATCCGGATCATCAACGAGCCCACCGCCGCGGCCCTCGCCTACGGCCAGGGCCGGACGATCTCGGGGAAGCTCGCGGTCTTCGATCTGGGCGGCGGCACCTTCGACATCTCGATCCTGCAGCTCAAGAAGGGCGTGTACGAGGTGATCGCCACCTCGGGTGACACTTTCCTGGGCGGCGAGGACTTCGACAACCGGGTGATCGAGTGGCTCGTCTTCGGCTTCGCCCGCGAGCACTCGGCGGATCTGCGCAAGGAGAAGATGGCGCTGCAGCGGCTCCGCGACGCCGCCGAGAAGGCGAAATGCGAGCTCTCCACCGTCAAGGAGACCCGCATCGACCTCCCCTTCCTGTACACGCTGCCCACCGGCGGGGCGGCGCTGCACCTGCAGCGCGACCTCCCCAGGGACACGATCCAGGAGCTGACCGCCGATCTGGTGGAGCGCACCATCCGCACCACCGCCAAGGTGCTGGCCGACGCCAACCTGTCGCCGCGCGAGATCTCGGAGGTGGTGCTGGTCGGGGGCCAGACGCGGATGCCCGCGGTCCAGGAGGCGGTGCGCCGGTTCTTCGGCAAGGAGCCGTCCAAGGGCGTGCACGTGGACGAGGTGGTCGCGCTCGGCGCCGCCATCCAGGCCAACGCCCTCACCTCCGGCACCGCGGAGGTGCTGCTCCTCGACGTCACGCCGCAGTCGCTGGGCATCATGGTGGCGGGCGGCTACGCCAACGTCATCATCCCCAAGAACACGACCATCCCCACCGCCGCCGCCCACCGCTTCACCACGGTGCGCGACAACCAGGAGAGCGCCCGGATCTTCGTGCTCCAGGGCGACGAGGACGAGGCGTCGAAGAACGAGCTCCTCGGCGAGTTCGTGCTCACCGGGCTGCGCAAGGCGCCACGGGGCGAGGTGGAGATCGAGGTCCGCTTCGACATCTCGGCGGACGGCATCGTGTGGGTCTCCGCCGAGGACAAGGAGACCGGGCTGCAGCAGTCGCTGCAGGTCGAGCCCTCCGGCGGCCTCACCCGGGAGGAGCTGCAGGAGATCGCCGCGCGGCACCAGGAGGACCTGGTGGAGGCCCGGCCCGACGCCGACCTCGTCGCCAAGGTCGAGGCCCTGCGCGCGCTCCTCGCCGAGACGGACGAGGTCCTACCCCAGGTTCGTGGGATCATCCTCGATTCCACTTTCGGCCAAGATGCGCTCGCGAAGGCCGAGCGTACGATCCAGCGGGCGCGCGACGCGGCGAGTGGCACGGATGCACAGGCCATCGAAGCGAGCGGCGCGGATCTGGAGCGGACCCTGGCTCTGTTCAAAGGGATCCGTCAGCGGGTGTTGGATCCGTCGGGGCACTAGTCGATGATCGATCCGAGGATCCAGCGCCTGCTCGACGAGGGTCTGCGCCACCACGCGGACGGTGCTCCCACGAAGGCGGCGGGGGCGTTCCGCGAGGTCCTCTCGATCGATCCGGAGAACGACGCCGCGAGGCAGTTCCTGCACATGGTGACGAGCGGAAAGCCGCTCCCTCGGAACGGGGACGAGCTCGGCACCTCCGCCTCTGCCATCGAGATCGTCGTGGAGGCGGGGCCCGACCTCGGCTTCGACATGCTGGAGAACTCGGGTCCGCGCCCGCCGCTCCGCGTCCCCGCGCGGCAGGAGGAGCCCGCGCCGCGCCCCGCGCGCTCCGAGGCGGACACGCTGATGGAGGGGGCCCGCGAGCTCTTCGGCCTGGGCGACTTCTCGGGATCCCTGCGGCTGGTGCAGCAGGCGCTCGCCATCGATCCGTTCCACGCCGAAGCCAGCGACTACCTGGAGCGAAACCGAGAGACGCTGATCCACATGTACGAGTCGAAGATCGGCTCGACCCAGGTACGGCCCCGGGTGATCCTCCGCCCCGACGAGATCGTGTGGCTGAACCTCGATCACCGCGCGGGCTTCGTCCTCGCGCAGATCGACGGGACCATCACCATCGAGGACCTCTACGCCCTGAGCGGCCTCAGCCGGCTGGACACGGCCCGCATCCTCGCCGAGCTGCTCGAGCAGGGCGTGATCTCGACCTGAGGGGGCGGCGGGCGGGGAGGTTCGTCCTCTCCCTGGTGGCTCGGGCAGGACGCGCCCTCTACCCTGGGGGACGTTCGGGGCGCGGGCAGGACGTGGTCTCGGCGACGCCGCGCAGGAGGGGACGCAGCGCGCCGCCGACCCGACGAGGCGCCCTTCGCGAGACGCGCGATGGGGGCGTTCCGCTATCGGAACCCGGGCCGCCAGCTTGGGCTCGAAGGAGCCCGCCGTGCGCCTGCCGATCGCCGTCGCCACCCTCGTGCTGCTCGGGGCCTGCACCCACCAGAACGTCCTCCTCCCGGCGCCGGGCGCGAACCTCTCGCCGGACGGCGGCGCCTCCGGCGAGGCGGCAGGCGTCCACATCGACGTGAAGGGCGACGCCTGGGAGGGCGATCCCCGCAACCTGGGCGAGTTCCTCACGCCGGTCTTGGTGGAGATCTCGAACGAGAGCGAGCGGTCGATCCAGGTGCGGTACTCGAACTTCGGGCTCGTCGGGCAGTCGGGCTTCCGCTACGCCGCATTACCCCCGTTCCAGCCCATGGGGACGGCGTACGGCGATCGCGGGGTGCAGAACGAGGACGTGGCGCCCGCCGCCGCGCGCCCGCCGCCGCCGGCGCGGCACGCGGCCCACCGGCGCTTCTTCGTCGCGCCGTACCAGGCCCAATACTTCGGCTACTTCGCGCCCTGGCCCCATCCCTTCGCCTTCGACTCCTTCTACTGGGGGCAGTATTACTACTCGTGGGTGGAGCCCTTACCGACGAAGGAGATGATGAACGATGCGCTCCCCGAGGGGGTGCTGCAGCCCGGCGGGTCCATCGGCGGGTTCGTCTACTTCCAGAACGTGGCGCCCCGGGAGGGGAACCTCGCCTTCGTCGCCAACCTGGTGGACGCCGAGACGGAGGACGCGCTGGGGGAGCTCCGGATCCCGCTGGTGACCGCCCGCGAGTGAGGAGCCCCGCCGGCCGGCGGCGCGGCGTCAGGCGGTCGGGACGAGGGGATCCTCGTCGAGCTCGTCGAGCTGCCGGCGCTGGGCGCGCTCTTCGGCGGCCTGCCGCTGCACGAAGCCCACCAGGCGATCGAGGTAGGAGTCGAGGGGCGGGCAGCGGATCCCCGTGCCGTCGAGGAGCTCGAGCGTGTTGCGGCAGTTGAAGATCACGATCTGGGCGAGGTGATCGTAGGTGGCGTGCTGGTGCCCCACCAGCTTCTCGAGCATGGGGAGGCGAAGGAGCGCGGCAGAGGCCCGGGCCGGCAGGCCCAGGCGCAGCGGCTTGCGCCCCGCCTTCTCGGCGATCCGCTCGTAGACCTTGCGGGCGGAGGTCGGGTTGGGATCCACGAGGTGGAAGGTGCGCCCCTTCGCCTCCGGTCGCCGGGACAGCTCGATCATGGCGTCGGCGACGAAGTCGCTGGGCACCACGTTGAAGGGGAAGGCGCCGTCACCGGGCAGCGGCAGCGGCACGCGCAGCGGAGAAGTGACGAGCTGGACGGCGAGGGAGTAGGGGCCGGCGCGGCGATCGATCTCGCCGGTGGCGGCGTCGCCGATCATCGTGGAGGGGCGGAAGACGGAGATCGGGAGCTCCTCCATCGACTTGCGGACGAGGACCTCGGCGCGGAACTTGGACTCCTCGTAGGCGTTGCGGAACCGCTGCCCCTCGGCGAGCTCGTCCTCGTCGACGACCCCCTGGCGATCGCCCGCCACCTGGACCGTGGAGACGTGGCCGATGCGCAGGAGGTTCTCCGCGTCGCGTCCCAGCTCGAGGATGTTGCGGGTGCCGCCGACGTTGACGCGCTCGATCGCCTCCCGGTCGGCGTCGAGGCGGGTGATCGCGGCGAGGTGGTGCACGTGGGTGACCTCGGCGGCGAGGCGCCGGTACTCCTCGCCGGATAGGCCGAGGTGCATGTCGGCCACGTCGCCCACGAGGACGCGAACGCGGCTGGCCTGGGCCGCGGGGAGGGCGTGGAGCGCCTTCTTCGCCTCCTTGCTCCAGCGGCCCTGCACCAGCACGGAGACGCGGCTCTTGCGGTCGACCTCGAGCAGCCTGGAGAGGAGCCGCCTGCCGAGGAAGCCGGGGAACCCGGTGAGGAAGTGGACGTTGGCCATCTTTCGCAACCGATACCGAAGATCCCGAAGGGACCCGGGGAAAACCTCGCGACCGCCGCTCGTCTTCCGAGTCTACGCCCGCGAATGCAGGAAGCGACGCTCCACCTCCCTCCATACGTCGTCCACGTTGCGCTCGAGGGCCTCCAGATCCCCCGAGTTGTCGACGACGAACGTGGCCTTGGCCAGGCGCGCCTCGGCCGGGAGCTGGGCGGCGAGCCGCGCCCTCGCCTGCGCCTCGTCGAGGCCGTCGCGGTGCATCACCCGCTCGATCTGCACCTCCTCCGGCGCGGACACCACGATGAGGGCGTCGAGGCCCTCGTGGCTCCCCGTCTCCACGAGGAGCGGCGCCTCGTAGACGGCGATGGGGACGCCCTCCCGCTCCAGCGCGTGGAAGCGGCGCTCGAGCTCCTCCCGGATCCGCGGGTGGAGGATCGCCTCGAGCGCCTGGCGCGCCCGATCGTCGGCGAAGACGATCGCGCCCAGCGCCTTGCGATCGAGCTCGCCGCCCCGCACCACCTCGGGCCAGCGGGCGGCGATCTCCTCGAGGGCGGGGCGCCCCGGCTCCACCACCTCTCGGGCGATGCGGTCCGCGTCGATCACGGGGACGCCCTTGGCCGCGATCCGGTCCGCCACCGCGCTCTTGCCGGTCGCGATCCCGCCGGTGAGTCCGATCCGCTTCATGCGCTCGCTCCCTTCCCTCGACTCCATGGGACGATACCCCAGCGCGCACCTGCACGAGGCGCCGATGTCGCGCGCCGAGGATCTGGGATCGCCGCGGCGGGCCGGGCGGACCTCGGCGCCGGCCGACTCGGAGCCGCGGGCAGGCCCGCTCGCGGAGTCGGCTGCCGCGCCGCTCCGGAGCCCGGGGGCAGGCCCGGCCGGTTCGTGTGCGGCTTGCCGCCGCGCCGCTCCCCGTGATAGCCGCTGCCCTCGATGAAGGTCCTGGACGCAGCTTTCGTGAAGAGCGCCGTGACGCCCGGTGAGTGGCCCGACGATGCCCACCCCGAGATCGCGTTCGTGGGCCGATCGAACGTCGGCAAGTCGTCGATGCTCAACCGCCTGGTGGGGCGCAAGGGCCTCGCCCGCGTCTCCAACACCCCCGGGCGGACCCGCCTGCTCAACTTCTTCGACGTGACCATCGCGCGGGCGGCCTCCCGGGAGGTGGTGCGGATCTGCGACCTGCCCGGCTACGGCTTCGCGAAGGTGTCGAAGGCCGAGCGCGGGCAGTGGGTGCGGATGATCGAGGCGTACCTCGCCGAGCGGACGTCGCTGCGCGCGGTGGTGGTGATCGTCGACGTGCGGGTGGGACCCACCGACGACGACGTGCAGATGCTCCGCTGGCTCGAGGAGAACGGCAGGCGCCCGATCGTGGTGGCGACCAAGCTGGACAAGCTGCCGAAGGCGAAGCGAGCGGGGCGGCTGCGCCAGATCGAGCCGATGCTCCAGCTCCCCCCGAGGTCGCTGTTGGGCTTCTCCTCGGAGGAGGGGATCGGCCGCGACGAGCTGTGGGTGGCGATCCTCGCGGCCGCCCACGCCGACTGAAGAGCGGGGATCTCAGCCGCCGCTCTCCGCCTCCATCGCGTTCGCGATCAGGGCCTGGAAGGCCGGGATCGCCATGGCCCGCACGCCCACCCGGAGCATGGCCGCCGTGAGCGGCGTGAACAGGCCGCCGCCCGCCACGTACCCGACGCCCGCCGCGATCGCGAGCGTGCGGTAGGGATGCTCGCGCAGCTCCCGCCCCAGATCGAGCTTCGAGTACAGCTCCGACGCGGCGTCGCCCACGTCGGACGCGATCTGCTGCACCGTGCGGGACCGATCCATCCCAGCCTCCCTCGCCTCCATGGCTAGCGGCTCGCCTTCGAGGCGATCTTTCCGAGCACCCAGCCCACGGCCACGGCGCCGAGGAGCGCGGTGCCGGGCCTCTCCCGGACGAAGGCGGTGACGCGCTCGTTGAGGTCCTCGAGGAACATCCGCGCCTGCTCCACCTGCGCGCTGGCTTCCCGGGCGAACTGCTGGACCCGCTGCCTCGTTTCGTCGTCGCCCTCGACTCCGTCGCCGCCGAATGGCTGTCCCTGGCTCATGTCTCGTCCCTTCGCGCGCCCGTCAGCAGCGCAATCGTGATTCCCACCGCGACGCCGCCCAGCAGGACCGGCACGGGCCGGCGGCGGATGACGGCTCGCCAGTCGAACGGCGTGACGACCCTGCGCCGGATCGCCAGGATCGAGGCGGCGATCTCCTGCCGAGCGGTCTCGATTTCCTGGCGGAGGCGCTCCTCGTGATCGAACCGATCGGTAGGCTGGAGATCGGACATTCGCCTTCCTCGCCGAAAGGCCGGCGTCGGGATGACGGTAAGGTAGGGCGGGTCGAAAGAATCCCAAGGATCCCGTATGGGGGCAGCGAGACCGCCACTGGCGGACGCCGGTCCGCTTTGTATTCGAAACAGTTTGGTTCTTGACTTTCGATCCCGCTGAACGACATTTGCTGACCTGCTTTCGAACCAAGGAGAAGGTATGCGGCTGAGGTCCTGGTGGACGGTTCGCGTCTTCGTGGCTTGTGCGCTCGTTGCTGCTTGTGGTGACGCAAAGGAGGAGCCCAAGGACGAGCCGACCCCGCCGACGCGCTCGATCGTCGGGCCGGAGGGCGGGACGGTCGAGTACGAGGGCTTGGCGCTCGAGATCCCCCCCGGCGCGCTCACCGAGGAGGTCGAGATCTCGATCGCGCGCACCACGGATTCCCCGTCGGGGAACTTCGTGCGCCTCTCCCCCGTGTTCCGGTTCGAGCCGGACGGCCTCGAGTTCGCCGTCCCGGCCACCGTGCGGTTCCCGCTGCCGGACGGCGCCCGCGCCCCCGGAATCTACTGGGCCTCCGCCGGCGCGCCCTTCGAGCGGATCGGCGGCACGTTCGACGGCGAGACGATCGCCGGCGAGGTCTCCCATTTCAGCGAGGGGTTCGTCGGCGATCCCCCCGAGAGCAAGGGCGGCGCGCTGCGTCCGGTCTCCTCGATGACCTGGCCGACGAGCGGCGAGGGGCATTTCCAGGTCTGGACCCTCTCCGCCACGCCGGACGGCGGGGTGGTCGCCGCAGGGCAGTACGGCGGAGAGGTCGATCTCGGCGGCGGCGTCACGCCTCCCGGCAGCGGCGGATGGATGCTCGTCCGGTTCGGCCCCGACGGCGCGGCCCGCTGGTCGAAGGAGATCGTGGGCGGCAGCACCAACTTCACCACCACCACTGGGCTCCCCGACGGGGGCGCCGCCATCGCTTCGCACAAGAACATCGTCGCCTTCGACGCCGAAGGCGGCGATGCCTGGCGGATCGACGTCAAGGGAGGCGGCGAGGCCTGGACGGCGTCGATGACGACGGACGGCGCCGGTCGACTCGCGGCGGTCGGGATCGTCAACGGCGAGGTCGATTTCGGGGGTGGCGCCTTCCCGCCCCAGCCGGGGCAGGCGTCCTTCCTCCTCGTGGTGGGCGCGGACGGAAAGCTCGGCAACGCGGTCGTGCACGGCCCCGCCGACGAGGGGATGGTTTCCCACGAGCTCGTCGCCCCGGCGCCGGGCGGCGGGTTCCTGGTCGCGGGCACCCACACCCAGGAGGTGGATCTCGGCGGCGGCTTGCTCCCCGCGCCGCAGAATCCGCGCTTCTCCGCCAACGTGCACGTCGCGCGCTTCGACACCTCCGGCGCCCACGTGTGGAGCACCTCCATCGAGGTGAAGGACGGCAAGCTCATGCCTGCCTCCCTCGCGGTCGACGACGCCGGGCGGGTCGCGCTGCTCGCCAGCTACGACGGCGGAAAGGTCGATCTCGGGGAGGGGCGGCTCTCGGAGGACATGCACGGCGGCATCGTCCTCCTCTCGTTCGCCCCGGACAGCGGCGAGCGCGTGGGTTCGCCCACGGTGATCTCGGGCGCCCGGGCGATGGGCCGGCCGGTCGCGGGCGCCGAGCTCTTCACGAGCGGCACGCTCCAGACCCCGCAGGTGGACTTTGGCGGCGGCCTCGTCCCCGCGGACCCGCCGGAGAACCCTGGGGCGGGGTACGTGGCGGTCTTCGGCGCGGAGCGGAGCCTCCGCTTCTCCCACGCCTGGCCGGCGTGGATCGACGAGGGGCCGCCGATGCGTATGAACGACCTGCAGCCGCGGGCGATCGTCCCCGGACCGGAGGGCGGTTTCTGGTGGCTGGTGATGGTCCGGGGCGAGATGGACCTCGGCGGCGGCGTCGTCCTCTCCGGCGGAGAGGGCCAGAGCGTCGCCCTGCTGCGCTTCGGCCCCTGAGGTCCCTCAGGGCGTCGCCAGGACGCCCCGCTCCGCGCGGGCGGGGAGCGCGATCGCCTCGGCCCGCAGCCGCAGGCGGGCCACGAGCGGCAGGTGGTCGCTCGCCACCCGGGCGAGCGGCGTCCTGTGGACGTGTACCGCCGACACCTCCCAGGCGTCGTCGACGTAGATGCGGTCGAGGCGCAGGAACGGGAGGCGGGAGGGGAAGGTTCGCTCTCGCCTCCCGCCCAGGACCGCCACGTCCATGAGGCTGCGGCGGACCATCCGGGCGATGGGGCCCGGGAACCAGAAGTTGAAGTCGCCCATCACCACCAGCGGCCACGCCACCGCCGCGTCGCGGACGATGTCGGCGCCGAGCAGCATGCCGGCCTGGGCCTTCTGCTCGGCGCGGGAGAGGCCCAGGTGCACGGCGAAGACGTGCAGGGGGTGGGGGCCGAGCCGGATGTCGGCGCGGACGCAGCCGCGCGGCTCCCGCTTGCGGACGGAGAGATCGTAGCTGCGGCTCCCCTCGACCGTGAGGCGGGTGGCGATCGCGTTTCCGTATGCCCGATCGCCGCGGAGGATGGTGGGCTGGTAGATCATGACGCAGCCCAGGATCTCGCCCAGCGCCGTCGCCTGGTTGATCGCCGGCCCCTTGCCGCGGACGTCGCCGACCTCCTGCAGCGCCACCACGTCGGCGTCCACCTCCTGCAGCACCGACGCGATCCGCCCCAGATCGAAGCGCCCGTCGACCCCGATGCCGCCGTGGATGTTGTAGGTCGCGACCGTCAGCTCGGTCGGGCCGTTGGTCTCAGCTGCGAGCGCCATGAGCGGGGACGTACCGCTTCGTGAAGAACCGATGGAGGTCGAGGGGACCCATCACGTCCGGCCCCTCCAGCTCGACGAACCAGGGGTGGATGAGGAAGGTCTCCACGTCGCCGTATCCCACGCCGCCGTGGGAGCCGAACTCCCAGGAGTACGCCACGTCGCCGCCCGGGACCCCCGCGCCGAAGACGACGAGGTCGCCCGCCGAGGGCGTGGAGACCATCTGCACCAGGTAGCTGCGGAGCCGCTCGTGGTCGTATCCGAGGATCCCGGCGAGGGAGCCGGGCTCCGAGAGGTCGAGCTTCCGGCCCAGGTGGAAGGCGAAGCCCGCCCGTCCGCCGCGCACCGCCACGATCCCGCTCCCGGGGCAGGAGAGGGTGGCCCGGACCTGCGCCGGCCAGCGGGTCTCGAGCTCGGCGAGGTCCATGGGGCGGGAGGTGTCCGTCACGTACACGTGGGCGATGTCGCCGGCGTCCGCCACCACGATGGGCGGCCGCCCCTCGGTGCCGCCGCCCGCGTGGATCTCGCCGCTGCCGCACATCAGCCGCCCGAAGGGCAGGGCCTCGATCCGCTCCCGCCGCAGCCGTCCCGCCGAGCGCGCGAAGGCCTTCTCCCGGGAGACGACGCCGTCCTCGTCGACGGAGAGGATCCAGTCGGTGAGGTTGGGGCCGCCCATGACCTCCTCGATGGGGCGGGTGGGCTCCTGCCCGTGATCGGCGAGGACGTAGAGGTCGTAGCGCATGTCCGGCCGGGCCCGAATGGCCCCGCGGATCAGGGCGAGGCGATCGTCGGCCACGGTGAGCTCGCAGAGCGCCTCGTGGGAGTAAGGGCCCCTTCGGTGTGCAACCTCGTCGTACCCGGCGTAGACCGTGTAGATCGCCGGGACGCCGCGGGCGATGTCGAGGAGGGTGAAGTAGGTGGCGAGCTCGACGGCCAGCTCTCCCAGGAGCAACCGGTCGAGGACGAAGCGGGGCTCGTGCTTCAGCCGCCCCTTCTTCAGCGCCCACACCAGCGAGCTCCACGCGCCGGTCAAGGTGCCGGCCGCCATCTTGCCGACGCTGGTGGCGAGGCCGGCGGCGTGCGCCACCACCGACGCCAGATGATCCCAGCCGTTCTTCTCGTCGGGACAGCCCAGCGGGAAGCCCTTGGCTAGCCGGCTGAACGACCAGACCGGATCGCTCGCGCCGCCGGAGATGATCGAGCAGTAGGTCGCGCCGCCGGTGAGCAGCCCCGGCGGACCGCC
>DATMSB010000105.1:0-31927 GCA_035565615.1 Vulgatibacter sp. | reverse complement strand
CCGGCCGCAGGCGCTGCGCCTCGAGGCGATCGGCGCCCGTCGCCTCCCGCGGGATCACCCCGACGGTGGCGTCCACCGGCATCGCCCCGAAGGGCCGTGCCAGCCGGAAGACGACCGTGTGCGGATCGGGGGCGTCCACCGCCTCGATGTACGAGAGGGCGCCGCGGTGGGGTGAGCCCAACGCGGGATCCAGCACGGAGCGGAAGGTCGCGGCCACGTCCTCCGACGAGAGCGGCGTGCCGTCGGAGAAGAAGAGGCCCTCCCGGAGGTGGAAGGTCCAGGTGCGATCGTCCGTGGCCTCGAAGGAGGCGGCGAGATCCGGGACCGCCCGCCCGCGCTCGTCGATCCGGGTGAGCCCCGGCGTGACGAGGGCCGCGATCCGCATCGCGTTCAGGCCCAGCGCCATGCGCCGGTCGAGGGTCTCGGGCGGCGCCTCGATGGCGAGCACCACGCGGTCCCGCGGCGTCTTCGCCGACGTGCAGGCGACGGCGAACGCGAGGGGGACGAGGAGGATCGGGAGCGCGCGCATCTTCGGGGGTCCGCGGCGGATGGTAGCCTCCGGGCCGCGCGCATCCAACAGCCGACCGGGCATGTGCGTGTGGGGGGGCCCGCGCGGCGAGGCGGGCGCAACCGCAGGGCCTGCACGCGCCGCCCCCCGGGCGAGTTTGCTTCGCCTCCGGTCGAATCCTACTATCGGAGGACACGCGCCCGCGCGGCGATTCGCCTCTTAATTTGGCGAGGACTCTCTCGTGAACCTGGCTCCCCCCGCCCTTCACCGCCTCCGATCCGTGGCGGCGGCGCTCGCCGTCCTCGCGGCCCTGCTCGCCCCTTCGGCGCCGTCGGGTGCGAGCGAGGCGGCGAGGCGGTTCGCCCCGAGGGAGGAGCCCGCGGGGGAGCTGCCGGCCACCATCGCGGCGATCCTGGAGGCGACGCCGATCCACGAGGCGCGCACCGGCGTGCTCGTCGTCGATCTGGACACGGGCAAGGAGGTCTTCGCGAGGAACGCGGACGAGCTGCTCAACCCGGCCTCCAACATGAAGCTCCTCACCACCGCGGCGGCGCTGTCGCGGCTGGGGCCTTCCTTCCGCTTCGACACCGAGCTCTACGTCTCCGAGCCTCCCCGGTCCGGGGTGGTGAAGGGCTCCCTCTACCTGAAGGGCAAGGGCGATCCCTCGCTGGACACCGAGCGCCTCTTCCGCATGGCCCGGGCGCTCGAGCACCGGGGGATCAAGGAGATCACGGGCAACCTCGTGATCGACGACACCTGGTTCGACGCGGAGTACGAAGGCCCGGGCTGGGAGCAGGACGACTCCGACCGGCCCTACATGGCGGGCGCCGGCGCGGTCTCCCTCAACTTCAACTCGGTGGCGATCCACGTCCACCCCGGCGAGTCCACCGGCGCGAAGGCGAGGGTGGAGCTCGATCCGCCCTCCGACTACCTCGTCCTGGAGAGCCAGGCGGTCACCGGCCCCCCCAGGTCCCACTCCCGGGTGGTGGCGTCGTCGATCCAGGACGGGAGGCGCCAACGCATCGTGGTGCGGGCCCGGATCGCGGCCGACTCGCCGGGGGAGGTGACCTACCGGCGGATCAGCGATCCGCCGCGCTACACCGGGGAGTCGTTCAAGACCCTGCTGGGCAGGCTGGGCGTCAAGGTGCGGGGCCGGGTGGTGCTGGGCGCGGTGCCGGCGGAGCTGAAGCCGATCGTGGTGGATCGCTCCGAGCCGCTCAGCGTCCTGGTCCACAAGCTCAACAAGTGGTCGCAGAACCACATGTCGGAGATGCTGCTGAAGACCCTCGGCGCCGAGTCGCGGGGCGCTCCGGGGACCTGGGCGAAGGGCGCCGCGGCGGTGGAGGACTTCCTCGCCGAGGAGGTCGGGATCCCGAAGGGATCGCTGGTGATCCGCAACGGCAGCGGCCTGAACGACACCAACCGGGTGAGCGCGCGTCAGCTCGTCCGCCTGCTCACCTGGGTCCACGGCCAATCGCCGATCGAGCCGGAGCTGGTCGCGTCCCTGCCGATCGCCGGCGTGGACGGCACCACCCGCAACCGGCTCTCCGGCACGCTGGGCGAGGGGCGGGTGCGCGCCAAGACCGGCACCCTGCAGAACGTCACCGCGCTGGCGGGCTACGTCGACGCGGTGAACGGGCGGCGCTTCGCCTTCGCCATCGTGGTCAACGACTATCCGGGCCGGGTGTCGGCGGTGCTGCCGCGGGTCGACGCGATCGGCGCGGCGATCGCCTCGGTGGGATCCGAGGGGGGCAGCCGCTCGGCGGTGGCCCTGGCCGAGCCGCCGCCGGCGGATCCGAGCACGCCCATCGAGATCCTTCGATCGAGGATCTCCACCTTCGCCGGCATGGGCCGGGCGGAGGATCCGCGCAACGCCACCTTCCTGCGGGCGGCGCTGCGCACCGAGCGGGATCCGGCCCTGCGCCCGGTGATCGCCGAGGCCCTCTTTCGCGCCGACCCCTCCGACGCGAGCGCGGGCGCCGCGGTGGTGGAGACCTTCGACGCGACCCCCGAGATCTTCGGCAGGCTGCAGGCGGCCGCCGGCGGCGGGGCGGTGCGGATGCCGGTGGTGGGGACCCTGGTGGCGCTGGGCGCGTCGGGCAACGTCTCCGCGATCGCGCACTTGGTGTCGGTGGCGGAGCTGCTGGATCCGACGGAGCCGCTGGCGGACGAGCTGGCGGCGGGCCTCGCCGAGATCGGGCGCACGGCGCCGGACGAGCTCCTCGCCACCCTGGAGTCCTCGAGCCGGGGGGCGCAGTCGGCCGCCATCGGCCTGCTCGGCCGCTCCCTGGCCGGGGACGACGCCTTCGTCACCGTGCCGGTGGTCGGCGCTCACCCCTTCAGCGTGGCGCTGGCCAAGGCCGCCACCGGCTCCGACGAGCGGCTCGCCTCGTTCGCCAGGCAGGTGGAGGTGCGGCTGGCGAACGATCGGCGGCCCGTCGACGCGGAGCCCGTGCCGGCCTCCGTCGCGCCCTGAGGGCCTGGCGACCTCCGCCTCTCGGGCGAGCGACCCGGCGCCGGATCGGACGGCCCGCCTCGCTGTCGGGTGCCCGTGTTAGGGTGCCGTCACGGTCCGCGATCGGGCGGCCACGTGGGGCGCGCGTGATGCGCGCCTCGTTCCGAAGGACGGTGTTTCAGACATGGCGAGCGTCAACAAGGTGATCCTGATCGGCAACCTCGGCGCGGATCCGGAGATGCGATACACGCCCGGCGGGCAGGCAGTGGCGAACTTCCGCATGGCCACGACCGACTCGTGGGCGGACAAGAGTTCGGGGCAGCGGCAGGAGCGCACCGAGTGGCATCGGGTGGTGGCCTGGGGCAAGCTCGCGGAGCTCTGCGGCGAGTACCTGAAGAAGGGCCGCCAGTGCTACGTCGAGGGCCGGCTCCAGACCCGGGAGTGGCAGGACAAGGAGGGGCAGAAGCGCTACACCACCGAGATCGTCGCGTCGCAGATCGTCTTCCTCGGCGGACGCGACGGGGGCGGCCGTGACGGCGGCGGCTTCGGCGGCGGCAGGGGCGGTGGGGGCGGTGGGGGCTACGGCGGCGGTGGAGGAGGCGGAGGAGGCTTCGGAGGCGCCGGCGGAGGCGCCGGCGGAGGCGGGGGCGACGACTTCGGGGGCGGCGGCTCGGAGTACGGGGGCCCGGACGACGACATCCCGTTCTGACGGGCGAACCTCGCGATCGGCGGCCGGGCCGCTCGCGCTCCCGGGCGCGAAGGCCCCGGCCTTCTCGCGACCGGTCGGCGGCCTCGTTCGCTGCGCCAGCGCCGTGCGCCACCGCTCGGAGGCCCGGCCCCGCACCACCGCGAGTCGGTCGCATTGCGAAAACGGCTTCATCTCCGCAGGCGTCCCGTCGCCCGGGTCGGCACACCTGGACGACGTGCAGGAACCCGCCTCGTATCACCTTCTGTCGAACCCCGACTCCGGGGGATGGGAGAAGGGGTCCGGGAGAGGATCGCCGGAAGTGCCCAATGGCGCTTTGATGGAGGCAGTGCGGGCCGTCCGCGCCGGTGCACCTGGTCTTCTCGTGGTCCCAACGAAGCCCTGGGTCGAATCCATCGGCGCCATCGAGCAGCGCTTCACTGCAAGTAAACTGCCAGAAAACTCCGCCGAATCAAGTTCCGGACGGAAAGCGGAGCACCAAACGGGTGTGTCCATCCGCGAAGGCCTTCCTCCCCGCTTCCCCCGTTCCGTCGCCCCGCCTTCGCGGCGCCTCCTCCGCGCCCCCTCGTTCCCACGACTGCGCCTCGTGGCCAGCCGCGGCGTCGCCGGGCCAGGATGCGAAGGCCGCTCGCTCGGGAAGACGGAATCTCAGTCGGCAGGGACCGGCAGCGGACCGCCGACGATGCGCTCGATCATCCAACCCTTCCCCTCTCGCCTCCAGTGCACGAAGACGTTGTCCGTCTTCACGACCGTGGAGGGGAGCTCGTACCAGGAGAGCCTCGTGAGCGATCGCGCCCGGGACTCGTCCTGATCCATCTCGACGGAGATCGTGGTCGACTCGAGCACCGACAGTGTCTTCTCGACGCCGTAGGAACGGGCGAGGAAGTCCGTGCGCAGCTCCGGGGAGATGCGCTGGGCGATGATGCGGAAGTCTCCGAACTGGAGCGAGTCGTGGAGCTCGATCATCGAGAGATGGAGCTGCTCGGCGGCGCGGCTCCCCGTGGAGGCGCAGCCGGCGCCCAGGACCGAGGCGAGGATCGCGGCGAAGACGAGGCGGACGTTCACCAAGACATGGTAGCAAAGGCCCGGCCCCTGGCGCGAACGGGGCGCGGCGGCTCCGCTGGATCGGTGCGGCGAGATCGGACGATGTGGGCGCTCGCCCCACGTTCGGCGCCTTGCGGCGGCGGGCCGTTTTGCTGGACTTTTGGTCCGGTCGGGTCAGGCTGCGAGGGGATTCGCGTTCGCAAGGGGTGCCATGACGGAAGGCAAGCGCGGCAGGGGAGGAGGGGCGGGGAAGGGGGCGGGAGCGTCCGCCTCCCCTCCGCCAATTCCGCTCGGCGGAGGCGATCGGCAGGGAGGCGAACCCCCGCCGGCAGGAGCGCCGGTGACGCCTCCGCCCTTGCCGCCGCCGGGACCTTCACGCCGCGTCGATCCCGGCGGCGAGGCGCGCCCGCCGCCGCTTCCGTCCGAGCCGGAGCGGACCGCCGATCTCCTCGGTGAACTGCCCGCGGTGCCGGCCCGGCCGGAGCCCCACCGGGATCAGCCGCCGGACGAGGCCGCGGTCCGCGCGGCCGCGAGCGCCGCGGCGGCGTACGAGCGGCAGTTGCGCGAGAAGCTCGCCCAGGGCGCGGCGCGTCCCAAGGGCTTCGTCCGCCGCAACTTCGTCCCCCTCGCGCTCGCGTCCGTGGTGCTCCTCTCGGTGCTCGCAGGCTTCACCGCGTGGCGGTGGGAGCGCGCGGCCACCCGGGAGGCGGACATCGAGCGCTTCCTCGCCGCCGCCCGCAACGGCCTGTCGCGCGACACCCTCGCCGCCTACCGAGCGAGCCTCGAGGCCCTCGAGGAGGTGCTCGATCGGGCGCCCGGCCACCCGGTGGCCTCGAGCCTGAAGGCCCAGGCGCTGGCGATCCTCGCCGAGGTGTACGGCCAGGGCGATCCCTGGATCGCGGAGCGGCTCGTCTTCGGCCCCGGCGCGATCGACGGCGATCGCGACGCGCTCCTGGTCGCCCGCTGGTTCCTCGCCAGGAAGGACGGCTCCGACGCGGTGCGCGCCGCGGTCGAGGCGGAGGTCCTGGCGGATCCACCGGAGGACGCGGGCGCGACCCTCCTCAGCCTCTCCGGCGCCGTGCTCCTCCAGAAGGGCCAGCCGGCCGAGGCGATCGAGCGCTTTAATGCGGCGATCCGCGCCAGTCCCGGGCACGTCCCCACGCTGGTGCGGGTGGGCGACTACTACCGGGGCCGCGGCGAGCACGGGGAGGCGCTGCGCTACTACGGCCTCGCCCTCACCGTGGCGGAGGATCACCCCGGCGCGCTCATCGGCGCCGCGGAGTCCACGCTGGCGACGGCGCGCGAGCCCCGGGCGCTCGAGCAGGCCCTCGCCGATCTCGGCAAGCTGCGGACCGCCGAGCAGGTGCCCGTCGCCGATCGCCTCCGCCTCGCCCTGGTGCGGGCGCGGCTCCGCGCGGCCCTCGGCACCCGGGACGACGGCCTCGCCGAACTCGAGGGCGTGGAGCCGGGTGACGATCCCGCCGACGTCGTGGCGCTCGCCCGGACCTTCGCGCGCGTCGGCGCGGCGGACGTCGGCCTGGAGCGGCTCGCGCCCCTCGACCTCGCGGCTTCGCCGGATCCCGCCCTGCGCGAGGCCCACGCCGAGCTGCTCGTCGCCGCCGAGAGGTTCCGGGAGGCCGCGCGGCTCCGGGCGCGCCCCACCGACCGCGGCCTGCTCCTGCAGATCGGCATCGCCCGGTATCACCTGGGCGAGTACGCCCGCGCCCGCAACTCACTCCACGCCACGGTGCTCGCCGGCAAGCTGCCCGCCGACGCCGTGGTCTACCTCGCCCTCGTCGACCTCGCGACCGGCAAGGCCGACAAGGCGCGCAAGAACCTCGCCCGCCTCGGCACGGGTTCCCGGGCGCGGACCGCGGGGCGATGGGCCTACGCCGAGCTGCTCCGCCGGGAAGGGAACCTCGCCGAGGCGGAGCGCGTGCTCCGGGAGGCGGTCGAGGCCGAACCCCGCGCGTTCGAGGCGCGGTGCGCGCTGGGGAGGCTGCTGGTCTCCACGAAGCGGAGCGACGAGGCCCTCGAGCACCTGCGGGAGGCGGTCCGTCTGGCGCCGCTCCACGTCGAGGGCCGCCGCGCCCTCGCCGGCGTCCTCGAGGCCCGGGGCGACGAGGAGGAGGCCGCCGGGCACTGGGCCGCGGTGGTCGACCAGGCCCCGGAGGACGTGGACGCCCTGGACCGCCTGGCGAACCTCTGGATCCAGGCGGGCGAGGTCGACCGCGCCGAGGAGCGGGTCCGCGCCATCCTCCGCGCCTTTCCCCGCAGCGCCGACGCGAACCTCGTCCTCGCCAAGGTGCTCATCGCCCGCGGCTCGACCGAGGAAGCGGCCGCGACCCTGAGGCGTTCCTTGACCCTCGCGCCCCGAGGCAAGGGCGCGGCGGAGGCCAGGCGGCTCCTCGCCCGCCTGCGCTGACGGGACGAGCCTCCCGCGGGCCAACCGCGGCTCCCCGATTCGGCAGGCGCGTCGTTGCATCGCGGTTGACAGGGTAGAAGGGGTCGGTCGATCGTGAACGGCCACGACGCGGAGGCGGTTTGATCACGAGAGGGGAAGGACAGGGGCTGGGTTCGTTCCTCAAGCTGGGGTTTCGCCTCGGGCTCCTCTATGGGGCGCTCGGCCTGGGCCTCGAGGTGATCCACCGCCACCTGCCCCCTCTCGTCTACGAGCGGATGGCCGGCCTGCTCTCGGCGCTTCCGAGGTGGCTCCTCTCCGCCTCGGGGCTGGACTCGCACCTCACCGCCGCGCTCGCCGAGGGGAGGCTCCCGGGGTGGATGGTCGGCGCCGCCATCCCCCTGGTGGGCGTCGCGACGATCCTCCTCCTGGCGACGGCGCTCGGCCTCACCTGGTCCTTCGTCGGGGCGGTGGCGTCCCTCAAGCATCGCTGACGCGTTCGCGCGCGGGGATCACCACACCGCGTCGCGGTTCCCACGACGGCCGCCTGAGGGATGGCGCGCGGAGGTCACCACACCGCGCCGCGATTCCCGCGAAGACCGCCTCGATGTGCTGGCGCGCTGGCGCGCGGCGCTCAGGAGCCCTCGGCGACGCGAGGCGCGGCGCGAGCCTGCGCGATCGCCGCGAGGATCTGGGGCCCGTATCTCTCCCACTTGGCGGGACCCGCCCCCGGCACGGCGAGGAAGGCCTCCCGGGTCTGGGGGAGCTCGCGGGCGAAGGCCCGCAGCGAGCGATCCTTGAAGACCACGAACGCCGGGACCGCCTCGGCCCTGGCGAGCGCGCGGCGCAGCTCCTTGAGCGCCGAGAAGGTGGCGCGGTCGTACGGCTCCTCGGCGGCCTCGGCGTCGGCGCCGCGCGCCCGGCTCCGCTCGCCTCTGCCGCGGCGGGAGGAGCGGGCCGGCGGCGCCTCCACCGCCGGCGCGGGGGTGGGGCCGGAGCAGGCGTCGCAGCCGCTGCACTCTTTCGGCTCGTCGCCGAAGTAGCCGAGCAGGTACTTCCTCCTGCACCCCGTGTGATACGCGTAGCCCGCCATGCGCCGCAGCATCGCGAGCTCCCGCTCGCGCCTCCTGGCGATCGCCTCCAGGTCGACCCGCAGCTCGTCCGCCGCAGCGCCCTCGGGGAGGGCGAAGCCTCGCGGCGTTCGATGGACGTGGCCCGCCCGCTCCAGCGCCTTCAGCGCCGCGCCCACCTGGAGCGGGCTCGCGGAAGCCGCGGCGGCGAGCTGGCGCTCCGGGATCTCGCCGCTCGGCATGGAGGCGAGCTTCCTCCATACGTCGGCGAGCAGCGCGGGCGAGGGGTGGTTGGCCTCGATCAGCCGCTCCTGCAGGAAGACGTCGGCGTGGTTGAAGAGCAGGAAGGCCCGCGCCGCCTCCCCGTCGCGGCCGGCGCGCCCCGCCTCCTGGTAGTAGGCCTCGATCGCCTTGGGGATCGCGAAGTGGGCGACGAAGCGGATGGTGGGCTTGTCCACCCCCATGCCGAAGGCGTTCGTGGCGCAGACCACGGCGTCGTCGCGCTCCATGAAGGCGTCCTGCACCCGGCGGCGATCGTCGTCGTCCATCCCGGCGTGGTAGGCGAGGCTGCGGATGCCCCGATCGTCCAGCATCGCCGCCACCTTCTCGACGTCGCGCCGGGTGGCGCAATAGACGATCCCGCCGCCCTTGCCGGCGGCCTGCACGATCCGCGAGAGCTTCTCGTGCTCGTTGGCGACCTTCACCACCTCGAAGAAGAGATTGGGGCGATCGAAGCCCGCGACCGACACCTTGGGATCCTTGAGTCGCAGGACCCGGACGATGTCCTCGCGGACCTCCGGCGTGGCGGTGGCGGTGAGGGCGAGGGTGCGCGGCGGCCGCAGGATCCAGCGCACCTGGCCGAGGCGCGTGTAGTCCGGTCGGAAGTCGTGCCCCCACTGCGAGATGCAGTGGGCCTCGTCCACCGCGTACAGCGACAGGGGCACGTCGGCGAGCGCGTCCAGGAACGCCGACGAGCGGAACCGCTCCGGCGCCACGTAGACGAGCTTGAACTCGCCGCGCCTCATGGCGTCGATGCGCCGGGCCTTCTCGCCGTCGTCGATCGAGGAGTTGATGAAGGTGGCGGCGATCCCCCGGGCCTGGAGGGAGTCCACCTGATCCTTCATGAGCGCGACGAGGGGGCTGACCACCAGCGCGGTGCCCGGCAGCAGCATGGCGGGGAGCTGATAGCAGAGGCTCTTTCCCGCGCCCGTCGGCATCACCGCGACGGTGGACGTTCCCGCGAGGACCGAGGCGACCACCGCCTCCTGCCCGGGGCGAAACGCGGAGAAGCCGAAGTGCCGCTCCAGGGCGGCGACGATGTCGGACGAGGTCGGCTCCATCTTCGCGGTCCTTCTACCACGCCAGGTCGACGACGGCCGGCGCGGGGGCCGGTCGACACGAGGCGGCGTGCGCGCCGCCGAGATCCCAGGGCGCGTCCCACCGGCCAGCGGGCGATCCCTCCAGGGCCTCGGCGCGCAGCCTCTCGCGGACGGCGAGGACGGAGCCGCCGTCGTCGAAGAGGCGCACGATCAGCGCGGCGGCGCGGCGATCGAGCTCGCCTTCGCAGCCGCCGCTGCGGGTCACGGGGAGGATCGCGGCGCCGAGGAGGACGGCGGCGATCGCGCCGGCGAGGACGATCTCCTTCGATCCCGCGGCGAGCCCGGCGGCGCGGGCGACGGCGCCGCGGTGGACGCGGGAGGCGGCGCCCGCGAAACTCCGGCCGGCGCTCACAGCTTCCCCAGCTCGGCGAGGCTGGCGTAGCCCTCGTCGGCGACGACGACGTGGTCGAGGAGGGAGATCCCGAGGAGGCGGGCGGCGTCGCCGAGCCTGCGGGTGAGCTCCACGTCGTCCCGGGACGGCGTCGGATCGCCGCTCGGGTGGTTGTGCAGGAAGATGAGCGCGGGCGCCGCCTCGCGGATCGGGGCCTCGAAGACGTCGCGAGGGGAGATGGCGCACGAGGCGAGGCCGCCCTCGGCCACGCGGCGATCGGCGACGAGGCGGTGCCGGGTGTCGAGGAGCAGGACGTGGAAGACCTCGCGGGTGAGGTGGGCGAGGCGGGGCCGCGCGTACTCGTAGACCTGGGCGGGCGTGGAGAGGCGGAGGCTGCGATCGCGCGGCCCCAGGGAGCGGCGCCCCAGCTCGAGGGCGGCGGCGAGGCGGGCGGCGCGGGCGGGACCGACCTGGCGGGCGAGCTCCTGGGTGGAGGCGCGGGCGAGCTCCGGCAGCGAGCCGTGGCGGGCGAGGAGCGCCTCCGCCGCCCGCACGGCGGGCTTCGGGCCGGCGGTGCCGAGCACGACGGCGAGGAGCTCGATCTCCCCCATGCCCACGGCACCGGAGGCCAGGAGCCGCTCCCGCGGACGGGCCTCCAGGGGAACGCCGCTCTTCTTGGGGATCGCCGCAAGGGCGTGGGCCTGCCGAACCACCTGCCGCTCCTCGTTGCGCGTGTACGAAGCGAGGCGGTGCAGCGGCGATGCCCCGGGGCCGGCCGGAGCAAACCCCAGGGAGATCGGTCATTTGTCCGATGGCGTGGGAGACGGCGCGGGCCCCGTGGCCGGACCCCGGACCGAAACGCGGCCCGGGATGACTCATCTTCATGTAGAGGCCCGAAGCCGTGGCAGACCCGCGCGAAGCGAGGCGGCGGAAGGATTTTCCCACGCCCTCCGGACAGGGATTGATACGGTTGCGCACCCAACGAACGAGGAGACGTCAGGGATGTCGGACAAGCATTCGAAGGTGGTGATCGTCGGGTCGGGACCAGCGGGCTACACCGCGGCCATCTACGCGTCCCGGGCCGACCTCTCGCCGGTACTCATCTCCGGCCCCCAGCCCGGCGGCCAGCTCACCATCACGACCGACGTCGAGAACTACCCCGGCTTCCCCAAGGGCATCCAGGGCCCGGCGATGATGGACCTCTTCCGGGAGCAGGCCGAGCGCTTCGGCACCCGGATGGTGGACGGCCTCGTCACCAGCATCGACACGAGCCGCCGCCCCTTCCTCGTCTCGGTGGACGAGGGGCGCGAGACCTGGACCGCCGACACGGTGATCCTCGCCACCGGCGCGTCCGCCAAGTGGCTCGGTGTCCCCGGAGAGAAGGAGTTCATGGGCAGGGGCGTGTCGGCCTGCGCCACCTGCGACGGCTTCTTCTTCAAGGAGCAGGAGATCGTGGTGGTGGGCGGCGGCGACACGGCGATGGAGGAGGCGACCTTCCTCACCAAGTTCGCCTCCCGCGTCACCGTCGTTCACCGCCGGGACACCCTGCGCGCCTCGAAGATCATGCAGGAGAAGGCCAAGGGGAACCCGAAGATCTCCTTCATCTGGAACAGCGCGGTCACCGAGGTGCTCGGCAAGGAGGGCGGGGTCACCGGCGTCAAGGTGAAGAACCTCCACTCGGGCGAGGAGGCGGTGCTCCCGTGCACGGGCTTCTTCGTCGCCATCGGCCACCAGCCCAACACCCAGATCGCCAAGGGCCAGCTCGAGATGGACGAGGTCGGCTACATCAAGGTGAAGCCGGGCACGACCAAGACCAACGTGCCCGGGATCTTCGCCTGCGGCGACGCGGCCGACGCGGTGTACCGGCAGGCGGTGACTGCGGCGGGCACGGGGTGCATGGCGGCCCTGGACGCGGAGCGCTTCCTCGAGCGGGGCCCCGAGATCGCATGAGGATGATCGACGTGGGCGACAAGGCGTCCACCCGCCGCGTCGCCGTGGCCTCCGGCCTGGTGCGGATGTCGCCCGAGACCCTGCGCCTCGTGGAAGAGGGGCGGATCGAGAAGGGCGACGTGCTCGCCACCGCGCGGCTGGCGGCGATCCTCGGCGCCAAGCGCACGCCCGAGATCGTCCCGCTCTGCCATCCCATCGCCCTGACGAAGGTCGAGCCGGAGCTCTGGATCGATCGGGACGCGGGCGCGGTGCGGGTGCGGGTGCTGGCGGAGACGGTCGACCGCACCGGCGTGGAGATGGAGGCGCTGACGGCGGTGTCGGCCGCGTGCCTCACCGTCTACGACATGTGCAAGTCGGTGGAGGCGGCGATCGAGATCGACGCCGTGCGCCTCGACTCCAAGAGCGGCGGCAAGAGCGGGGACTGGCGGCGGTAGGGTCGTCGGGCTCCGAGCCACCCGCGATCCGCCGTGCCGGACGGTTGGGCGACCTCGCGCCCGGAGCCGCTCCTCCGCTATGCTCCGCGACCTCCTTCGCCTCCGGGGCGGAGCGACCACCCCCGAGCCCCCCATGACCTCCCGGGCCCCCGACGCGAGCGGCGTCTACGACAAGCCCCTCCTCTACGACATCGCCTTCGGCTACCGCGACTTCCGCGCCGAGGTGGACGCCGTCGCCGCCTGGTGCGCGCGGGTGGGCGGCCGGCCCGCGCCGCGCGCGGTGCTGGAGCTGGCGAGCGGCCCCGCGGATCACGCGATCGAGTGGAGCAGGCGGGGCGCCCGGGTCGTCGCCCTCGATCTCTCCCAGGCCATGTGCGACTACGCGAGGCAGAAGGCGGAGCTCGTCGGCGCCCCGGTGGAGGTGATCCGCGGCGACATGATCGACTTTCGGATCGACCGCCGCTTCGACCTGGCGATGCTGATGATCAACTCGATCGCCCACCTGCACACCCTGGACGATCTGGTCTCCCACCTTCGCTCGGTCGCCGCGCACCTCGAGCCGCACGGCGCCTACGTCCTCGAGATCCAGCATCCCCGGGACTTCGTGGGGAGGAGCGCGCGCCCCACCGGCGTGTCGAAGCCGTGGCGGGTGGATCGCTACGGGCTGCGGGTGGAGACGACCTGGGGATCGCCCGCCGACCCCTACGATCCGGTGCGGCAGCTCTTCGACGCCCGCGTGGAGATCCGGGCCAGCGACGGCGAGCGCGAGGAGACGATCGTCGAGCGCTGCCTGATGCGGGACTGGACCCTCGGAGAGCTGCAGGCAGCGCTGCGGCTCGAGGGCTCCCTCGAGCTCGCCGAGATGCACGGCGACTTCGAGGCGGACGCGCCCTTCGACGCGGAGAGCTGGCGCATGATCGCGGTGCTGCGCCGCCGCTGACGCCTCAGCTACGCGGCTCGATCGCGCCCCGATCGATCCCGAAGAAGGCGATGGCGTTGTCCCGCGCCACCCGCCGGATGATCTTCGGCGAGATCCCCACGACCTCGAGCAGGTGGAGCGTCCGGGGAACGGCGAGGATGTCGCCGGGCCCCGCGCCGGCGTCCGACGCGAGCACCAGGCCCGCCGCCCCGTACTGGCGCACGATGGACGCGGCGTCGTCGGCGGGGATCCGCGAGGGATGCACCAGGAGCCCGGCGGTGTACCCACACGATCGCACCAGGCGCAGGGTGGTCGCGTCCACGCCGCCGACCAGCACCCGCTCCGGCGGCGCGTCGGCCTCGCGGAGGAGGGAGAGCGTCCTGCGCACCATGCGCGGCTTGTCGTGCTCCGGCGTATGGACGATCACGGGCAGCTCGAGGCTCGCCGCCAGCTCGAGCTGGGTCTGGAAGGCGCTCTCCTCGCGGGCGCCACCCTCCTGCAGGCCGATGGCGCCGATCGCGACCACCCGCCCCTTGTCGAAGAGCTCGGGCATCCGCGCCACCAGCTCCTGGAAGCCGGCGGAGGGGATGCGCCGCGGGTGGACGCCCAGCGCGAAGAAGGGCGCGATCCCCGCCTGCCGCATCCGCGTCGTCCCTGCCGTCACCAGCTCCTCGAGGTGCGCGAAGAGCTCCCGCCCGTCCCCGGCGGGCGCGTCGTCGCCCGCGACGGCCACGGCGGCGTCCACCCCGAAGTAGGCGAGGTCCTTCAGATCCTGATCGGCCAGGCCCCCCAGGTGGATCTGGGCGTCGAAGATCGCCGGCAGCGGCTCCATGGCGGCAAACGTAACACCCGCGCTCGCGCCGGAGCGGACCCAAGGAGGGCGCACGGGCGTTTCGGCGACGCCGGGCGAGGGCGAGCGCCTACTGCGCGATCGCGGCGCCGGTGCCGCGGGGGTCGGCGGCGCCGGTGCGCACGCCCGTCTCCGGATCGACGGTGATGATGGTGGCGTTGCTCCACGGACTGCTCTCGACGAGGCGATGGCCGCGCAGGCGGAGGAGGCCGACGGTGGCGGCGTCGAGGGCGAAGGGCTCGTAGTAGACGACGTCGGGCAGGTGCTGGTGGTGGATCCTGCCCAGGGTGATCGCCTTCTGGGCGTTCGCGCCGTGATCGACGTGGGCGAGGATCGCCTGGAGCACGGTGGTGGGGATCCGAGGGCCGCCCGGCGATCCGACCACCACGCGCACCGGCGCGTCGGTGTCCGGCCCGTCGAAGACGATCGTGGGGGTCATGGAGGAGAGCGGGACCTTCCCCGGCGCGACGGCGTTGGCCTCGGAGCCGGCGACGCCATAGGCGTTGGGGACCCCGGGGGCGATGGCGAAGTCGTCCATCTCGTCGTTCCAGAGGACGCCCGTCCCCTTGGCGACGATGCCCGCGCCGAAGGCGTAGTTGACGGTGGTGGTGAGGGAGACCGCGTTGCCCTCCGCGTCGATGGTGGAGAGGTGGGTGGTGTCCGGGCCTTCGGTGGCCGGCTGCGCCTCGGCGGGCGCCAGGCTCGTCCCTTCGCCCGGCGGGATCTCTTCGGACGGCGTGGCCGCCCAGCCGATGGCCGCCCGCACCCGCGCCGCCCGATCCTTGGCGACCAGCGGCGCGAGGGGCACGTCGACGAAGGCGGGATCGCCGATGAGCGCCCGATCGGCGAAGGCGCGCTTCAACGTCTCGATGTAGACGTGAAGCGCCGAAGGCTCGCGCCACGGCGTCTCGCGGGGCAGCGTCTCCATGACGTTCAGGGCCATGAGGAGCACCTCTCCGCCGGCGGAAGGGGGCGGCGCGGTGGCGACGGCGAGGCCGCGGAACGAGCCGATCAGCGGCCCGCGGATCCGCGTGCGGTAGGCGGCGAGATCCTCGGCCGTGAGGATGCCCCCCCTCTCCCGCATGTCGGCGGCGAGCTTCCGCGCGATCGCTCCCTCGTAGAATGCTTCTGCACCGTCCGTGGAGATGGCGCGCAGGGTGGCGGCGAGGTCCTCCTGGACCAGTCGATGGCCCAGCGGCGGGACGTCGCCGTCCACCAGGAAAATCCGGGCCGCCTCCGGGTCCGCGCGCAGCAAGTCGAGGCGGAAGCGGGCGGCGCCGCGGTACTTCTCGTCGACCGGGAACCCCTCCTCGGCGAGGCGGATGGCGGGGGCGAGCACCCTTTCCCGGGGCAGCTTCCCGAAGCGGCGCTGCAGCTCGAGGTAGCCGGCGACCGCGCCGGGCACCGCCACCGAGAGCGCGCCGTCCCGGGCGAGCGCCGGCTGCGGCGTGCCGTCCTTCAGGTACATGTCGCGGGTCGCGCGGGCGGGCGCGACCTCGCGGAAGTCGAGGAAGACGAGCTCCTTCCTCATGCGCACGAGGGCAAAGCCGCCGCCGCCGATCCCCGAGGACTCGGGCTCCACCACCGCGAGGGCGAACGCCGCCGCCACCGCGGCGTCGACCGCGTTGCCGCCCGCTCGGAGCATCTCCACCCCGGCTTCGCTCGCCGCCACGTGTCCGGTGGCGACCATGCCCTTGGTGCCGGCGGCGGGGAGGGCGAGGGCCGGGGAGGCCAGGAGGCAGAGCAGGAGGGCGAGGGCGCGCATGTCCCTCGCTTACGGCAGCGGGGAGCGGAGGGCAACCGGCGCGGCGGGCGGAGCGGCGCCGCGGGGCGGTGAGGGCCCGCCCCCCTCGACCGCAAGACGTTGGGCCGAGTGGCGGACGGGGAGACGCCGGTCCATTCGGACCCGGCGCCGCCGCGGCGCCCGGGGAGGTCGGATCGCGGATGCGGGGAACGGCCGGCGCTTCGATCAGGACCAGGCCAGGCCGCGGCGCACCGCCTCGGCGGCGGCCTCGGCCTTCGAGGTGACCTCGAGCTTGCGGTAGAGGCTCTTCACGTGGCTCTGGATGGTGCCCAGGCTGATGCCCAGCATCCGGGCGGCCTCCTCGTAGGTGATGCCCTTCGCGAGGAGGCCGAGCACCTCGCGCTCGCGGCGGGTGAGGGGGGTGCGGCCGTCCGCGACGCCGGGGCCGTTGGGCGCGCTGCGCCCCGCCTCCTCCAGCGTGGTGCCGGAAGTGTCGCCGGGCCGACGCGCCACCCGGACCTCTTCGAGGAGGTAGCGGGCGATCGCGGGGGCGATGATCGATCCGCCGGCGGCGGCGATGCGCACGGCGTTGGGGACCTCGGAAGGCGTCCCCTTGAGGAGGTAGCCGCAGGCGCCGGCCCGCAGCGCCTCGAGCGCCTTGCTCCGCTCGCCGTGAGCGGTGAGGACGACGATCTCGGGGGGGCGATCGAGGGCGGCGAGGCGCCGGGCGAGCTCCGCGCCGGGCATGTCCGGCAGGCCGAGGTCGATCACCGCCACGTCGCAGAGCTTCACCGCCGGATCCGAGTCCACGAGCTCCGCCAACGCGCGCTTCGCGTCGGGGAACGCGCCCACCACGTTCATGTCCGAGTGGGCGGCGAGCGTTCGGCAGACGAGCGCGAGCTGGTGGGGGTCGTCCTCCACGACTGCGACGCGAATGGCTTCCCCGGGCCTCATCTTCGTCTCCACGGCTTGAAACCCTCTCTCCAACGTCTACGAAGGATCGTCGAACGCTTCCACCTTCGTTGACCGGGCTGGATGGGCAATCCTATCGTACCGCCCCGACATGGAAAGAAAGTCGCACGCCGCCATCGTCCTCGCCGCCGGCAAGGGCACCCGGATGAAGAGCAACCTCGCGAAGGTGCTCCACGAGGCAAACGGTCGCCCGCTGGCGTGGTACCCGATCCGCCGGGCGCTGGCGATGGGCTGCGATCCCGTGGTGGTGGTGGTGGGCCACCAGGGGGAGGAGGTGCGGGAGCGGCTCGAGTCCCTCTTCCCTGGTGCCCCCTTGTGCTTCGCCGTGCAGGAGCGGCAGCTCGGCACAGGCCACGCCGTGCGATGCGCGCGGGAGGCGCTCGCCGGCGCGGAGGGCCGGGTGCTCATCCTCTACGGCGACGTGCCGCTGCTCACGGAGGCGACGCTCGCGAGGCTGGTGGAGGCCGGGCAGGGCCGCACCCTCGCGTTCCTCTCCATGAGGCCGGAGGATCCCACCGGGTACGGGCGGGTGGTCCGCGACGAGGCGGGCGCCGTGCGCGCGATCGTCGAGCAGAAGGACGCCTCGCCGGAGGAGCGCGCGCTCCGCGAGTGCAACGCGGGGATCTACGACGTCGACGCCGCCTTCCTCTGGCGCGAGCTGGAGAACCTGGACGACGAGAACGCCCAAGGCGAGCTCTACCTCACCGATCTCGTGGCGGCGGCGCACCGCGCCGGAGACGCCGCGGTGGCGGTCGAAGCGCCGGTGGACGAGGTCTCCGGGGTGAACGATCGCGCCGAGCTGGCGTCGGCGGCGAAGGAGCTGCGCCGCCGCCTCGTCCTCGCCCACATGCGGGCCGGGGTGGGCATGGTCGATCCGGACACGGTCTGGCTGGACGAGGACGTGGCCCTCGAGGCCGACGTCCTCCTCGAGCCCCACGTGCGGATCGGAAAGGGCTCCTTCGTCGGGGCGGGCACCGTCATCGGCCAGGGCTCGGTGATCGTGGGGAGCCGGGTCGGCGCGGGCGTCGTCGTGAAGCCGTACTCGGTCTTCGAGGACGCGGTGGTGGGCGAGCGCGCCATCGTGGGCCCCTTCGCGCGGCTGCGCCCCGGCACCGAGCTCGGACCCGAGGTCCACATCGGCAACTTCGTCGAGACCAAGAAGACGAGGATGGGCCGGGGCTCCAAGGCCAACCACCTCACCTACCTGGGCGACGCGATCGTCGGCGAGCGATGCAACGTGGGAGCGGGGACCATCACCTGCAACTACGACGGCGTGAACAAGTCGGTGACCGAGCTGGGCGACGGCGTCTTCATCGGCAGCGACACGCAGCTCGTCGCCCCGGTGCGGGTGGGCGACGGCGCCTACGTCGGCGCGGGCACCACCGTCACCCGGGACGTCCCCGCCGGCGCGCTGGCGCTCTCCCGGCCGCAGCAGGTGACCAAGGAGGGCTGGGTCGAGCGCCGCCGCGCCGCCGAAAAGAAGCGCTGATCGCGGAACGCTCCTTCAGGTCCGGTCGGTCGAGAAGAACCCCGCGCCTCGAGCCCGTCGACATTCGCAAAGAACGTCGTCGGATCGGGCTCCACCGGACGAGTGGATCGTCACCGCAGGAACACCCTGGACCCCCTGCCGAGCTTCCCGGCGCTGCTGCCATTCTGGCCAATCCGCGGCGCCCGGCGGCGGGATCCCGGCGGGCGCTTGCTCCCTGGCCCGATCTCCTGCACAGTCCGCTCGGTTCGGCCCGACGGGCGAAGGAGGCATCTCGAGCATGTGCGGCATCGTGGGGTACGTGGGATCGCAGCAGGCGGCGACGCTGCTGGTGGAGGGGCTGCGCAAGCTCGAGTACCGGGGGTACGACTCCGCCGGCGTCGCGGTTCTGGGCGAGAAGGGCCTGCAGGTCGCCCGGGCGAAGGGCAAGCTCGCCAACCTGGACGCGCTCCTCGCCCGCACGCCGCTCTCCGGCACCACCGGCATCGGCCACACCCGCTGGGCCACCCACGGGAAGCCCTCGGACGAGAACGCCCACCCCCATCGCTACGAGTCGGTGGCGGTGGTGCACAACGGCATCATCGAGAACCACCTCGCGCTGCGCGCCGAGCTCCGCGAGCAGGGGCACGAGTTCCAGAGCGAGACCGACACGGAGATCTTCGCCCACCTCGTCGCCCGGGAGCTGAAGGAGGGCGGCAGCCTGGCGGACGCGGTGCGCCGCTCGCTCGCCTCCGTGCGGGGCACCTACGCCCTGGTGGTGACCTCGGAGGATCGCCCCGGCGAGATCGTGGCGGCGAAGAACTCGTCGCCGATGATCCTCGGCGTGGGGAAGGGGGAGAACTTCGTCGCCTCCGACATCCCGGCGCTGCTCTCCCACACCCGCGACGTGATCTTCATGGAGGAGGGCGAGGTCGCCGAGATCATCGCGGAGGGGATCCGCCTCACCGACATGGAGGGCAACGAGCGGTCGCGGGCGCCCCGTCGGATCGACTGGTCGCCGGTGATGGCCGAGAAGGGCGGCCACAAGCACTTCATGCACAAGGAGATCCACGAGCAGCCCCGGGCGATCGCGGACACCCTGCGCGGCCGATCCGACGAGGAGGAGGGCGACGCCCTGGGCGCGGAGGGCATCCTCGATCGGGCGCACCTCGCCGCCGTGAAGCGGGTGGTGATGCTCGCCTGCGGCACGAGCTGGCACGCGGCGCTGGTGGGCAAGCAGCTCGTGGAGCGGCTCGCGCGGCTCCCGGTGGAGGTCGACCTCGCGTCGGAGTTCCGCTACCGCGAACCCGTCGTGGACGGGTCGGTGCTCGCCGTCGCCATCTCGCAGTCGGGAGAGACCATCGACACCCTCGAGGCGATGCGGGAGGCGAAGCGCCGCGGCGCCCGTACCCTGGCGATCTGCAACGTCCTCGGCTCGGCGATCGCCCGCGAGGCGGACGAGGTGCTCTACACGCACGCGGGTCCCGAGATCGGCGTGGCGTCGACCAAGGCCTTCACCACGCAGCTCGCCGCTCTGGCGCTGGTCGCCGTGCGGATGGGCCGGCTCACCGGGACGCTCGACGTGGAGAGCGGACGGAGGTGGCTGGCCAGCCTGCGGGAGCTGCCGGCGAAGGTGGAGCGCGCCATCGAGTCGGAGGCGCAGGTGAACGAGGTGGCCCACGACGTGGCCCACGCCCGGGACGTGCTCTTCCTCGGCCGCGGCCCCCAGGCGCCGGTGGCCCTCGAGGGCGCGCTCAAGCTCAAGGAGATCTCCTACATCCACGCGGAGGGGTACGCGGCCGGCGAGATGAAGCACGGCCCCATCGCCCTCATCGAGCCCGGCCTGCCCGTGGTCGTGGTCGCCACCCGCGACTCCACCTACGAGAAGACGATCGGCAACATCGAGGAGGTGCGCGCCCGCGGCGGCAAGGTCATCGCCGTGGTCACCGAGGGCGACACGCACGTCCGCTCGATCGCCGACCACGTGGTGGAGGTGCCCGACTGCGATCCGCTGCTGATGCCGATCGTCTCGTGCATCCCGCTGCAACTCCTCGCGTACCACGTGGCCGACACCCGCGGCACCGACGTGGATCAACCCCGCAACCTCGCCAAGAGCGTCACCGTCGAGTAGGTCGGCGTTTTCGCGGGGGAGACGATGCGCTTGTTCGTCGCGGTGGATCCGGACGAGGCGGTGCGGGCGGCCCTCGGCGCCGCCATCGACGCCCTTCGCCCCCTCGCGCCCGACGCCCGGTGGGCGAGGCCCGAGGGGCTGCACCTCACCCTGGCCTTCCTGGGCGAGATCCCCGACGCGATCGTCCCCGAGGTCCGGCGGGCGGTGGAGGTGGCGGCGGGTGCCTCGGCTCCCCTGCGCCTCCGCGCCGGTGGCGGGGGATCGTTCGGGAGCCGCGCCCACCCGCGGGTGCTCTGGGTGGGACTCGAGGGCGACGTGGAGGCGCTCGCCTCGCTGAAGTCCTCCCTGGAGGCGGCGCTGGCGCCTGCGGGGTACGCGCCCGATCCGCGGCCCTTCGCGCCCCACCTCACCCTCGCCCGATCCCGGCCGCCCCGAGGCGATCGGGACCTCGCCCTCTGCGCCGCGGATCCGGCCCTCGCCGACCTGGGAGCGTTCACCGTCAGCGAGCTCGTCCTCTACCGAAGCCACCTCTCGCCCCAGGGCTCGCGCTACGAGGCGGTCTTGCGCGCGAAGCTCGGCGGCGGATGAGGTCGCCCGGCGGGCGCCCGGGAGGCTCCCCGCCGGGAAGGGAGCCGCGTCTCGGACGGTTGCGGGGCAGGCGCCCGGTCCGACGTGCGATGATGGCGCCCATGTCGAAAGGCTCCCCCTTGCGTCGTTTCCTCCTCGCGTGGCTCCCGGTCGTCCTGCTCGCGTCGTGTGCCGGCGGCCCGCGTCCGCCCCTCGAGATCCTCGCCGACGCGGCGCGCGCCGCCCGGGAAGGCGGGGGCACGGCCCGCGAGCAGGCACTCGCCGGCTGGCACGCCTGGATGGTGGACGCGGACGCCGCTCGGCTCGAGTCCCTCGCCCAAAGCGCGCTCGCCCGGGATCCGAGCGAGCCCTGGGCCCGCCTCGCCCTCGCCGAGGCCGCAAGGCGCCGCCTCGACCCCTACGGCGAGACCCGCGAGCTCGCCGTGCTGATCCGGGGGGCACCCTCCCATCCCCTGGCGACCGTCGCCGCGAGGAGGCTGGCCTCGATCGCGACCCTCGCGACCGTCCTCGATCGCGAGATCGAAGGGGTGGCAGCGGAGCTGCTCGGCGAACCCGGCCTCGGGCCCGACGCCGCGGCGATGCTGCGGGCGGCGCTGCGCCGCACCGGGGGCGAGTCGAAGCGCGACGCGATCGCCGCCGCCGGCCTGGTGACGGCGGCCTCGATCGTCGGCCCCTTCTCCCCCTGGCACCACCTGGATCTGCGCACGCCCTTCCCGCCCGAGGAGGCCGCGCCGATCGCCCGGACGTACGAGGGATCGGGAGGGCGCACCCTCGCGCTGCGGCCCTTCTCGATCCCGGACGGCTCGATCGAGCTCGGACCCGAGGAGCGCGACGGCGACGTCTACTACGCGCTCTCCGTCGCGGAGGTCCCCGCCGCCGGCCGCCACGTGCTGCGGGTGTCCTCCGCCCGCAGCACGAGCGTCGCCGTCTTCGTGGACGGCGTCGAGGTGCTGCGCCGCGAGGCGATCGGCGCGCCCGTCCCGACGGCGGGGCAGGCGCGGCTCGATCTCGAAGCGGGCCCGCACCTCGTGGCGGTCCGGGTGGTGAAGGGTAGCGGCCGGGGCGAGGTGCGGGTCGCCCTCGCCCCCGCGGACGGGCGCCCGTCGCGGATCGCCTTCCGCGCCGCAGAGCCGGGGGATCGGCCGGGCCCTGCGCCGCGGCTCGAGGGACCGGCCCGCTTCGACGGCGCCCGCCGGCTCGCGTCGTCCCTCGAGCGCGAGGGAGGCCTCGTCGCCGCCTACGTGGCGGCGACCGATCTCCAGCGGATCGATCGCGAAGGTGCCAAGGAGCTCCTCGCGTCCGCGCTCGAGGCCGCGCCGAACGCGCCGCCGCTCCTGCAGCTCCGCGCCGACATCGCGCGGCGGGACGACGGCATCCAGGAGGCGCTCGGGCAGGCGAGGGCGGCCTCTGATCTCGAGGCGCTCCTCTCCCGCGACCCCCGCAACCCCCGCGCCCTGTGGAGCGCGGCGTCGATCCTGCGGGAGGCGGGACGGCACGACGACGCGCTGGACAAGATCGCGGCGGCGGAGGGCGAGGCGAAGGGATCGGCGATCCTGGCGATGGCCCGGGCCCACGTGGCCCTCGCGAGGGGCTTCGACGTGCAGGCGTGGCGGCACGCACGGGAGGCGGCGGCCGCCGACGCCGGCCTCTGCGAGGCGGGATCCCTGCTCGTGGACCTCGCCCGGCGCGCCGACGCCGCGGCCGATCTCGAGGAGGCGGCGCAGCGCTTCGCCGCTTGCCCGGGGGGCAGGGCGAGGCTGGCGGGGATCCTCGGCTCCCGCGGCAGGCACGAGGAGGCGAGGGAGATCTTCCGGGAGCTGATCGCCGAGGGGCCACAGGATCCGTCGCCGGCGCTGCGCCTCTCCGAGCGCCTCCTCGCCGCGGGCGACGCCGCGGGCGCCGCGGCAGTGGTCGCCGAGCTGGAGCGGCACTGGCCACGCAGCGCGTTCCTGCCCAGGCGGCGGGCGCAGTTGTTGGAGCGGGCGGGCGACCTCGACGGCGCCCGAGCCGCGCGCGAGAGGTCCCTCTCCCTGGACGGAGGCGATCTCGCCTGGCGGCGAATGGAGGCGTTCCGCCAGGGCAGGGACGTCCTCGCCGAGTACGACCGCGACGGCCTCGAGGTGATCCGCGCGTTCGAGGAGAACCCGCGCTCCTTCGACACCGCCACCGTGGTGATCTACGACTTCGCCGCGACCGAGGCGTTCCCCGACGGATCGCTGGTGGATCGTGTCCACGTGATCTCGAAGGTCCTGGACAAGCGCGGCGTCGACGAGCTGGGCGAGGCCCACATCCCCGCGGGCGCCGAGGTCGTGCACCTGCGCACCGTCAAGAAGGACGGCACCATCCTCGAGCCCGAGAGCATCGGCGGCAAGGAGTCCGTCTCGCTGCCCAACCTCGACGTGGGCGACTACGTGGAGATCGAGTGGCTGCTCGCCACCTCGCCGCGCGGCGACGGCAACCCGGGCTGGAGCTCGTCTCCCTTCTACTTCCGATCCAGCGGCACGCCCCTGCTGGAGTCGGTCTACGTGGTCCGCGCGCCCAAGGGGGCGTTGGAGATCGACTCGCACAACGGCGCGCCCGTTGCCGAGGTGCTCGAGGACGGAGACTTCGTCACCCTGCGGATGGCGAGCCGGGACAACGCCGCCTTCGTGCCGGAGCCCGGCGCCGTGCGCATCGAAGAGTTCCTCCCGTGGGTGCAGGCGGGGAGCGGCGCGGACGAGACGAGCGCCGCGTGGATGTTCGCCGATCGCCTCGCCGGCGCCGCGGATCGAACCGCGGAGGTGGCGGCGTGGGCTCGGGGGATCGCCGCCGGCGTGAAGACCACCGGGGCCGACCGCACGCCGATCGTCCGCGCGATCTACGACCGGGCGATGGAGGAGATCGAGGGCGCGGATGGATCCGCGGGTGGCAAGGCCTCCTACGTCCTCGCGCAGAAGCGCGGGAACCGCGCGCTCCTGATCAAGGCGGCCCTCGACGAGCTGGGGATCCCGAACCGCTGGGCGGTGGTGCGCACCTGGGATCAGCCTCCCGCCCCGATGCGCTTCCCGCGGATGTCGCGGTGGGGGTACCTGGTGCTGGTGGTGAGGCCCGATCCGGAGGGAGGGCAGCTCTGGCTCGATCCCTACATGCGCTGGGCGCCCTTCGGCCGGGTGGCGCCGCTGGCGGAGGGATCGTCCGCGCTCCTCCTCCCGGAGTCGGGGCGGGATCGGCCGCAGCCCGCGAGCACCCCGGCGTCGTCCGACGCGCCGCGAGGGCGGGTGGTCGAGGTCGTGCTCTCGCTCGCCGAGGACGGCACGCTGACGGGGGAGGGGCTGGAGCGCTACCTGGGCTTCGACGGTGCGTGGGCCCGAGGGAGTCTGGAGAAGCTCGACGACGACCGGCGCAAGCAGGCGGTGGAGTCCGCCCTCGCCAAGGGGTTCCGCGGCCTCGTCCTGGACGAGCTCTCGGTCGATCCGCCCGACGACTCGCTGACCCTGCGCTACCGCTTCACCGTCCCCGACGCGGCCCACGATCTCGGCCAGGGCCTGCGCTCGCTGGACCTCGACTTCTTCGCCGCCGGGCTGGGGAGGCGCTTCCTCACCCGGGGCGACCGGGAGTCGCCGCTCTTCCTCCGGGCGCCGGAGAAGGTGGAGACCCGCATCCGGATCGAGCTGCCGGTGTCGCTGCGGGTGGTGGGCGCGCCGGACGCTGCCCGGGAGAAGGGAGCGTTCGGCGACTACGGCCGCTCGGTGGCCGCCAGCCCCGGCGTGTTGGCGATCGACGAGTCCCTGGAGGTGGCGCGGGGCAGGGTGCGCCCCCACGAGTACCGGGAGTTCGCGCGCTGGGTGCTCGCGGTCGATCGGGCCCAGGCCGCGGAGCTGGTTCTCGCCGACGACGCCGCCGCGCGGATCGAGCCGGGGCTCTGACCCCGGCGCGGCTCGCCCTTGGTCGAGGGGAGGCGGAGCGCGGGCCGGGCCCGCCCCTGGCCTCGGCGAGCAGGTGGCGCATGGCGATGGGAGGCGCCGCTCAGAGCACCACGAGGGGAACCCGCTCCGCCCGGCGGGGCGGCGGCGCGGCGGGGATGAGGCGCAGGGCCACCTCGGTGTGGAAGTCGAATCCACGATCCGTGCACCGCACCCTCGACCCTTCCCGCACCACCAGCCCCTGCGCCTCCAGCGCCCGGGCCTGGGCGAGCACGCCCTCGGGGACCTCGCCCACCGTCTCCGCGGCGGCCTCCGCCAGGTCCACCCCTTCGGCGAGGCGCAGGCCCAGGAAGACCCGCTCCTCGAAGAGCTCGGCGGGATCGATCTCGTCGCGCTCGACCTCGGTGGGCCCGCCGGCCTCCACGGCGGCGAGCCAGGCCTCGGGCTTGCGGGGGTTGCCGTACCGGACGCCGCCGGCGCCCACGCGGCGGAAGCCGTGGGCGCCGCAGCCGGCGGCCACGTACTCGCGCCCGAGCCAGTAGAGGGTGTTGTGCCGCGACTCGAAGCCGGGCCGCGCGAAGTTGGAGATCTCGTAGCGGGCGTAGCCGGCGGCCTCGAGGGCGGCGCGGACGAGGCGACCCATCTCCTCCTGCACCGCGTCGTCCGGCACCCGCACCCGCCCCCGCTTCACGTCCTTGGCGAGGCGCACGTCCTCGGCGAGCCCCTCCAGGGTGAGGCCGTAGCAGGAGAGGTGCTCGGGGCCGAGGCGGATCGCCTCCTCCACGTCGGCGCGGGCCATCGACGGATCCTGCCCGGGCCCGCCGAAGATCAGATCGAGGGAGACGTCGTCGAACCCCGCGTCTCGCGCCGAGGCGAACGCGGCCTTCGCCTCGGCGCCGGAGTGCCTTCGGCCCAGGCCGGCGAGGATCGCCGGATGGAAGGACTGCACGCCGATGGAGAGGCGATTCACCCCGGCCCTGCGCAGCTCGGCGAAGCGGGCCGCGTCCGAGGCGCCGGGGTTCGCCTCCAGGGTGATCTCGCAGGAGGCGGCGAGGCCGAAGAGGCGATCGACCGCCTCGATCGCCCGCCCCACGCACGACGGCTCCCACAGCGAGGGCGTGCCGCCCCCGAAGTACAGCGACTCGACGCCGCCGGCGGGCCTGCCGTGCTCCTTCGCCCGGACGGCGAGCTCCGCCTCGATCCCCCGCGCGTAGCGCGCGTGGGGGATCGTGGTCGCCGCCACCGACGCGAAGTCGCAGTAGGGGCACTTGGAGAGGCAGTAGGGAAAGTGGATGTAGACGCCGAAGCGGGACGCGAACGAGCTCACTTGTCGGAATTGCGCTCCGCGGCCTGGGCCGCGTAGCGATCGACCTCCGAGGAGAGGAACTCGTTCTGGGCGGCGAGATCCTCCAGCTCGTCCTTCAGCCGGGCGATCTCGGCCTCGGCCTCCGCGAGGGCGGGCGAGGCCTCGCCGCCCGAGGAGACCCGCTGCATGAGCTGCTGGATCTGCCGGTTCAGCCGCAGGATCTCCTGGTCCCGCGACGCGAGCTCCGAGGCGATCTCCGCGATCTGCCCCGCGAGGTCGTCCTGGATCCGCTCCCGCTCCCGCTCGAGGTGCCGGGCGCTTCTCTCCAGCTCCGCGCACTTCGCGCGGGCCTCGTCGAGGCTCTCCCTCGCCCGGGTGGCCTCCGCTCGCGCCTCCGCGACCGCCGCGGCCCGCTGCTCCAGCTCCGCCTGCAGCTCGTCGAGCTCGACCCCGAAGGCGTGGCGCTCCTCGCGCAGCGCCTCGAGCTCGCCCTCGAGCTCCGCGATCCGGGCCCCCATCTCCCCGCGCTCCGCGGCGTAGAGGGCCTCGAGCTCCATGCGGATCTCGTGCTCGCCCGGGCGGTCCTCCGCCCCGTCGGGGCCGTCCGAGATCTCGACGATCTCCGCCTCGTCGAGGACGTCGTCGATGGGGAGCGCGCGCTTCTCCATGGGCCACTCGAGCTGCGGTTCCTCGCCCGACGCCCGAGGGATCGCGCGTGATCCGCGAACCGTCGCGAGCCCCGGAGGCGAGCGAACGAAACGGGTGACCCGCGCGCGGGCGCGAGCGGACCCGCCTCGGGGAGGTCTCCTCTACTCGCGGGCGAGTCTACCACGTCCTGGAAACCGGTCACGAATCCGCCCCTATCGTTGACAGGAGCCGCCCGCGACCGCACCTTCGGCCGAGGAAGCGGTCCCGAGGGGCCCTCGCACCGCCGCTGCCGCGGCGCCTCGTCGTTTCCGGGCGCCGACGCGCGCGGGCCCTTATGCTCCCGCGTCGACATGACTCCATTCACCCTCCCGACGAGCGCACGTCGGTCGGGGAGTCCGGAAGACCTGCTTCCGGAAGAAAGGTCCGACGTGCAGTATCGCCTCCCCAACGGGCTCCACGTGATCCTCCAGGAGAACCGCGCCGCGCCGGTGGTCGCGCTCCAGGCCTGGGTGCAGGTGGGCTCGGCGGACGAGACCGACCGCGAGGCGGGGCTCGCGCACCTCCACGAGCACATGCTCTTCAAGGGCACCAGGAAGCGCGGCCCCGGCGTGGTGGCCAAGGACATCGAGTCCCGCGGCGGCGAGGTGAACGCCTGGACCAGCTTCGACCAGACCGTCTACCACCTCACCATCGCCTCCCGCTTCTTCGAGGACGGCCTCGAGATCCTGGGCGACCAGGTCCTGGGCTCGATCTTCGATCCGGAGGAGCTCGCCCGGGAGGTCGAGGTGGTGATCGAGGAGATCAAGCGGTCGGCGGACAGCCCCTCGCGCCGGGCGTCCCGGGCGCTCTTCGAGCTCGCGTTCCGGGAGCACACCTATGGCAGGCCGGTGATCGGCTTCCCCCACACGGTGCGCAGCTTCACCCGCGACGACGTGGTGGGCTTCTACCGGCGCCACTACACGCCGGACAACATCACCCTCGTCGTGGTGGGCGACTTCGACGCCGAGCGGGCGCGCCGCGCCATCGAGGAGGTGTGGAGCGAGGCGTCCGGCAGGCACGGGGGGCACCACCCCCGCAAGGTGGAGCCCGAGCAGACCTCGATGCGCGCCCGGATCCTGCGCGAGCAGGTGATGGAGACGCACCTCGCGCTGGCCTGGCCGATCCCCGACATCCTCTCCGAGGATCTCGCCCCCCTCGATCTGGCGGCGGCGGTCCTGGGCCACGGCGACAGCTCCCGCCTGGTGCAGGAGGTGAAGCGGGACAAGCACCTGGTCAACGACATCTACTCGTACGCCTACACGCCGAAGGATCCGGGGCTCTTCGTGGTGGGCGCGACGCTCCCCCACGAGCGCACGGCGCCGGCGGTGGAGGAGATCCTGAGGCAGGTCCACCGCCTCCGGGAGAAGGGCCCGTCCGACAAAGAGCTGTCGGTCGCCAAGCACCTCCTGGAGTCCGAGGCCATCTGGCAGAAGGAGACGATGCAGGGCGTCGCGCGGAAGCTCGGCTTCTACTCGACCATCACCGGCTCGCTCGACTTCGAGGAGCGGTACTACGAGCGGCTGCGGAGCGCGACTGCGGAGGAGGTGCGCGCCGCCTGCGAGCGGTGGCTGCGCGCCGCTCGCCTCAACGTGGTGGCGCTCGGCGGCGAGGAGGGCACCATCACCGAGGAGGAGCTCGGCTCCCTCTCGAGCGCGCTCGAGTCGGGCGACGGGCATCGCGCCCCTCGGCCCCAAACGCCCGCCGCTCCCCCGCCCGCGCCGGCGCCGGCGCGCCGGCAGGCGAAGGCGCGCGGCGAGCCCATCGGCGAAACCGGGATCCTGAAGGCGACCCTCGACTCCGGCGCCGTCGTGCTGGTTCGGCCCGAGTCCGCGGTCCCCGTGGTGGCGGTGCGGGCGGCGTTCCTGGGCGGGCTGCGGTACGAGACCGAGGAGACCAACGGCGTCGATCACCTCCTGGCCCGGGTCGTCACCAAGGGCACCCGGCGGCACCCGCCCAAGGAGCTGGCGGCCCGCACCGACGAGCTGGCGGCCTCGATCGTGGGCGTGTCCGGACGCAACTCCTTCGGGCTGCGCGGCGACTTCCTCGCCAGGACCTTCGAGCCCTCCTTCCGGCTCTTCGCCGAGTGCCTGCTCGAGCCTTCCTTCGAGCAGAAGGAGGTCGATCGGGAGCGGGCCCTGCAGGTCGAGGCGATCCGCAGCCGGGACGACAACCCGAGCAGCGTGGCGTTCGACCTCTTCTCCCACACGATCTTCCGGCGGCACCCCTACCGCTTCGATCCGCTGGGGACCGCCGAGACGCTGGCCGCCTTCGGCCCCGGCGAGCTGGAGGGCTGGCTCCGGAGGCACTACGGCCCCGAGGGCCTCGTCCTCTCCGTCGTCGGGGACGTCGAGCCGGAGGAGGCGTTCTCCCTCGCCGAGGAGCTCTTCGGCGGTGCGACCTCCGAGCGGCGGGCGCCGCCCGAGGTGCCGGTGGTGCCGCCGGTGGAGGAGCCCCGGCGCGCGATGCGGCACATGGACAAGCAGCAGGCGCACCTGGTGCTCGGCTTCCCCGGGGCGAGGTTCCAGGATCCGGAGCGCTACGCCCTCGAGGTGCTCGCCAGCGTCCTCGCGGGGCAGGGCGGGCGGCTCTTCTACGAGCTGCGGGACAAGCGATCGATGGCCTACTCGGTGACGGCGTTCAACCTCGAGGGGATCGATCCGGGCTACTTCGGCGTCTACATGGGCACGTCGCCGGAGAAGCTCGCCGACGCCGAGGAGGGGATCCGCGCGGAGCTCGCCAGGGTGGCCCGCGAGCCGATCTCCGAGGAGGAGCTCCTGCGGGCGCGGCGCTACCTGGTGGGCAGCCACGCCATCGGGCTGCAGAAGAACTCGGCGCGGGCGGCGACCTTCGCGCTGGACGAGCGCTACGGGATGGGGGCGGACAACTTCGCCCGCTACGCGGAGCGGATCGAGTCGGTGACCCGCGAGGACGTCCTCGAGGCGGCGCGCCGGACCCTCGATCCCCGGCGGAGCGTGCTCGCGGTGGTGACGCCCCGGTAGCCGCCCCGCGTCGGACGCGGACCGAGCGATCCCGCGCGGCGGCGTCGGAGAGGTGCGAGACGGCAGAGAGGCCGCGCCCCGGCGCTCGGCGGCCCTCGGAGTCCGCGCCTTTCGGTTCGAGGCCTCGCGAGAGAGGCCCGTGGGGCTCGATCGGGAAGGGTCGCTCGTGGTATCGCGCGGGCGATGAGCGAGTACCTGGCCCTCACCTTCGACGTGCCGGCGGATCTGTCGGAGCTGGCGGCGTCCCTCCTCCACGACGCAGACGCCGGGGGCGTGGAGATCCGAGACCACGAGATCCTGCCTCCCCCGGGGCATCGCCCGGTCCCGGAGGGGCGCGCGGTGGTGATCGGGTACTTCGGCGCCGACGCGGACGGGGACGAGATCGTCGTCTGGGCCCGGGAGGTGCTCGAGGCCCAGGCGGGAGGGGCGGAGGTCCGCGCGGGGATCGAGCGGCTCGACGACCAGGACTGGGCGGAGACCTGGAAGCTCCACTTCCGCCCGCTGCACGTCGGCGGAAAGCTCTGGGTGCTGCCGCCGTGGGAGGCGCCGCCGGCCGGCGCGATCGCGGTGACGATCGAGCCGGGGATGGCCTTCGGCACCGGCGGCCACGCCACCACCGCGCACTGCCTCCGGGGCGTGCTCGAGATCCTCGAGCGGCGCCCCGGCGCCACCGCGATCGACGTCGGCTGCGGGAGCGGCATCCTGGGGATCGCCGCCGCGAAGCTGGGCGCGGGCCGGGTCGTCATGATCGACGACGATCCGGTCGCGGTCGAGGTGGCCCGCCAGAACGCCCGGGAGAACGGCTGCGAGCGGATCGAGATCTCGGCGCGGCCGGTGGAGTCGTTCTCCGAGGCCTTCGACGTGGTGATCGCCAACATCCTCGCGGGCACGCTGATCGAGTTGGCCGCGCCGGTGTCCGCGCGGGTGGCGACGGGCGGCGAGCTCCTCCTCTCGGGGATCCTCGCCACCCAGGCGGCCGACGTGCAGGCCGCCTACGAGGCGGAAGGGCTGGCGATGCGGGAGGTGCGGCACGAGGGGGAGTGGGTTCTGCTGTGGATGGCCCGGCCCCCGGGGGTGACGAAGTGAACCGGATCCTGGTCCCCCGCGCGCGGATCGAGGGCGACCTCGCCAGGGTCGCGGGGGAGGCGCTCCACCACCTCTCGCGGGTCCTGCGGCTCCGGGTGGGGGACGCGGTCGAGGTTTTCGACGGCGAGGGATCGGCCTGGACCGGCGAGGTGGCCTCCCTCTCCGCGGAGGAGGCGACGATCCGCCTGGGCGGGGTGCGCACCCAGCCCCCGCTGCCGCGGATCACGCTCGCGCAGGGCCTCGCCAAGGGCGACAAGCTCGACCTCGTGGTGCAGAAGGCCACGGAGCTGGGGGTGTCCCGGATCGCCCCGCTGCGCCTCGAGCGCTGCGTGGTGCACCTGGACGCGGCGAAAGGCGCCGATCGGGCGCGCCGCTGGCGCAGGATCGCGGAGGAGGCCGCGCGCCAGTGCGGGCGGATGGACGTGCCCGCCGTGGAGGAGCCCGCCTCGCTCGGCGAATTCCTGGAGGCGGCGCGGGCGCGCGGCGATCGGATCGCCGTCCTCTGGGAGGAGCAGGATCCGTCGGTGCGGATGGGGCCCTGGCTGCAGGCCCACGCCGGCGAGCCGATCGCCCTGATCGTGGGGCCCGAGGGCGGCCTGGAGCGGGAGGAGGTCGAGGCCGTCCGCGCCGCCGGAGGGGCGGTCCTCAGCCTGGGGACCCGCGTCCTCCGCACCGAGACGGTGGGCTTGGCGGTCCTCTCCATCGCCCTCCACCTGGCGGGCGAGCTGGGCTGATCTCGGCCCCCGCGGCGCGATCGAAACGATCGCGAAAAAGATCCTTGACCGACCTCGGGACCGCGGGTAGAAGCCCGTCCACCTCGGAACACGAGGGCCCTTCGCGGGCGAGATTCGTCGGTCTCTGAAAACCGAATAGCAAGCCATACGTTCGAAGTCGCGGGGTAACCGCAATTCCATCGGGCCGATCCCTTCGTGGGCGGCTCGAAGAATAGAATCAGAGCCCGGGGTGGCCTTTAGCAAGCCACCCCCAAGCTCATCCAAGT
>DATMSB010000104.1:0-38128 GCA_035565615.1 Vulgatibacter sp. | reverse complement strand
GAGGAGGAGCCTCCTACTCCCGCTCGTCGCCGGCGCCCTCGTCGGAGGCGGTCTGGGCGTCCAGCTCGTCCAGCTCCTTCTGCTTGTCCGCCGCCTCCTGCGTGTACCAGGGCAGGCCGTAGTTCAGCGCCTTGATGCGGGCGGCGTCCCGCTCGGCCTCGAGGCGCGCCCGCTTCTGCTCGGGCGTCTCCTCCGGCGCCGTCGCCTCCGCGGCGCGGTCCTCGTCGGCCTGGGCGAGGGCGGCGTGGGGGAGCGCGAGGGCGAAGAGGGCGGCGGCGAGCAGGTGGCGCATGGAGACCTCCTTTCCCCGATGATCCCGCCTGGCGGAAGCGCGGTCAACCGCGGGCCCTTCGGGGCACGACGCGCCAGCCGCTGGCCGGGGCGGAGGATGGACGGGACTCGCCCGGCGCGGGCGCAGTCAGGGCTCGTCCGAGCCGCTCGCACCAGCGCCGGTGGCGGGGCGCGGAGCGGAGGGCGCTTCGATTGCCGCGGCCGCGTCGGGCCGGCCCCCGGGCAGGAGGGCGAGGCGGCCAGCGGCGGTGGGCGCGGCCTCCGGAAAGGCGCGGGTGGAGAGGAAGCGCTGCAGGCGCAGATCCACGAGCGCCGGCTGCTCGATGATCGCGGCGTGCGATCCGCCGGGGATCATGAGGAGCTCGGCGCCCGGAATCCGATCGGCCATCTCCCGGGCGACCCGGGGCGGGCAGAAGAAGTCGCGGTCGCCCGCCACCACCAGCACCGGCACCTCGATCCGAGGGAGCAGATCCGAGGCGTCGTGATCGCGGATGCCCCGCGCCAGCGCGAAGAAGACCCGGGGGTCGAGGCGCGCCATGTGCTGCAGGTATCCGGGCACCCAGTCCTTCGGGGAGAGGGTGGGATGCACGATCGACAGGCCCCGCATCACCCGGTCGGCGAGGCGCGGCTGCGACGCCGGGATCGCGGTGAGCTTCTTCACCGCGCCGGGGAACGTTTCGGCCATCAGCCGGGCGGCGTCGAAGACGCGGGGGGCCACCCGCGGCATGTCGTAGAACGAGGAGATGGCGTTGCGGTAGGTGCCCAGGGTCGGCACCAGCGCCTTCACCCGGTCGCGATGGGAGCGGTAGAACTCCCAGCCGAGCTGCGCGCCCATCGAGTGGCCGAGGAGGCAGGCCTGGTCGATGCGGAGCTCGTCCATGAGGAAGAGGAGATCCTCGACGCAGGTGGCGAGGGTGAACCGGCTCGGATCCTTCGGCTCGTCGGAGCGGCCGTGCCCGCGGTAGTCCCAGAGGACGGTGGAGTAGCCCTTGGTGGCGAACCGGGCGGCCAGATCCTCCCAGAACGTGATGGTGACGCCGACGCCGTTCTGGCAGACCAGGGCAGGACCCCTGCCGGCGATCCGGTACCAGAGCCGCGTGCCGTCCCGGGTCTCGAGGAACCCTTCTCTCGTGTCGGGAGCGATCGGCTCCTCCTGCGTGGTGGACTTCGTGAAGCTCAATCTGGAGGGTCCTCGTCCCCGCGGCGAGGCCGTGAGGCGGAAAAGATGGACATCGTTCGGAACGGGCGCGCCCACCCTCTCCTTCCCGCCGCGCGGAGGGCGATGGACGCACCGCCCGTCTCGAATCCGGAAGGCGCGATCGCCGGCGCCCTCGCCCGCCCCCTGGGCGCGCCCTCGCTCGCCATCTTCGTGGAGCCCGGCGACCGGGTGGCGGTGCTGCAGGACGCCTCCCTCCCGCGCGAGCTCCGCGACCTCGCCGCCGGCCCGATCGCCGCGGCGCTCGAGGCGGCGGGCGCCGCCGAGGTGCGCTGGCTCGTGGTGGAGCCGGGGCCGGCGCGCCCCGACGCCGCCGAGGGCGCGGGCGTCCCTTTCGAGGCACCCGCGGGAGCCGGGGCCGCGGACCTCGCAGAGGGCGCGCCCGGCCGGCCGGCGGAGGGCTTCGTCGCCGTGGGGCGGGCGCCCCGCCTCGGGGTGGTGCGGCTCGCCGCGAAGGTGGCGCGGGCGGACCGGCTGATCCTCGTGGGGCGCTGCACCCGGGATCCCGACCTCGGCGCGGTGGGCGCCGGTTCGCTCGTCGCGTGGGGCAGCGCCGCCCCGTCCACCCGGGCCGCGCTCCTCGGCCTCGCCGCCGGGCCGCCGCCGGCCGGAAGGGACGAACCGGGAGCGAGCGCCGCCTCCGAAGTGGCCGCGCGCCCGTCGCCGCCGGCGGCGATCGAGTCGGTGCTGCTCCTCTCCCCGCCGGCGTTCGCCCTGCTGCTCCTGCTCCAGGCGAGCGGACGGATCACCGGCGTCCTGGCGGGCGACGCCCTCGCCGTCACCGACGCGTGCGCGGGGTTCCTGGACGGGCGCTGATCCCGCGCCCGCCCGCGGCGCGCGCCGCTCCCGCGATCCTCGCGGGCGGGCGCCTGCCCCTTCCTGGGATCGCCTCCAGGGTCTACCATCGCCGTACGATGCGCCGCCTGCTCGCTCCCCTGCTCGTCGCCCTCGCCCTCCCCTCCCCGGCGCTCTCCTCCTCCCCGACCCAGGCGGTCCAGGCCCGGGTCGAGGCGGCGATCGCGGAGACGGCGACGGGCTGGGAGCGGGTGAAGCGCACCTCCCGGGCGTTCCTGGGGACCCCCTACCGCAACTCGCCCCTCGGCGAGGGCGCCGGGATCGATCCCGATCCGCGGCTGCGCTGGGACGCCGTCGACTGCCTCACCCTCATCGAGACGGCGATCGCCGTCGGCGAGGCTCGCTCGCCCGCCGAGGTGGAGCCGATCCTCGACGACATCCGCTACGCCGACGGCAAGCCCCCGGCCTTCGACAACCGCCTCCACCTGATGGAGGCCCAGTGGATCCCGGACCTGCAGCGAAAGGGCTACCTCCGGGAGGCGACCGCGCGCTTCGGCGGCGACGCGGTGGTCCACGCGTCCATCTCCTACGGCGCCTCCGAGTGGAAGGTGCGCACCAGGCTCCGCTCGCTGCCGTGGCAGCCGTCGCTGGAGGGGACCCACACCATCCCATACCTCCCCCTCGCCGACGCCGCGAAGGTCGCCGACACCCTCCCGGAGGGCCTGCTCGTCAACGTGGTGCGCGCCCCCGTCCCGGGCGCGGTGAGCCTCGTCACCCACTCCGGCATCCTGGTGATCGAGGACGGGCGTCGCTTCGTGCGCCACGCCGCGCTCCGCCAGGCGCAGGTGATCGACGAGCCCCTCGATCGCTTCATCGCCCGCCACGCGCAGATGCGCCTGCGCCGGGTCCTCGGCCTCAACCTGCTCGAGATCCGCCCCAACCCGGCCCGCGCCGAGAAGGCGGTCTCCTCCCGCCGGATCGGCGAACACCAGACCCTCGCGGACCTCCCGTAGGGACGCGCGCTCGGACACCGAGAAACCCGAGGCGAGACCCGCTTCCACACCGCGTCGCGGTTGACCGTGCCCGCCGGTGCCGCTAGTGGAAGCGGATTCGACCCGGCTGCAGCCGCCTTCCCCACGAGACCCGCCGATGACCACGTTCTCGCTCCTCAAGCTCTTCCACACCTTCGGCTTCGTGTCCTGGTTCGTCGGGCTGCTCGGCACCACCGCCGCCCAGGTGGCGACCCGCAAGGTGCAGGGGCGCGAGGGCCGCCTGGCGGCCTGGTCGGTGACGAGGCGGCTCGAGCCCTTCGAGTGGATCGGGCTCGCCGTGACCCCGCTGACGGGGATCGCCCTGGCGGTGGTGGGCGGCATGTTCAAGCTCGGCTTCGTGCACGCCAAGCTCGCGCTCGTGCTGATCGCCGTCTTCTTCAACCTCATGACGATCGCGATGCGGCGGAAGGTGGGGATGCAGCTCGAGGGCGAGGGCGCGGACGTCTCCGCCGGGATGAAGCGGCTGGCGATGTTCCAGGGGATCGCGACCCTGATGCTGCCGCTCGCGGTCCTCGCGGTCTACTTCCTGCGGTAGCCCCGCCCCCCGCCGGCGGTCCAGGCCGACCTCAGGGGAAGAGCCCGCGCAGCGACATCGCCTCGGCGACCCGCCCCATGCCCTGCATCAGCGCGGCGGTGCGCATGTCCACCTTCGCCTTCCTGGCGCGGTCCACCACCTCGGTGAAGGCCTTGGTGAGCAGGTGCTTGAGCCGCTCGTCGATCTCCTCGGCGGACCAGAAGAACATCTGCAGCGACTGCACCCACTCGAAGTACGAGACGGTGACGCCGCCGGCGTTGGCGAGCACGTCCGGGATCACGAAGATGTCCGGGTTCTCGCGCAGCATGGCGTCGGCGGCAGCGGTGACGGGGCCGTTGGCGCCCTCGGCGAGGATGCGGCAGCGCAGCTTCCCCACGTTGTTCTCGTGGATGACGCCGTTGGTGGCGGCGGGGACCAGGACGTCCACCGGGAGCTCGAGGATCGCCTGGGCGTCCAGGGGCTCGCTGCCGGGGAAGCCGGCGACGGTGCCGTGCTCCTCGAACCAGCGGCGCAGGGCGGGGAGGTCGAGGCCCTTGCGGGCGTGGATGCCGCCGCGGATGTCGGCGACGGCGACGACCTTCACCCCCAGCTCGTGGAGCCGCGACGCCGCCTCGGCGCCCACGTTGCCGAAGCCCTGCACGGCGGCGGTCGTGGAGGGGCCCAGATCGATGCCGAGGTGCCTGGCCGCCGCCTCGACGATGTAGATGACCCCGCGGCCGGTGGCCTGCTTGCGGAGGAGGGAGCCGCCGACCGCGATCGGCTTGCCGGTGACCACCGCGGGCATCGCCCGCCCCTTCACCTGCGAGTAGGTGTCCATGATCCAGGACATCACCTGCTCGTTGGTGCCCATGTCGGGGGCGGGGATGTCGGACTCGGGGCCGATGTCGTTGATGATCTCGGTGGTGAAGCGGCGGGTGAGGCGCTGCAGCTCCCCCTTGGAGAGCTTGCCAGTGTCGACCCGGACGCCGCCCTTGGCGCCGCCGAAGGGGATCCCCATGACCGCGCACTTGATGGTCATGAGCATGGCCAGCGCGGTGGTCTCGCCGAGGTTGACGTCCGGCGAGTAGCGCAGGCCGCCCTTGTAGGGCCCCCGCGTGTTGTTGTGTTGCACTCGATAACCGTGGAAGACCTCGACGCTGCCGTCGTCCATCCGCACCGGGAAGGTGGTGACGACCGCCCGATCGGGGAAGCGCAGCCGCCTGCGGATGTTGAGATCGAGGTTCATGGCCTCGGCGGTGTGCTCGAGGATCGACACCGTCGAGCGGTACAGCGGATCGTCCCACTCCATCTCCATCGAACCGGGCCCTCGCTTGCTCGTTGCGAAAGGGAACTCCCCTCGAAGCTGGGGACGAGGGGAGCGTCCTTGGAAGGTGCGGGCGAGCATAGCCCTGCCCGCTCGGCGATCGGCCCCGCGGGCCTGTGGATGGTTTTTCAGGGATCGATGGGGGCGACGGCGGCCGCCTCGATCCAGCCCGAGAGCCCTCCGGGCAGCTCGACGCGGACGTACCGGCCCACCGTGGCGGTGAGGCGCACGGCGACGGTCGCCTCGATCGGGAACGCCACCCTCGCGTCGGGCTGGGGCGCCTCCCGCACTTCGCCCGGCGTGAGGACCACCGCCCATCCGGCGGCGCGCACCCGGGTCGCGGCCCAGGTGGCGGCCCCGGCGACGGCGCTCCCGGCGAGGAGCACGGCGGCCATGCCCGCCGCCACCGCCCGAAGCGCCGCCCCCCGCAGGCGCAGCCGCAGCGCGAGCACGCAGAAGGCGAGGATCCAGGTCGCGAGGAGCGACGCCGACGCCACCTCGAGATCCACCCGCGCGCCCACCCGATCGAGGAAGGGCGGCCGCTGGGCGCCCACCACCCCCCGGGTCACCTGCGAGCGCACCAGCTCCAGGTTCCGCAGCGCCTGCTCGTCGCCGGGGTCGCGGCGGAGCGCCTTCTCGAAGGCGAGCGCCGCCCTGCCCGTCTGCCCGGCGCGGTAGCAGGCGTTGCCCAGGTTGAACCAGAGGTCGGCGGAGTCCGCGCCGGCCTGGAGCGCCGCCTCGTAGGCCGAGATGGCCCCGCCCCAGTCTCCCGCCGCGTACGCGTCGTTCCCGGCGAGGGCGTGCCGGGTCGCCTGGGCCCGATCGAAGCTCATCGGCGCCCGCCCTTCTGCAGCCGATCGATGGCGGCGGCGGCGCGGCCGTGGATCGCCGCCGCCTCCGCGGGCTCCACGCCGCCCGGCGCGAAGCGACCCATGTCGCAGTCGTCGAGGGCTTGCCCCACCTCCCGGGCCACCTCGCCCGCGACGCCGGCGGCGGCGAGGGCCTCGGCGAGCTGCACCCGCGACAGGCCCGAGACCTCGCGGCCCAGGACCTCCGCGAGCGCGGCCCGCAGGGCGAGGTCGAGCTCGTCGTAGAAGCGGGGATCGCGCCGCCCGCCCAGCTCGCGCGCCGCCGCCAGCCTGCGCCGGATCTCGTCGCGGGATCCGCGCCCGGCGCCGGGCCCCCTGCGCAGCGACACCAGCCGCGGCGCGAGGAGGAGGGCGAAGAAGGCCAGCGGAGGGAGCGCCACCGCCAGCGGAAACCAGGGGCGCGAGGTGAGCGGCGCCCTCGCCGGCTCGATCGTGGTGGCGGTGCGCAGGGGCGCGAGGCCACCGTCGCCGTCGTCACCGCCATCCGCCGGCGCGGGCGCGGGCGCGCCCGCGGGATCCTTCGTCCCGCCCGGAAGCACCGTCAACCGGATGGGCGCCGTGCGCGCCACCTCGAAGGTCTCCGTGCCGGGATCGAAGTGCGGCAGCTCGAGCGAGGGGATGGTGAACGATCCGGATCGCGACGGGACCAGCACGTACTCCTCCGTACGCGAACCGCCCCAGCGCCCCCGCCGCACCTCCTGCTCGCTGGACTGGGTGGGATCGAAGGCCTTCATCCCCTCGATCTCGGGGAGCCGGGGCAGCTCGAGGCTCCCCAGGTTGCCCTGGCCCCTCGCCCGCACCCGCACGGTGATCGGCGCGCCGGGGGTGGCCACCTGCGGCTCCGCCTCCACCTCGAGGGACCAGCTCCCCACGTTCGAGGGATCGAAGCCGGCGGGGGCTCCCGGCGGCAGGGCCTTCACCGTCACCCGCGTCTCGGCGGAGGAGCGACGCATCTTCACCCTCCGCGTGAACGGTCCGCCCACCATCACGTCGACCCGCGAGGGATCGATGGTCAGCTCTCCCTCCCGCAGGGGGAAGAGCGCCCGCTTGCGCAGGAGGTAGAAGCGCCAGGCGACGCCGTCGATGGTGCGGGTCTCGCTGCTGATCTGGGTGGGCGCCTCGATGTCCTCGGACCAGAAGCCGTCCAGCTTGGGCATCTGCAGGCTCTCGATCCCCGACACGTCGACCCGGGCCATCAGGTAGACGGTGAGGGTCACCTGCTCGCCGACGTAGACCTCGGAGCGATCGATCGTGGCCCGCAGCAGGACGTCCGCGTCCGAGGGCGGCGCGCGGTCCTGGCGGAAGACGCCGAAGGGATCGAAGTCGTCGTCCAGGCCGGGGAGGCTCGGGAACCCGCCGCCGAACGGAGAGGGCCACGACCGCCGCCGCGGCGGGGCCTGGGCCTGGGGCGCACCGGTGCCGGGCGGCCCCACCCGCACCGTGAGCCGCCCCGTTTCGAAGCGCTTGCCGTCGGCGACGGCGAAGCCGGGGAGGATGGCGAGGTCGCCCTGCCGGGTGGGGCGGAGCACCAGGGTGAAGACCTTCGTCTTGCGCAGGCCCGCGTTCCCCATGCCGAAGGAGAGGGACATCTGCTCGGAGCGGCTCTCGCTGACCCGCTCGAAGTCGGGGTGACTCGGGAGCTCGAAGCGCTCGGGCTCCTTGCCGGACGTAGTCAGGGTCACGGTGAGGGTGAGGGTCTCGTCCACCGCGATCCGGTCCCGATCCACCGAGGCGTAGTACTCGATCGCGTCGCCGGCGAGCGACGGGGTGGGCGCCACCAGCGCGGCGATCGCGAGCGCGAGCCCGCCGGCCAGCCGGCCCCACGGGCTACCAGTCTTTTTCGGCATCGCTCCGCCTTCCCTTCTCTTGGCTCCTCCAAAGCTGGAAGCTCTTCTCGCTCCCGCGCAGCGAGTCGAGGATCCGCTCGGTGTCGCTGCGCCGCAGGGGCACGGCTCGGTCCTCGCCGGAGGGCGGCGCGTCCCCCCTCGACCCCGCCGCCGCGTCGGACTCGCCCCCGTCCGGCTCGCCTTCACCCGCCGCCCGTGCATCGCGCGGCTCGTCTCCCTGCGCCGTCTGGTCACCTGCTCGCTCCCGTTCGCCCTGCTCCTCGGCGTCCTCGCGGCCCGGGTCGGAGGCGCCCTGCCCGCCCTCCTCCTGCTGCGAGGGCTCCTCCTCCGAGGCGCCCTGGCCATCCTGCTGCCGCGAGTGCTCCTCCTCCGAGGCGCCCTGGCCCTCCTCCTGCCGCGAGGGCTCCTCCTCCGAGGCGCCCTGGCCCTCCTGCTGCCGCGCCGGATCCTCCTCCGAGTCGCCCAGCTGGGAGGGATCCTGCTCCGAGGAGCCGTCCTCCTGGTGCGAGGCGCCTTCCTCCTCCTGCTCCGAGCCTTCCCGCCCCTTCTCCCGCTGCGCCCCGGAACCCTGCTCGTCCCGCCGGGATCGATCGGCGCCGTCCTCCTGCCCCCCCTCGTCCTGCCGTTGGCCCTCCTGCTTGCGCCGCAGGAGCACCTCGAGGTTCTGCCGGGCCACCTCGTCGTCCGGATCGATCTCCAGCGCGCTCCGGTAGCTGCGCATGGCGTCGTCCACCCGATCCATCGCCGCGAGGGCGTTGCCGAGGTTGGTGTAGTCCTTCGCGCCGAGCCTGGCGTCCCCGCGCCGCGCGAGCGCCTGGCCGAAGGCCTCGGCCGCCTCCTCGTGCCGCCCCAGCGCGTGGAGCGCGAGCCCCTTGTCGTACCAGGCCTCGCCCGCGTCGGGGTGGGCCTCGATCGCCTTCTCGAAGTGGGCGAGGGCCTCGGCGGCATCGCCCCGCGACAGGGCCTCGTTCCCGGCGGACACGTTGGGCTCGGCGGCGTCGAAGATCCCCGCGGGCGCCGCGGCGGGGACGAGGATCGCGATCGCGAGCAGCGCCGCCCTCATCTCGCCCTCCCCCGCTCCCCCAGGACCGCCGCGGCGAAGAGGAGCAGGAAGCCGGGCCCCGCCACGAAGGGGAAGGCCTCGCCCCACTCCACCGTCGCCATCCCCTCCGACTCGGTCTTCTCCAGCGCGTCGAGCTCGGCCGCGATCTCGCCCATGCCCAGATCCGATCCGGCGGCGGCGACGTACCGCCCGGAGGTGGCCGCCGCCAGCTCGCGGAGCTGCCGATCCTCCAGCCGGGTGATCACCGTCTGCCCCTCCCGATCCTTGCGGTACCCGACGACCTTGCCGTGGCGATCGACGAGGGGGATCGGCGTCCCCGTCGGCGAGCCGATCCCGAGCGAGTAGACGCGCACGCCCTCCTGGGCGAGCCGGGACGCCGCCGCGGCGACGTTGCCGTCGTGATCCTCGCCGTCGGTGAGCAGCAGCACCACCTTGGTCTTGGCGCCGTGCTCGGCGGCGCGGAACATCCCGGCGGCGGTGTCCAGCGCGGCGGCGAGGGCGGTGCCCTGGGACGGCATCGCCTCCGGATCGATCGCGCGCAGGAAGAGCTTGGCGGCGCCGTAGTCGCTGGTGAGCGGGCACTGCACGAAGGCCTCGCCGGCGAAGGCCACCAGCCCCACCCGATCGCCCCGCAGGCGATCGAAGAGGGCGGAGAGCTCGAGCTTGGCGCGATCGAGGCGGGTGGGGAGGACGTCCCGCGCCAGCATGGAGCGGGAGGCGTCCAGCGCCACCACCAGATCGATCCCCTTCCGCTTCACGAAGGCGGCGCGCTCGCCGACCTGCGGCCGAAGGAGCGCGAGGGAGAGGAGGAGCAGCCCCGCCGCGCCGAGGGCGGTGCGGGCGGCCACGCGGGAGAGGGAGAGGCCGCCCGCGAGCTTTCTGGCGAGGCGATCGGATCGGGCGGCGGAGGTGAGCGCGCGCCGGCGGGCCCACACCCCGTACGCGGCGATCGCGCAGCACGCCGCCGTCGCTGCCACCATCCACGCCCGATCCGGCCTCGCGAGCTGGATCGCGTAGCCGAGCACGCTCACCTGGATCGGCGCCGCGATCACGGGAACCTCCGCAGCCGGGTGGCGGAGAGGAGGGCGCCGAGGCAGCCGGCGACGAGCGCCGGGAGGAGGAAGCGATCGAAGAGCTCGATCGAGTTGGAGAGCTGCCGCGACTCCACGATCCGCGTCTTCTCGAAGCTCGCGAGGGCGTCCTGGAGGTGCCCCTCGAGGGACGCGCGATCCGTGGCGATGTAGGCGTTGCCGCCGGTCTCCCGGGCGATGTCCTCAAGGAGCTTGGGGTTCACCGCGATGGGGAGGTTCCGGTAGGTCGGCCTGCCGAAGGGGTCGGTCCCTGCGGGGAAGGGGACCGTGCATCCCGCCGGATCGTCGCAGCGCTTGCCGACGAGGATCGTGTAGACGGGGATCCCCAGGTCCCTGGCCATCCCGGCCGCCTCCATGGGGGAGATGGTGCCGGCGTTGGAGTCACCGTCGGTGATGAGGATGACCACCCGGCTCTTCGCCTCGCTGTCGCGCAGGCGGTTCAGCGCGGTGCCCAGGGCGTTTCCGATGGCGGTGCCGTCCGGGATCCCGCCGATCCGCACCTGCGCCAGGACCTGCCGGAGCACGCCGTGATCGAGGGTGAGCGGGCATTGGGTGTAGGCCTCCCCCGCGAAGACGACGAGGCCCAGCCGATCGTTGGGGCGGCGCTGGATGAAGCCGTCGAGGACCTCCTTCGCCACCGTGATCCGATCGTTGGGCTGGAAGTCCACCGCCGTCATCGAAGTGGAGAGGTCGAGGGCGACGACGATGTCGATCCCCTCCACCGAGAGATCCCGCGCCGAGGGGCCCTCCACCGTCGGCCTCGCCAGCGCCACCGCCGCCCCCGCGAGCGAGACGAGGCCGAGGGCGCCCGGCACCCAGCCGAGGCTCGCCAGCGGCCCCCGCCCCGCCGCCAGCAGCGCCGCGAGCGGCGGGAAGGCGAGCCTCGGCCGGCGCCTCGCCTGCAGCCGCCAGGAGAGGAGGACCAGCGGCAGGGCGAGGAGGAGCAGGAGCGCCCAGGGCTGGGCGAACTCGACGCCGAGGAGCCTCATCGCTCCTCCCCTGCCGCGGCCCTGTCGCCGTCTGCGTCGACGATCTCGGCGGGGAGCGGCTTCCGCGGCGAGGCGGGGGTCCCTACCGATCCAGCTGGTGCGCCTCCCGCGGGGGAGGCGGACGTCCCTCCCGATCCGCCCGGCGCGCCGCCGGCGGGAGACGCGGGCACGGCGGCCCTCGCCCGCGCCACCGCCCGCACCATGGCCCGGGCCTCCTCGAGGTCGGCAGCGGCCACGCCGGGATCGATCGCCTGCCCCGCGTAGCGCACCACGTCGCCCCGCTCGAGCCACGAGGCGAAGGCCGAGAGGTCCAGCCCGGCGAGCGGCCGCTCGCGCAGCGCCGCCAGGAGCTCGCCGCTGGTGCGCTCCAGCGCCTCGGGGCCGCCGCTCCCCTCGACGAACGCCCGCACGATCGCCGAGAGCCGGAAGTAGTGCTCCCTGGCGTGCCCGGCGCCGGGGAGGCCCTCCGCCTGCAGCGCCGCCAGGGCCTCGAGCGCGACCGCCTCGGGCGGCCGCGGGGGCGCGGGGGCCGCCGCGATCCGATCGCGCCACGCCCGCCACCGCCGGTGGGCGAGGAGGCCCAGGAAGGCGGCGGCGAGCAGGCCCGCGGCGATCCACGCCACCCGATACGAGGGGACCCGCAGCTCCTGGGGCGGGTGCATCCCGGCGAGCTCGTCTCCCTCGGTGGTGGCGATCACCGTCACCGGGGCGCCGGGGATCCGCAGCTCCCGCGGACCGGCGGCGCCCTCGACCGAGAGGACGAGGTCGGGGAGCGCGGCCTCGCCGAGGCGATCGTAGAGGGCCGCCTCGATGCGGAAGCGCGAGACGGTCGCGCCCTCCGCCTCCTCGCGCGAGGTCTCCACCTTGCGCACGGCGGCCTCGCCGAGGACGAGGGGCCGGGGGAGCGCGTAGGTGTCGGCGGGATCGTGTCGGATCTCGATCTCGTAGACGAAGGGACGCCCCAGCTCGACCCGGGACGGCTCCGCCCTGGCGGAGAAGCCGAGCGGCGTGGCCTCCGGGAGCCCTCCCCCTGCCGCGTCCCTCGCCTCCGCGGCCGCCCCCTCCGCACGTGGCGCCGAGGTGGCCGCCGAGGCGTCCGCCCGCGCGCCAGACGGCGGCGCGGCGTCGTCCGCGCCCCCGAGCTGCGCGGTCGCCGGATCGTCGATCCCCGACGCGCCGAGGGGCACGACGGCGATCGCCGCCGCGACGAAAGCCAGGGATCTCCACCCGCCGAGGGCGGCGCCGACGCGGGCGATCGAGGGAGCGCGGCTCATCGCACCCCCCGCCGCCGCGCCCTGGCCCGGAAGAAGCCCAGGAGCGGCGCGACGTAGTCCTCGCCGCAGGCGATCTCCACGTGGTCGAGGTCCAGCTTGCGGAAGAGGCGCCGGCGCGCCTCCCGCTGCTTCTTCATGGTCTCGGCGAAGCGCCTGCGGACGCCGGCGTCCCGCAGGTCCACGATCGCCGTCCGCCCCGACTCCGGATCCTCCACCTCCGCGAGCCCCAGCGCGGGGAGCGCGTCCTCCAGCGGATCGCGGATCGCGATCGGTACGAGGTCGTAGCGCCGCGCCGCCACCCGCAGCGCCAGCTCGTGGACGCCGCCGCCGGGCACCAGGAAGTCCGAGAGCAGGAAGGTCACCGCGTGCCGGCGGTGGAGCTTCCCCAGGAAGCCCAGCGCCCCGGCGAGATCGGTGCCGCGCCCCTCGGGCCTCGCCGCGAGGATCTCGCCGATCAGCGCCAGCACGTGCTTGCGCCCCTTCTTCGGGGGCACGAACCGCTCGATCCGATCGGTGAAGAGGATCGCGCCCACGCGGTCGTTGTTGGTGATCGCGGAGAAGGAGAGGAGCGCCGCCACCTCCGCCGCGAGCTCCCCCTTGGTGGACTCGACGGAGCCGAAGTCCTGGCTCCGGGAGAGGTCGACGAGGAGCATCACCGTGAGCTCCCGCTCCTCGGTGAAGACCTTGACGAAGGGCTCCTGCATCCGGGCGGTGACGTTCCAGTCGATGGTGCGGATCTCGTCGCCCGGCTGGTACGGCCGGACCTCCGAGAAGGCCATGCCGCGCCCCTTGAACGTCGACGAGTACTGTCCGGCGAACGTCTCGTTTACCAACCGCCGCGTGCCGATCTCGATCTTCCGGATCCGGGAGACCAGGTCTTTGGGGAGCGCTTCCTCCACGTGGCTCCCTCTCCCTACGGGACTTCGACGCGATCGAAGATCCGTTGCACGATCCGCTCCGGCGTGACCGTCTCGGCCTCGGCCTCGTAGGTGGTGATCACCCGGTGGCGCAGCACGTCCAGCCCCACCGCCTTCACGTCCTCCGGGGTGACGAAGCCGCGGCGGCGCAGGAAGGCGTGGGCCTTCGCCGCCTGCAAGAGGAAGATGCTGGCGCGGGGGCTGGCGCCGTACTCGATGTAGGGCTCGAGGTCGCGCAGGCCCACCCGGGAGGGCTCGCGGGTGGCGAAGACCAGGTCGACCACGTAGTCCTTCACCTTCGGATCCACGTACATCCTGCCCAGCACCCCCTGGGCGCGCTCGATCCGGTCCGGCTGCACCACCGCCCGCACCTTTGGCGGCGGCCCTCCCGCGACCCGATCCATGATCTGCCGCTCCTCGTCACGGGAAGGATAGAAGACCTTCACCATGAGCATGAAGCGATCGACCTGGGCCTCCGGGAGCGGGTAGGTGCCCTCCTGCTCCACGGGGTTCTGGGTGGCCATCACGAAGAAGGGCCTGGGGAGCGGGAAGGTCTCGTCGCCGATGGTGACCTGCCGCTCCTGCATCGCCTCGAGGAGCGCGCTCTGCACCTTCGCCGGCGCGCGGTTTATCTCGTCGGCGAGGACCACGTTGGCGAAGATCGGCCCCTGGCGGACGGCGAACGCGCCGGTGGCCTGGTTGAAGATGGTGGTGCCGACGAGGTCGGCGGGGAGCAGATCCGGCGTGAACTGGATCCGCTGGAACTTCGCGTCGAGGGTCTGGGCGAGGGTCTTGACGGTGAGGGTCTTCGCCAGGCCCGGCACGCCCTCGAGGAGGACGTGGCCCCCGGTCAAGAGACCGATGAGCAGCCGCTCGAGCATGTAGCGCTGGCCCACGATCACCTCGCCGGCCTGGGCGAGGATCTCGTCGACGAAGGCGCTCTCCGCCTCGACGGCTTCGTTGATGGCGCGGATGTCGATCTCGGCGTGCACGGGGCCTACTGCCTCCTCTCCTACCCAAGGAACCGAAGCGGCGAATCCTAGCGCAATCGCCCGGCCCGCGAGCGGTCCCGAGGGCCCCGAAACAACCCGATCGCCCGCTTATGCCCGAATTTCAGCGGCGAGCGGGCGCACGGCGGCCGAAGCGACCGTCCCGCGGGCCGTCCGTGTGCAGCCCTTCGTCGGGCGGGGGACGTTTTCGCCCTCCCTGTCCAACGTCTGACGACGGGAGGGCACGGCCATGAACCGATTGTTCGGGTGGGGTCTCGCGATCCTGGCGCTCGCCTGGGCGGCGCCCGCAAACGCCGAGCCGAAGGACGAGCCCAGGGCGCCGCGCGAGGCGGAGCAGACGGAGAAGGCGGAGAAGGTGATCCGCGAAGCGGACAAGGTGGTGGTCCGGAAGAAGACGACGGTAAACTTCAACGACGTGCGCCTCGAGGGCGAGCTCACCGGGCCCGACGGCGGCTACGTCCCCGGCCGCGAGGCGACCGAGTTCGACAGCCTGCTCGAGCCCCGCAAGGACTTCCTGCAGGAGCTGGAGAAGAGCGCGGAGGGGTTGTGACCGAGGCCGCGGCGGCCGCGGGCGGGCCCTCGCCCGCCCGACGGCGGGCCGGATGCGAGGGAGCGCCTCCATGGATCCGTTCGAGTACCGGGGGAGGTGGGCCGTCGTCACCGGCGCCTCTTCCGGGATCGGAGAGGCGTTCGCCCGCGCCCTCGCCACCCGCGGGATGAACCTCGTCCTCGCGGCCCGCCGGACGGCGCTCCTCGGCGCGCTCGGCGACGCGCTGGAAAAGGCGCACGGCGTGCGGGTCGCGGCGGTGGGCGTGGACCTCGCCGATCCCACCGGGCCGGAGCGGCTCTTTCGCGAGGCGACCGCCGGCCGCGAGATCCACCTGCTCGTCAACAACGCCGGCTTCGGCCTCGACGGCCGCTTCGAGGATCTGCCCCTGGAGCGGCAGCTCGAGCTCTTGCGGGTGAACGTGAGCGCGGTGGTGGAGCTCACCGGCCTCTTCCTCCCCGCCATGCAGGAGCGCCGCGCCGGCGGGATCGTGCAGGTCTCGTCGAGCGTCGCCTTCCAGCCCGTGCCCGGCCTCGCCACCTACGCCGCGAGCAAGGCGTTCGTGCTCTCGTTTGCAGAGGCCCTCTGGGCCGAGAACGAGGACCTCGGCGTGCGCGTCCTCGCCCTCTGCCCCGGCGGCTCGCCCACCGGGTTCCAGGACGTCGCGGGCACGGGCCTCCCGCTCGTCGGCGTGCTCCCCGCCTCCGAGATCGCGGAGGCCGCGCTGCGGGGCCTCGACCGAGGCTGCACGGTTGTGGTGCCGGGCCTCGTGAACAAGGGCGCGCCGCTGGGCGCCCGCCTCCTGCCACGGCGGGCGGTGGTGCGCGCCGCCAAGCTCTTCATGGAGCGAATGAAGCGCCGCGACGCTCAGTGATCGTGGTGGAGCTGGCCCACCGCCGCCATCAGCACGATTCCCGCGAGCAGGGCGGCGGAGAGGGAGAGCCGATCCTCGCGGCGGCGGTGGAGGTCGGGGATGAGGTCGGCCACGGCGAGGTGCAGGAAAGTGCCCGCCGAGAAGCCGAGGGCGCGGGGGGCGAACGCCTCCTGCGTCACCAGCCCCGAGAGCAGGAAGAAGAGCACCGCGCCCAGGGGCAGCATCAGCGAGAAGATCGCGGTGAGGAGGATGGTGCGGCGGGCGGGGTAGCGCTCGTGGAGCAGGATCGCGGCGAGCGAGAAGCTCGACGGCATCTTGTGGAAGAGGATCGCGAGGAAGACGCTCCCGCCGACGCCCGCCTCCATGGCGGTGCCCAGGGCGAAGCCGTCGGTGAGCGTGTGGGCCGACATCCCCACCAGCGTCGCGATCCCCACCGTGCGCGGGTGCGCATGCGGCGCGTCGTCGCCGTGGGGGAGGTGCACCTCGCATCCCTCGTCCTCCTTGCACCAGTGGACGAGGACGTAGCGCTCCAGGAGGAAGAGGAAGACGAAGCCCGCCAGCGCCCAGTAGAGCGACTCCATCCCGCCCTCGTGGATCGCCTCCGGCATCATGTGGAAGAAGGCCGCGCCGAGGAGCACCCCCGCCGAGAACGACAGGAAGAGGTGCATCCGGGAGCGGATGTGCGGGAACGCCACGGGGACCGACGCGCTCAGCATGGAGCCGACGGCGATGGCGACGACGTAGAGGAGGAGCATGGGGCCTAATCCGACCTGCGGCGCTTCTTCGCCGGCGCCGTCGTGCGGGGCTTCGGCGCCCGGCGGGACGCCGCCTTGCGCGGCGCCGCCGCGGTAGGTCGGGCCTCGCGGCGCTTGCCGGCACGATCGTCCTCCCGGGAGCGAAGGCCCAGCTCGTCCAGCCGCCGCACCAGGGTGTTGCGATGGATCCCCAGGAGCTCGGCCCCGGCGGACAGGCTCCGGGTGCGATCGATCGCCAGGCGCAGGAGCGCCCGCTCGCTCTGGGCCATGGCCGTGGCGTACAGCTCGGGGAGCGTGCCGCCGTCCAGCTTGTCGAGGACGGCGGCCAGCCGCCGGTAGCAGAGCTCCTCGAGGGGCGACGACTCCACCGACGGCTCGGCCTGGCGCGCCCCGGGCCGCCGCGACGACGCCGGCGCGTGCTGGAGGAGGCGCGGATCGATCACGGCGAGATCGCGGACGTCGAGGAGGCGCGCCGGCGCGTCCGCCGCCGAGACCCGCTCCACGTAGAGTCCCGCCTTGGCCAGCGCGCGCGCCAGCTCGTCGTCGGCTCGATCTGTACGCAGGAGGGCTCGCACGGTCGGCGCATCCTGCACGCGACGGCCCGCCCGCGCAACCGGGAGAAGGGTTGCAATCGCGCCGAAGGCCCGGCTATTGCGGGAATGGCCCTTCGGGGCACGTCGTTTCGACCCCCGCTCGGCCGGTCACCTCCCATGCGCCTCCTCCTCGCCCTCGCCGCCATCCTCCTCGGCACGGGCTGCGCCTCCCAGGCGCAGGTCCCGGCGCCCGGGGGCGTCCCGAAGCGGCGGGCCACCCTCCTCTTCACCGGCGATCTCTGGGGCCAGCTCGAGCCCTGCGGCTGCTCCGCGGACATGCGGGGCGGCGTGGATCGCTTGGCGTCGTTCGTGCGCGAGACCCGCGCCGCCGGCCCCACCCTCCTGGTGGACGCGGGCGACGCCCTCCACGACGAGCTCGAGGTCCCGCCCGAGGTGAAGGTGCAGGCGGATCGGCGCGCCGCCGCCATGGTGCGGGCCCTGGTCGCCATGGGCATCGACGCCAAGGTCGCCTTCGAGCGCGACGCCGGCGGCGCCTTCCCCCCCGGGGTGCTCGTCACCGGCCCCGCCGTCCGCGAGGTCGGGGGCGTCCGCGTCGGCCTCGCCCCCTTCGACGCCCTGCCGCCGGGGACGGAGGCCGAGGCGCTGCGGCAGCGGGTCGAGGCGACGCGCGCCCTCGGCGCCGACGTGGTGGTGGCCCTGGTCCACGGCGTCCGCGACCGGGTGGTCGCGCTGGCCCCCCACTCGGGCGCGGACCTCTTGGTGGGCAGCCACGTCCGGGACATCCCGGAGGGCGATCGGGCCCGCGCGGCGCTGGGGAAGGTCCCCGTCTTCTTCACCCAGGCCCGGGGGCAGAGCGTCCTGCGGATCGACCTCGTCCTCCGCGGCGACGGCCCGCTGCAGATCCTGCAAGGGGAGCAGGAGCGCGACGCGGAGATCGAGTCGATCGGCGAGCGGATCCGCTCCTACGAGCAGCGCGCGTCCCGGCTCTCGAGCGACGCCGAGCGGGAGCCGTTCCGCCGCAAGGTGGAGGAGCTGCGCGCGCGCCGCCGCGCGCTCTCGCGAGGGGCCGCCCCTGCCCCCGCCGAAGGCAGCTACCTCGCCCACCGCTTCGTCCCCGTCACCCGGGACCTCCCGTCCGACGGGGCCGTGAAGGAGATCCTCACCGCCTACGACCGGGAGATCGCCTCCGCCAACCTCGCCTTCGCCAAGGCCCAGAACAAGGTATGCGAGAAGCCCTCCGCAGGCGAGGCCGGCTACGTGGGCGAGGCCGCGTGCGCCACCTGCCACCAGGCGGCCCACGACTTCTGGGCGCAGACCCGCCACGCCGAGGCGTACGCCACCCTCGAGCGCGCCAACAAGCAGTACGACCTGGCCTGCGTGTCCTGCCACGTCACCGGCTGGGAGAAGCCGGGCGGGGCCTGCCGGGTGGACGAGGTGGACCACCGCAAGGACGTCGGCTGCGAGTCCTGCCACGGCCCCGGCTCGCTCCACGCGGCGAACCCGGTCGCGGCGAAGCTCGAGCGCCGGACCGCCGAAGCCACCTGCCGCGGCTGCCACACCGCCGATCACTCCACCGAATTCGACTACGCGGCCTACCTGTCGCGGATCCTCGGGCCGGGGCACGGCGCCCCCGTCGCCGCGGAGACGGCGCGCCCGTGAGGGGGACGATCGCGCCGGCGCCCGCCCGCGGGAGGCGGGAGGGATCTTCCGGGGCAGGCGGGACTCCGTCGAACCCGCCGCGGGGCGCCTCGCCGCTCCTCGCCGCCGCGCTGGTCGCGGCCGCCTGGCTCGCGCCGGCGACCTCCCTCGCCTCGGCGCCCGGCGGCCTGGACGAGGACCTCCGGGCGCTCCACGAGCTCGAGGCCCGGGAGATCGAGCGCGGCGCGATCGCCATCGACCGGATGCTCCACCGCCTCGGCGACACCAACCCCTGGTCCCGACGGCTGCGGGGATCGCTGGGCGCCGGCCTCGACGGCTGGCCCGACATCGTCGATCCCGGCGAGATCGGCGGCGCCTTCGCCGGCAGCCTGCCGTTCTCCATCGAGTCGGTGGCCGGCGCCTACGACATCCCCGTGGAGTACAACGAGAGCGTCGCCGAGTACCTCGCCTTCTTCCAGGGGCCGGGCCGCAGGTGGTTCGCGCGCTGGCTGGAGCGATCCCACCGATGGGTGCCGCTCTTCCGCGAGATCCTGCGCAGCCACGGCATGCCCGAGGATCTCGTCTACCTGTCGATGATCGAGAGCGGCTTCTCCATGCACGCGAAGTCGTGGGCGTCCGCCGTGGGACCGTGGCAGTTCATCGAGGCCACCGGCAGGCGCTTCGGCCTCACCACCGACTTCTGGGTCGACGAGCGCAAGGATCCCGTCAAGTCCACCCGCGCCGCCGCCGAGTTCCTCCGCCGGCTGCACGACGCGTGGGGCGACTGGTACCTGGCGTGGGCCGGCTACAACGCGGGGCCTGGGCGGGTGTCGAAGGCCATCGCCCGGTACGGCACCGAGGACTTCTGGGAGCTGGCCGCCACCGACGACGCGTTCCGAAAGGAGACCCGCCACTACGTGCCCAAGCTGATCGCCGCCGCGCTCATCGCCAAGCATCCGGAGAAGTTCGGCTTCACCGAGCTGACCCCCGAGGCGCCCCTCGAGTGGGAGATCGCCCAGGTCCCGGACGCCACCGACCTCGAGGTGATCGCGGCCTGCGCCGGAGTGACGGTCGAGGAGATCACCGCCCTCAACCCGGAGCTGCGCCAGTGGGCGACGCCGCCGGTGCCGAAGGGTGCCCCGCCCTACGAGCTGCGGCTCCCCAAGGGGAAGGCGCAGGCCTTCGCCGCCGCCTACGCCAAGGTGAAGCCGTCCGAGCGCTTCACCTTCCGCTCCTACAAGGTGCAGAAGGGCGACACGCTGGGTCACATCGCCCTGATGTTCTCGACCAACGTGAAGGCGCTGATGAAGGCCAACCGCGGCCTCGATCCGAGGCGGCTGCGCATCGGCCAGGAGCTGGTGATCCCGATCCCGCCCGGCGCGAGGGGCCCCCAGACGGCGTCGAGGCGCTGATCGGCGCCTTCCCTCCCGCGATCGCCCGGGTAGATAGCGACAGGGAACGATCAATCGGCCGGCGGTGTCCCCTGTCCCGACGTCCCCTGCCCGGGCGCCGACCCCGGCGGCCCCTGCCCATGCATCCGCTCCTCCGTCGCCCGCTGCTCCGACTTCCGCTGATCCGGCGTCCCCTGCCCCGGCGCCCCTCCGCCGCCCCTCCCCCGGCGCCGGCGCCTGCGGCGGCGACGCCGCGGCGGCTCGGAGGCGGGCGCCGTCTCGGCAGGCGGCGCGTCCGCCTTCCGATCCGGCGAAGGCCGGGGCGCGGGCGCCTTGGGCGGCGGCCTCGGGTGGCGGCGCCGCTCCTGCCCCTCGGGGCGCGGCTTGCCGGTGATGAAGGCGTGGGCCCGCTCGAGGAGGACGCGGGCGTTGGAGTGTCGGATCAGCCGGTACGTCTCGTCGTAGGTGGCCCAGCGGTAGTCCTTGGCCTCCACCTCCCGCAGGGTCACCGCGGGGTTCGAGACCTTGCCGATGAAGTACACCACCTGCTTCGACACCAGCCCCTCGGGCCGGCGGTAGATGTACCGGATGGGTTCGCGGAAGCCCGGCAGGAGCCGCACCTCGGAGACGCCGGTCTCCTCCTCCAACTCGCGCAGCGCGGTCTGGACCTCGCGCTCCCCCTCCTCGACGCCGCCCTTCGGGAACTCCCAGTGCTCGCGCTTGGTCACCGCCGAGGAGATCACCAGGTAGAGGATCTTCCCGTCTTCCTCTCGATAGGGGACCACTCCACAGGACTTCTCGCGCAACACGAGGACCGCCGATCGGGGGGCCGAGAGGTACAGGCACGGAGCGTGCCTCTTCGCCCCGCGAGGGCGGCAGGCGGCCCACTTGCTCTCATCGTACCGCGCGAGGCCCGAATTGAAAGCCATTCGGGCCCGTCGGCCCGTGGATAACCCCCGGCGGCGCGCGAGCGGGCCTACAGGATGCGGGAGGGATCCACCCGGACGGCGCGCCCGGCCGGCACCAGGGCCCCGAGGAGCGCGGCGGCGAGCCCGGTGGCCACGGCGCCCACCCAGACCCAGCCCGGAAAGACGAAGAAGGTCTCGGGCTTGAACGGGAACGGGGGGAGCCTGGTCCGGGCGAGCCAGTCCACCAGGGACGCCGCGCCCCGGGCGGTGAGCGCGCCGGCGACGCCGCCGCAGAGGCCGATCGCCCCCGCCTCCGCCAGCACCAGCCCCCCGATCGCCCCGGAGGTGGCGCCCACCGACCGCAGGATCCCCAGCTCCCGGGACCGGGCCCGCACGGCCGCGCCGAGGGTGAGCGAGATGTTCACGCAGCCGAGCCCGCAGACCAGGAGGGAGAGGAGCGCCAGCACGGCGGTGACGATCGCGACCGCCGCCCCCACCCGCTCCGCCTGCACACGCTCCGTGTCGTCGATCCCGAAGCCGGCCTCCCGCACCGCGGCGGCGATCGCGGGCACCCGATCCGGGGTCGTCGCCCGCAGGACCAGCGCCGAGTAGGTGCGCGCGTCCTCGCCGAGCCTGGCGTTGAGGCGGCGGGCGCTCTCCAGGGGGATGGTGATCCCCTGGAGCATCGCCCGCTCCGACGCGCCGGCGAGCACCGCCTCCTGCCGCAGCGCCTCGCCCCTCGCCGCCCGCGCGGTGACGTAGGAGCGGCCGAAGTCCACCGGGAAGCGGAAGCCCTGGAGCATGGCGCCAGAGACCTGGGGCAGGCCCCGCTCCCGGGCGAAGCCCTGGTTGTAGATCTCGAGGAGCCGGGTGGAGATCAGCGCGGGGATGGGCGCGTCCTCGCCGCCATCCTCGAAGCGCTCGCCCGCGTCCACCAGCCCGGGATCCACGCCCTCCGCCAGGATCTCGAGGCCCATGCGCAGGTGCTTGCCGAAGAAGCTGCCGTCGTAGCGGCTCACCGCCGGGATCCGCACCCGCATCTTACGGTGCACCGCCTCGACCCCCGGGAGCGCGGAGAACCGGGAGACCGCCTCCTCGTCGAGGACCGTCGCGCCGAAGAGGCCGATCTGCACCCTCGGCGGGACGACCTCCAGCGACCGCGCGTCCCCGGGGAAGATCTTCGTGCGCACCACGTCGCCGACCCCGAGACCCAGGCCGACGAAGAAGACCAGGGCGCCGATCCCCGCGGCCACCCCGGCCACCGAGAGGAGGTTCCCGCGCAGGTCGCGGCGCAGGTTGATCCAGGCGAGGCGGAGGATGCTCATCCGCGCGCCTCCTCCGGGGCCGGCTCGAGGATCCCGTCCCGCAGCCGCAGCCTCCGTCCCGCAAGCGCCGCCACCCGATCGTCGTGGGTGACGAGGACGACGGTGAGCCGCTCCCGCCCGTTCAGATCCCGCAGGACCTCGAGCACCTGGTCGGCGGTCTCCGCGTCCAGGGATCCGGTGGGCTCGTCGGCGAGGAGGATCCGGGGCCTCGCGAAGAGCGCGCGGGCGAGGGCCACTCGCTGCCGCTCCCCGCCGGAGAGCCTGGAGGGCAAGCGCCCCTCCTTGCCGGAAAGGCCCACCCGGGCGAGCGCCTCCGCCGCTCGCGCCCGGGCGTCTTCGAAGGCGGCGCGCGGGCCGAAGAACGAGGGGAGCATCACGTTGTGGAGCGCGTCCAGCGGCGCCAGCAGGTTGAACGACTGGAAGACGAAGCCGACGCCCTCGTTGCGATGCCTCGCGAGCTCGCGCTCGGTAAGCCGCGCGAGGTCGCGGCCGAGGACCTCCGCCGCGCCGCGGTAGGCCCGGTCGAGGCCGCCGATCACGTTGAGCAGCGTGGACTTGCCCGAGCCGGACGCACCCATCACCGCCACGAGCTCCCCCTCGCCCACGTGGAGGGAGGCGCCGCGGAGCACCTCGACCTGCCGCTCGCCGTCGGGGTACGACTTGCGGATCTCGCGGAGGCGGATCACTCGAGGCCGAGATCCGCATCGACGATGAGCCCTTCCTCGTCGATGGAGAGAGACGCGGTCACGCCCTTCAGCTCGCCGAGCAGGCCCACCCAGGTGTCCATCAGCTCCTTGAGCCGGAAGCCGCCGATGCCGTAGGCGGAGGGCGGGATCTCCCGCAGCGCCGCGGTGAGGCGCTGCACGTCCAGGTGCGCCGCGGAGCCGGCGGTCTCGAAGATCCGCCGCGCCGCGGGATCCTTCACCACGAAGCCCTCGCCGGGCGCCTCGGCCCCGAGGCGCGCGCGGGCCTTCTCGAAGGTGCCGGTGCCGCCGGCGGCGAGGAGGGTGTCGCCCACGAGGCCCCAGGTCATGCCCTCGCCGGCGGCGTAGGTCGCCTCGTAGACGCGGGCGTCCTCGGGCCCCTCCTTGGCCACCTGCATCCCGAAGGCGCCGCCCTTCTCTGCGAGGGTCTCCAGCATCGCCGCCGCCTTCGCCGGATCCTTCACCTTCGCCACGAGCACCACCCGGAAGAAGGAGAAGGGGTTGGTGCGGGCGATGGAGGGATCGGTGGGGAGGCCGCTCGACAGATCGACCTCGGGGTTCAGCTCGATGCCCAGCGCGGCGCCGGGTCGGAGCTGCGCGAGGACGTCCGCGGGCTCGAAGCCCACCTCGCGCAAGGACGAGAGGAGCCTCCTGGGCGCCGTCGCCTCCAGCGCCGGGAGGTACGCGGCCGGCTCGCCCCCGAGGCGGACGGCGAGGAAGTCGTCGGCGGAGAGGAGCCTCGCCACCTCCATCCCCGCGGGCTTCCCCATGGCGTGGATCGCGGCCACCTGGAGGGGGCCCTGGGGCAAGAGGAGGCGGAGGTTCAGCCCCTTCTCGCCGACGGAGGCGCCGATCGCCACGCCGCCCGCGAACCTCTTGGCGCGCCCCTCGCCCACCCCGCGGGGGAGCCAGGCGTAGAGATCCCGGGAGGCCAGCTTCCGCCGGGCCTTCCCGAAGGCGGGATCCGCGTCGAGGGACTCGCCCCTGGGGCGGGTGAGCGCGGCGCCCACCGACTCCACCGCCCGGGCGCCGGTGCCGATCACCGCGAAGCCGTCGCGGATTCCGTACGCGAGGCGCGGCTCGCCGCCGGCCGAGGAGAAGGTGACGACGGGCACCTTGGCCGGCGCCTCCTCCGTGCCGGCGTAGATCGCCTCGCCCTTGGCGTCGCCCCCGAAACGCCGGGCCAGGGTGGCCAGGTAGCCGTCGAACCGCCCCGGGTCGGCGACGGCGAGGACGAGGATCTGCCCGCCCGCGCCGTCGTCGCCGAAGGCGAGACCCCGGGTGCCGTCGAGCCCGGCCTTCGCGAAGCCCTCGTCCGTGCGGGGATCGAAGCCGAGCTGGCGCACCACCGGCGCCACCAGGGCGTGGGCGTCCCTGGCGCCGAGGGCGGAGGCGGCGAGGCCCGCCAGCTTCGTCTGCTCCAGGGCCCGGGCGGTGCGGCCGAGCCTGGCCACGTCCGGCACCATCACCGCCGACCGGCCTCCCGCGGGGAGGAAGGACACCGCGGTCGCAGGGGGCCCGTCGGCCTCGGGGGGCTTGCAGGATCCGCAGGCGGCGAGGGCCGCCAGCGCGGCGGCCAGGAACGCGAGCTTCCAATGGGTGCGCATCTCGGGGGCGATCTCCTGTGTCTGCGGTGTGACGGCGCAGGCGTCGTTTCATTCGATCGCCAGCCGGCCGCGGGGAGGCGCGATCGTAACAGACCCCGAACGCCGCGAGCCATCCGGGCGAGGCGTCTGCGCCCCGCCGGCGCGCCTCGCCGCGCCTTCGCGCCGCGCCCGGGTCGGCGCGGCCCGCCTGCGTCCTGCGGGCCGCCTCGAATCGTTCGGGCGAGGACGCCCCGGGCGCCTCACGTCAGGACGATCTTCGTCACCTCCGCCGGGGCGCCCAGCCGCATCGGGGGTCCCCAGAAGCCGGTGCCGCGGCTCACGTAGATCTGCGTGTCCTCGCCGTGCCGGTGCAGCCCCGCGACGTACGGCTGGGCGAGGTGGACCAGGCCGGTGAAGGGCCAGATCTGCCCGCCGTGGGTATGCCCCGAGATCTGCAGGCCCACGCCGGCCCCGGCGGTGCCGATCACCGACTTGGGCTGGTGGGCGAGGAGCACCAGCTCCCGCTCCGCGTCGCGGCCGGCGAGGGCCTTGGCGAGGTCGGGGCCGTGCCCCCGCCCGTACCGCGCGGCCCACTCGTCGTCGATCCCGGCCAGATCGAAGGAGGCGCCCGCGTCGCCCAGGCTCACCCGCTCGTTGCGCAGCACCCGCACGCCGAGCCGCTCGAGGTGGGTCATCCACTGCTCCACGCCGGAGTAGTACTCGTGGTTGCCGGTGACGAAGTAGACGCCGTGCCTCGAGGCGATCCGGGCGAGGGGCACCGCGTGCCGGGCGAGCTCCGCCACCGATCCGTCCACCAGATCGCCGGTGATCACCACCGCGTCGGGCTTCAGCGCGTTGACCTTGTCCACCACCTGGTCGACGAACCGGCGGCCGATGAGCGGGCCGATGTGCACGTCGGTGAGCTGCACCAGCGTGTAGCCCGACAGCTCCCGGGGCAGCCGCTCGAGCTTCACCGGGACCTCCTTCACGTCCACCTCGCCCAGGCCGCCGCGCAGGGCCACGATCCCCGTCCCGGTGGCGAGCACCGCCGCGGCGCCGGCGGCGCCCTTCGCGAGGAGCTCGCGCCGCACCGGATCCGTCGGCCCGCCCGCCGGCGGGGCGATCCAGGCCCAGAGGGAGGCGGCGCCGACGCCGAGCCACTTCATCACGTCGACCGCGAAGATCGAGACCGTGAGGAGGAAACCCATCCCCATCCAGGTGAAGGCGACCCAGCCCAGCGGCCCCGCCCAGCCCCGCGGCAGCGATCGGATCAGCATCATCGACACGGGGAGGAGGAGCGCCAGGCACACCACCGCCACCGTCCCGGCGATGGTCCAGCCGAGCGGCCAGCCCGGCGCCCGCACGAGTCGATTCCAGATGTAGAAGTGCCCCGCGAAGACCACGAGGCTCGCGATGAGGAAGAACACGGCGGCAGACGCTTTCATATCGGCCCGACGAACCCGCGAACGCTCGCTTTCCTTTCGAATGCGCCGCGGGTCATTCGGGACGGTCCTGATCCATCATGTCGTCGTCGTCCACGGGCTTGCCTCCCGGGATCCCAATGTGGAAGGCAGCGTAACCGGGGATCATCACCGGCGCGAGGACCATGCCGATGACCCGGCCCCGATGCGGCGAAACCACCACCGACTTCCCCTTGCGGATGGGGTCCGTGATCGTCCCCAGGATGTCCCCCTCGCGGACCTCGTCTCCGAGGCGGACCTCGTTGACGAGGATGCCGCCCCGCTCCGCCCGCACCCAGCGGGTCTGGAAGAAGGTGCGCTGCTCGCCCAGGGACACCCGCGAGCCGCGCAGCATCTTCAGGTTCACCAGCACGTTGCGCACGCCGATGATGCCCCGCTTGATCTCCTGGGCCTGGAACCGCATCGGCTCGCCGGCCTCGTAGATGATCGCGGGGATCCCGGCCTCCTGCGCGGCCCGACGCAGCGTGCCCTTTCCTCCCACGTTGTGGACGATCACGGTGGCGCCGAACGCCTTGGCGAGGGCGAAGTTGTCGGGGTTGCGCAGATCCGCGCGCACCTGGGGCAGGTTGCTGCGGTGGAACGAGCCGGTGTGGAGGTCGATGAGCTTGTCGCAGTGCCGGACGACTTTCTCGAAGAGCTCGTAGGCGATGCGCGAGGCGGTGTTGCCCCGGGCCTTGCCTGGGAAGAAGCGGTTCAGGTCGCGGCGATCCGGGAGATAGCGCGACGACATCTGGAAGCCGTGGAGGTTGACGATGGGCACCGCCACGATGGTGCCCGACAGATCCCGGGCGCGGGTCTGGTCGACGACCTCCCGGACGATCTCCACGCCGTTGAGCTCGTCGCCGTGGACGCCGCCGGTGAGGCAGACGGTGGGTCCCTTCTTCTCGCCCCGGATCACCACCACCGGGATCTCCATCCCGGAGCCGGAGAAGGTCTCGCTCACCATGAGTGAGAGTTCTCTAAACTCGCCCGGCTCGACCGACGTGCCCAGGATCGCGAGCGGTCCCCACTCGGGTGGAGGCGGAGGCGGAGGCGGTTCCACCGCGATCGTCCCCTCCGGGAGCGGTGCGGGGGCGGCTCCGGCGGCGGAGTCGACGCTGGCATCGCCGCTCGATGGGGGCGCAGGCGCGGGCGGCTCCTCCGCGGCGGCCTGCGCAGCCGGAGGCGGGTTTTCCGCGGCCAGGGATTGGAGCGGCGGGAGGAGGAGGACAGCGACGAGGACGAGGGAGGGTGGAACGCGACGCACCGGCGGACTGTAACAGACGAAGGCGCCCTCTGCCCTGGAGCTGGCGCCCGGTCGCCCCGCCGCCCCGGGGTACCCGCCGCGGCGCCACGCCCCGCGGAGAGGCACCCTGCGGCGCCCTCTCCGCCAGCGCGGGCCCTTCGCCGCCCGCCGGCCCGCCGCTGCGTCACGACTCGCCGCGCGGCCGGGCCCCGGCGCAGACGGGCATGGCCGCCCCCGCGGCGCGTCCGTGTGGTGCCGTCGACGCTCGCACCCTCCCCGTGGTACGAGGCCGCCCATGGAGTCCTCCCGCGCCCCCTCCGCCCCCATCGACCTCGCCGGCCGCGCCGACTGGAGCCGGATCTTCGGCAGGAGGGCCCCGCTCGAGGTGGAGATCGGCGCCGGGATGGGCGGCTTCGCCCTGGGCTTCGCGGCGGCCCATCCGGGCGTGAACCTCGTCGCCATCGAGATCCGGAAGAAGCTCGCCGAGGGCATCCGACTCAAGGCGGAGAAGCGCGGGCTGTCGAATCTCGTGGTCCTCCATGGAGATGCGAAGGTGCTCCTCCCCCGCCTCTTCGCCCCGCGCTCGGTGGATCGCTTCCACGTGCAGTTCCCGGATCCGTGGTGGAAGGCGAGGCACCACGGCCGCAGGCTGGTGGAGGATCGCTTCTCGATCCTGCTCTACAACCTGCTGCGGGTCGGCGGCACGATCGAGCTGCGCACCGACGTGGAGGCGCGCGGGTTCGAGATGAACGAGGCCCTGGAGGCGATCGGCTTCGTCAACCGCCACGGGCCCGGCGGCCTGGCGCCCTACGACCCGGCGCAGGTCCCGTCGAGCCGCGAGCGCGGCTACCTCGCGAGGGGGCAGTCCGTCTACCGCTACGAGCTGGAGCGCACCGAGGCGCCGCCCCACCACGCCCTCGCGCCCCTCTCGCCCACGACCGTGGGCACCGCCCAGCGCAGGCGCTAGCGGCTCCGCGGGCGACGCTGCGGGCCCCGTCGGCTCTTCGCGGCGGCGGGAAGGCGGCCTCCCGCCTCCGCGAGGCGTCCGAACGGCCGCCTCAGCTTCGCAGCGTGGAGGCGAGCTCGGCCGCCACCGCCCTGGCGCGATCGAGCTGGTTGGGCGGGAAGGAGATCGCCGCCACCACCGGATGCCCGCCGCCGCCGTACTTCTCGGCGAGCTTGGCGAGGTCGTGCTCGCGCACGAAGTCCGCCCAGGGGTTGGTGCCGATGGACACCTTCGCCCGCTTCTTCGAAGCGGTGACGTTGACGCCGTACCGGCAGTCCGGGTGGAGGTAGTAGGGGATGAACTTGTTGACGTTGTCGATCCCTTGATCGGCGATGTCGTAGAAGACCACGCCGCCCTCGGTGGTGGCCCGGGCGCGGATCAGCTCCACGTTCTTCTCGTGGCGCTCGAGCAGCGTGTCGATCTTCGCCGCGAGCTCCGGCGTGGCCGCGATCGCGTCCAGCGGCTCGTGCTGCATGCGGCGGATGATCCCGTGGAGCACCGAGGCCTCCTTCTCCGCCTCGATCAGGGTCATCAGCCGCAGCGCCGGCTCCTTCAGCTCCACCGCGACCTTGGCGCTGGGGAAGCGCGCGCTGTCGATGAGGTCGGCCCAGTCGATGAGGTGCTGCATGGGCCTGGGATCGAAGCCGAACGACTCCTGCGCCACCTTCGCGAGGAACTTGGTGCAGCTCTTCGCCTGGGGATCCCAGAACTTCCTGCCGGAGTCGTCGGCGCGGAAGTGCGCCTCGTCGCCGGGCTCCTGGAAGGCCGAGACGTGGTGGTCGAAGTACCAGTCCACCCGCGGATCCTGGCTGTAGCGGAAGTCGACGATCGCGTTCACGTCGCCCGAGAACAGATCGGGGCCGAAGGGATCGCCCGCCCGGTGGGCGAGGCCCTGGTAGACCACCTCGGCGTTCGGATCGATCCGCTCCAGGAAGAAGCGCGTGAACACCGCGGCAGAGGAGAGCCCGTCGAAGCAGTTGTCGTGGTAGCAGACCTTCAGCCGCATGCGCCTGTCGCCTCCATCCGTCTTCGCCCGCGTGGATGCGGGGGGAGCGACGGAAAGCCGGCAAACCTAGCTGTACGCCGCTCCGGGTTCAAGGCCTTGCGCCGGCGCGGGCGGGCGTGAACCAAACCTCGACGCGTCGCGCGGGCAACGGCCGAAGTCGCGCCGACGCGCGCGGACGTGGCCCCGGCTTCGCGCCGTCGCGGGCGACCCGCCCACGACGAGCGAGCCCCCGGCGGGCCGTCGCCCGATTGCCGATCCGGACGAAACGTGGAGGTTCGACGGAGGATCTTCCATGAGAGACCTCGCGGCCCTCTCGCTCGGCGCGGCCCTCCTGCTCGGGGCGGCCGCGTGCACCGACGGCAAGGTCGGCGACGCCCCCCTCACCGAGGGCGGCGCCGGCGGCGAGGGAGGCGAAGGCGCCTCGGGGGGCAGCGGCGGCGCCGGAGGCGAGGGAGGCTCGGGCGGCGCGGGTGGCGTTGGCGGCACGGGCGGCGTCGGCGGTGCAGGCGGTGTCGCGATGGGCGGCACCGGGGGCAGCATCGACGTCGGCGAGCACATGCGGTTCTGGAACGCCGGGCACGGCGTCCCGGGCCCGGTGTGGAGCGTCTCGACCGATCAGGCCGGGAACGCGTGGGCGGCGAACGGCGCGGCGCTGCTCCTCCTCGAGCCGGGCGCCGACGTGTGGCGCTCGTTCACCGAGGAGGACGGCCTGTCGCCCTGGCCGCCCATCTCGGTGGGCGGCGGCAGGGCCAACGAGGTCTACGTGGGGTACCGGGGGCTGTTCCCCGACTCCGATCCCTTCGACGATCCGCCGGAGATCGCCAAGAGCGGCGGCGTCGATCGCATCCGCCTCGACCAGGGCTCGCTCAGCCGGTTCCGCTTCGACATCTCCTCGCCGCCGGCCCCCGAGTACCCGATGGGGCGCCGCGTCCTGCGGCACTGCTACCGGGAGGTCCCGGTCCTCTCCGGACCCTTCGCCGGCGACGTCTGGTTCGGCTGCAACCACGGCGTAGCCATGTGGAGCGAGCGGTTCCACATGGTGCAGGAGCACCAGCACCCGGCCCTCAGCGTCGACGACAGCCTCTACGTGGGCGACTTCCGCGGCATCGGGATGGCGCCCAACGGCAACGTGTGGCTGGCCGGCGACGTCCGGACGGCGCTGCTGCACTACGCCACCGAGGGCGGGCAGTTCTGGGCGGCGATGGACGAGGTGGACATCTGGCCGCCGGGGATCGCCCTCGACCCCTTCGATCCCCTCGCCAACGACTGGGTGATGGACCTGGTGGTGGACGCCGCCGGCGGGCTGTGGGTGGGGAGCTTCGGCAACGGCCTGGCCCGCATGGAGCCGGACGGGAGCTGGAGCTACCTCGACACCCGGCACGGCCTCCCCGACAACCGGGTGTACGGGCTCGCCCTCGATCCAGACGGGAGCCTGTGGGTCGCCACCGACGCCGGCCTCGCCCGGCTCTCCGGCGGCGGCTTCCACCAGGTACTCGGCGCAGGCGACGGGCTGCCCGGCACCATCCTCGCCGTGCACGTCGACACCAAGGCGAAACCGCGGCGGGTGATCGTCGGCACCAGCGTGGGCATCGGGATCTACGACGGGCCCTGAGCGGCGCTGCGCCTCGCGCGGCGGGCCGCTCCCGCCGGGCGATCACTCGGCGACCGCCTCCAGATCGAAGGGGGCGGCGCCGGTGGCGGTGTCGACCACCACCCAGTACGTGCCCGGGAGCACGTTCTTCATGGTGAGGGTGGAGTAGGCGACGCCGTTCATCCAGTCGTCGTTGCAGGCGACGGGCTCTCCTCCCTCGCAGGCGGTGAGCACGTGGATCAGGGTGTGCCGCCCCTTCGTGCCCGGCAGATCCGTGGTCAGCCGCAGGGTCTCGGTGGGCTCGTCCACCTCGAGTCGCACCACCGCGTCCACGCCCTCGTGGCGCTCCAGGGAGGCCGACACCGGGCTGCACTCCTCGGAGGGCGTCCACAGGTTCTCGCCCCGGAGCACGCCCTGGATCGTCTCCCCCACCCGCAGGGTCGGCGCGGCGTCGCACTTCTGCCGCCGGGCCTCGTCGCGATCCATGCAGACGAAGGAGTCGTCGGGGCCGTCGCCGCAGGCGAGGTTCACCTCGCACGTCGTCGCCACCAGATCCTCGTCGCAGGTCGCCCCGAGCTCGAGGTCGCCCTGGGGGATCTCGATCGGGATCTCCACCGCCTCGCTGCGGTTCCCGCCCGAGTCCGAGAGGGAGACCCGCACCTTCACCACGTCGTCGAACCAGCCGAGGATCCCCTTCCAGGTGGAGACCCCGTGGATCTCCGACTCCCCTCCGAAGAAGCGATCGAAGCCGGTGACGCCCTCCCTCATCCGCCGCGGGAACGCCGTTACCGCCTGCCCCGACTCGGTGAGCAGGCTGCCGAACCAGCCGTTGACGTCGCCGTTGGGATCCGAGCCGTCGACCACCATCACGAGGGCGCCGCCCTCCGTCCGCCACGCCTTCGCCGAGGTGAGGACGGGGGGCTCCTGGGCCTCGCAAAACGGCGCCTCCCCCCGCCACCGCTGGCAGAGGTCCTCCTCGCCGCAGATCACCTCCCAGCCGTCGGGATCGCAGCCTTCTCCCCGCGCCGCCGTGGCCGGGGCCGCGAACGCGAGGACCTCGGTGTTGCTGCGGGCCCCCGAGCCGTCCACCAGCTCCACCTCGACCGCCACGGCGTCGGGATACCGGGACGCCAACCCGTTGAGGACGCGGGTCCAGGAGAACTCCACCGCCTGCCGGGCGCTGTCGTCGAACGGCGTGTACAGCTCGCCGAGGCCGTTCACCTGCACCCGCTCCCCCTCCTCGTCCAGGAAGCGCAGCGCCAGGCCGGCGAGGTTGCCGTCGGGGTCCGCGCCCTCTACGCGAACCCTCGCGTCGCCGCCGCCGCCGTAGCGGAGGACGGCGTCCACCTCGGAGAGCGTGGGCGGGTGATTCGGGGCGCAGGTCAGCGCCTCCCACTCACAGAACAGGCCGGCGTCGCACCGGCCCTTCTCTCCTTCGAGATCGCAGGCCTCGCCCTCGACCAGCGTGGGGACGAAGGTCACGTCCAGATGATAGGTCGGCTCCGCCACGAGGAGCGGCGCGTCCACCACCACGAAGAGGACCTCGCCCTCCTCGACGGAGACGGATCGCATCCCGTCCTCGGGTCCTGCGCAGAAGACCTCCTCCGCCGACTCGGCGCAGGCGCGCATCGCGTGGACGACGAAGCCCCGCTCCGCCTCCAGCCCCACCTGGATCGTCCCGCGCGACGGCGCGACGAAGCGGTGGACCACCTCCAGCCCTTCGCCGCCGCAGCTCCCTTCGAGCACGGCTGCGCGGTTGTCGACGCTCCCGGCGTAGCGCACCCCCTCGCCGGCGAGCCCATCGGGCTCGACGGGATCGCCGCAGATCCCAGCGGCCAATTGTTTGCCCGTTTCCGGGACGAGAATGACCGAAGTGGAGTCGGAACATGCCGACATCGCAAACATGATCATCAAGGTGACATGCGGACCTGCGGCTACCCGGCTGGCGACCATCGACACCCTCAGAAAGAGAAAATACTACTAGACCCTTGCCAATTCACGCGGACCTCGACCCCGTCCGTTCCTGGCGGCCATTGAGCCAAGCCCCACACGAGCACGGCCCCACTCCCAGCGCTCGCCGGCTGATGAAAAATACTATGGCTGGAGGTCTCGAAATTTTTCGTCATGTAGGTTGGGCGGGAATGTAGGCCGGACTTCCATTCAGACCAGTGGTAGATCGGACTCCCGTGTTGCTCTAGGAGCCTAGTCTTCCTGGAAATGGCGGGGCGCATCTCTACTTCGCCTGAGTTTTGAGGCGAGAGGCCGTCAGCGCCGAGCATCACGCCAGAGGAATCAAATTGCGCCAAGGCGGTGAAGCCACTGGGCGGGTTTCCCTTCCGCCAGAGCTTGGGTTCGCTTGTCTCATAGACGACTTCAACCCTTTCAGGTGACCGTCTTGCAATTCCGTAGGAATGCTTGTCGCGTTTCCACGACGTCCAATCGTAGACATCCGGAAAATCAAAGCGATTCGCCCGAATATCGAACCGCTGAATCCGGTTCTCCACACCAAACCGCGGGTGCCAACTCGCATGATAGGTTACAAGCGCCGCGCCGTCATTGGCGATAGCCACCTTTGGCCCCTCATACAAATATCGACGGCTGTACTCCCTAAACGTGGCAAGGAATGGAATCGAACCACCAAGAAAGGGCTCGGCCTGTCGCATTACGAGGAAATCGGAACCGTCCCACTGCTTGCGAACGATTGTCGAAACCAAGCAGACGTAAGCAGTGCAATCGATGTCCGGGTGGAATTCTTCAAGGTCGACATCAGGGATCTGAATCTCGAGCATCTCGTCTGGGCCAAACACCATCTGACCGCCCGGTGTCGACGAAATCGTTTTTTGCGCGACTCGGCGAAATCCGGTTGAATCGTCTTCCCACACGAGACGATAGACGTAAAAGCCATCCTCCAACCAGCCATACCCGACTGTCGGATTGTACTGGTTACCTTCGCCCGAAACCAGAACGACTGGTGCGGGATCAATCTGCTTTCCATCGGCAAAACGCACGCCTACGATGTCGGCATCGCCCTGCTCCGCTTCCCTAGTCCACACGACCAAGTATTCGTTACCATTTCCCTGAGCTACCGCCCAAGATCGAACGAGTGTCGCAGACGGGGGTGGTGGACCATCAGCCGCACGACCAAATTCGGGTACGAGAAGTGTCATTGCGAGGAAGGAGACGGCAACCTCGAACCTCATCAAGCCAAGCTTCTTCTGCATTGTGGCCTCCACTGTTTGGGTGCAACCAGCAAGACTACGAATGGCTAGACGAAGAGACCAACCTGATTCGACCGACACGGCTTCTCAATGAGCAATACAAGACAATTCCGGATCGGAGGGGCCACTAGCTTTTACGAAATTCCGACATAAGTTTCCAACAGATCCATGAAGTTGCGTGTCCACCGACCTTTTCCAGAGAGCCTTCCCTGGCTGTTTTGCTCCTCAATAAACCGCAAGTAGGATCCGTCTTCCATCAAACTCTAGTGCCCCCCCGGGGAAATAGATCACTGTCTTTGAACGTCGACCTCGACGATCTCGCTCTGCTCCAATGGCTCTTCGTAGACAGGGTCGTAATCGATCAAGGCCATTTGAACCTTGGTCGCAGGAATCGCCTTGAAGAAGTCGATGCCCGATTCGAGGGACGAGGAGAAGCTCCGCTTCTCCCAGATGTCGGGCACCGGGACCACCATGACGGTTCCGCCAGCGTCGTCGACAGGCAGGACTTCGCCGTCTTCCCCAAAGAACTGCAATGCGACGAATTGGGCGTTCCCCTCATCATCCTCCCCGGCAAAATCGATCACCACCGCGTCGGTTGGCGTGCGGATCACGCTCGGCGCCGGCGACGTGAACCTAGGCGCGGTATTCTTTCCGCAGAAGCCGGAGACGCTGTTACAAACCAAGCCGAGCTTGCAGATGCCGGTGAGGCCATCGGTCCGGCACGGTTCGTTCTCGTCGAGGACAGGGGAGAAATTGAGCTTGATCCGGAACTCGGATCCCGTGCCCTGCCGGGAGTCGGCGACGATGTAGATCGACTCCCCCTCCCGGATGAGGCCGAGCGCGTCGCCCGAGTCGTTCCCGGGCCTGGCGACGCAGGCGAGCTCGTCGTCCGGCGAGCCGCAGACCTTGCTGGCGTACACCACGATGTCGGCGCCCGCGGCGAGGCCGAAGAAGTTCATCACCCCGTCGGACGGCGCGGTCCACTTGTAGACGAGCTCCTTGCCCTTGTTCCCGCCGCAGGTGCCCGAGAGGATGGCCTGCGCCTCCCCCTCGTCCAGGTTCCCGTCGACGTACTCGTTGAGCTCGGTGTCCCAGACCTCGATGGCCTGAAAGTCGATGGGGTTCTCACAGGAGCCGAGGGGGGCGGCGCCCCCGCTGCCACCGGTGCCGCTCGCGCCGCCGCTGCCGCCGGACGAGGAATCGCCGCCACAGGCCCACACGGCGGCGGCCACCAGGGACGCGAGGAGGAACCGTTCGAGGATCTTGCGCATCTGAAGACTCCAGGGCGGGCGGCCTGGCGGCCGATCGTCTAGGGCGCCGACTTTGGGGGAGGCGCGCCGCCCCTGTCAACCGGCGGGTGCTTGACCGCGGCGAGGCCTGCGTTATCGAGGGAGGCGTCATGCGCTACTTTTCGATCGACGAAGCGGACCGCATGGTCCCCTACCTGCAGCGGACCTTCGAGGAGATCCGCGCCCGCGCCCGCGAAGTGGGCCGGCTGGGGAGGCTCCTTGTCGAGCGCAACGACTTCTCCCCGCCCTTCACGCCGATCCCCGAGGACCTCCCCGAGGACCACCGAGCGCTGCGCCGCGCCCGGGACCTCGAGCTGGAGAAGATCCGCGCCGAGCTCGACACCCTGGGGGCGTTTGGCCTCCACGTGAAGCGGGGCGACGGCCTGGTCGATTTCCCCTCCAAGCATGGGGGGAGGCGGGTGCTCCTCTGCTGGAAGTTCGGCGAGAAGGCGGTCTCCCACTGGCACGAGGTGCACGACGGCTTCGACGACCGGCGGCCCGTGTCCCGGCCCTCCGCCTTCGGCCGCACCTGGCTGAACTGAGCGAACCCCGGCCAGCGGGTGGCGCCCCCGGCCCGCGGCGGGCGCCCTGCGCCCCTGCGCCCCTGCGCGGCGCCCGGCGCCGGGCGCCCACGGGCCACTCCGGTCGCGTCCTTCCTCGAAGGCAGGAAGGACGCCTCGAGGCGCCGGGCCTCCCCCTCCACCGAAGTTTTGGTTGCCCGGCTCCCGGTCTTGGGGCAGATTCGAACCCGAGTACGCCCGGACGCAGGAATGACTGGGCGTTCGCGGGGTTAGCAGTCCTCCGCCCGGCCGTGGGGCCTTCATTCGGGCCAGCCGAGCGGATCGAAAGGGTTTCCAGGCGACGGACGGGGCGTCCGCCGCCGAAAGTTTTCGCGGCCCCTCGCGGCCGCATCCACCTCCGGGCGCTGCCGGAGGTCGAACGGAATGCCTGCGCCGGTCGCACCCGAGGTGGTGGTCGCCTCCCGCGTGGAGAGGCCGCCGACCGGCGAACTCCGAGGGCCAAGCCGCGCCCCACCCTCGGGAGAACGCCTCCCCCGCCACAGCGGCGGGAGGAGAGATGGGCCTTCCGTGGAGCCTTCGCCGGCGCCCCTGGCGCGCTCTACCGCCTTCGAGCGGGGCGCGCGGGGCTTTCCATGTCTTCTTCCCTGGTGATCAACGCCTCGGGCTCCGAGTCGCGCGTCGCGCTCATCGAAAACGGTCAGATCTCCGAGTTCTACCTCGAGCGCAACGCCGAGAAGGGCATCGTCGGCAACATCTACAAGGGCCGCGTGGTCCGGGTGCTCCCCGGCATGCAGGCCGCCTTCGTGGACATCGGCCTGGACAAGGCCGCCTTCCTCTACGTCACGGACGTCTACTACGACCCCGACTTCTCGGAGCGGCAGTTCGAGCTCACCGAGGGCGAGCACCCGGAGAGCGAGGGCGTGCCGGACGAGTACGCCGCCGCCATGCTCGCCCGGGAGGACGACGACGAGGACGAGACGGTCGCGCCGGAGGAGGCCCCCGCCGACGAGGTCCGTCCGGCGAAGGCCGCCGAGTCGAAGCCCGCGCCCCGGCAGCGCGAGCACCGGGACCACAAGGAGCGGAAGGCGCTCAAGGACGTGAACATCCAGGACCTCCTCAAGGAGGGCCAGGAGGTGATCGTCCAGGTGGCGAAGGATCCCATCGGCACCAAGGGCGCCCGCATCACCTCTCACATCTCGATCCCCGGCCGGCACCTGGTGTTCATGCCCACCGTCGACCACGTGGGGATCTCGCGGCGGATCGACAACGAGAAGGAGCGCCGGCGCCTGCGGGAGATCGTCGACTCCCTGCGGCCGCCCGGCACCGGCTTCATCGTCCGCACGGTCGCCGAGGGCGTCCCCGCCGAGAAGCTGCGGGCCGACGCGCGCTTCCTCATCCACATCTGGTCCGAGATCGGCCGCAAGAAGGACAAGCAGGGCGCGCCCGCGCTGCTCCACCCCGACCTCGACATCGTGCTGCGCGCCACCCGCGACCTCTTCTCCGCCGACGTGGAGAAGCTGGTGATCGACGATCACGCCCAGTACGAGCGGATCATGCGCTTCGTGCAGGCGACGGATCCCGCCCTCGCCTCCCACGTGGAGCACTACACCGACCCCGAGCCGATCTTCGACGCCTACGGCATCGAGCACGAGCTGCTGCGGGCGCAGCAGCGGAAGGTGTGGCTGAAGAGCGGCGGGTACCTGATCATCGATCAGGCCGAGGCCCTCACGGCGATCGACGTCAACTCCGGCCGCTACGTGGGCAAGCAGTCCCTCGAGGAGACGATCACCAAGATCAACATCGAGGCGGCCAAGGAGATCGTCTACCAGCTCCGCCTGCGCAACATCGGCGGCATCATCATCATCGACTTCATCGACATGGACAAGGCGTCCAACCGGGACAAGGTCTTCAAGGCCTTGCAGGAGGCGCTGGGCCGCGACAAGGCCAAGACCAACGTCCTCAAGATCTCCGAGCTCGGCCTGGTGGAGATGACGCGCAAGCGCGTGCGCGAGTCGATCGGCCGCATGCTCTACGAGCCCTGCCCCTACTGCGAGGGGCGGGGCGCCGTGAAGAGCCGCATCACCGTGGCCCACGAGATCTTCCGGGAGATCCACCGGGAGGCGTCGGCCTTCCGGGAGCCCACCATCGCCATCAACTGCCATCCGGAGGTGGCGCGGGTGCTCCAGGGGCAGGAGCGCGACTCGCTGCGCTTCCTCATGGACAAGTACAACAAGACCATCCAGGTGAAGGGGCAGCA
>DATMSB010000103.1:0-17860 GCA_035565615.1 Vulgatibacter sp. | reverse complement strand
CGAAGGCGTCGTTCGTCGCCCGCGCCTGCTCCCGGGTCGCGCCCTGGGGAGGCGAGCACCGCTGCCGGGCGGAGGCCACCCGGTGCCGGAACTCCACCGCCCACTCCTCGTATCGGCGCCCCTCCTGCGCGGCGGACTCGGCGGCGGGGAATCGGGCGAGGCGCGCGACCAGCTCCTGGCGAAGGCCGGAGAGCTCGTCCGCACACGCGGAGACCTCGAGCTTCGGCTGCGCCTTGAGCGGGCGGATGCGCACGAGCCCCTGCCACACACCCCAGGTCAGCGACAGGCCGAAGACGGCCGCCACCGAGACGTGGAGCCCGAGGAAGATGCGGCGGAAGAGGCGGCCGCGCGGATCGCGGGTGGGAGCGGGCATCTGCGCGCTGGCTATAGGCCCGTCGAGCCGCCGCCGTCAATTGCGGCGAGGCCCCGCCGGGCGCGGGACGGCGTCGGCGAGCGCCCGCCAACCGCTCACGGGCGGGCGGCGGCCTCCTTGCGGAGGTTGGAGAGGTGCCGACGCATGTGGGGGACGAACTGGCTCGCCGGATAGGTGGCGATGCCGTCCCGCAGGGTGGCCTGCGCCTTCTCCTTGTCGCCGAGCGCCTCCTGGGCCCTGGCGAGCAGCACGTGCGCGTAGTCCTTGTTCGTCCGGCCGGTGTAGCGCGACAGGAACCGGCTCAGGTTCTCCGCCGCCGCCTGGTAGCGCTTCAACTCGAGGGACGCGGAGCCCAGGTAGAACGAGTTCTCGTCGGCGGCGGGGTGCTCGGGCCAGATGGTGAGCGCCTTCTCGAGCTCCGCCGCCGCGGTCTTCCAGTCGGAGCGGCGGTAGGCGTTCCGCCCCGCCTCGAGCCGCTCGTTGGCGAGCTGCTGGATCACGGCGCGGCCCCGATCGTCCAGGGCCCGCGCCTCCAACCGGGAGATCTTGGTCCGGTCCACCGCCAGGAGCGCGGCCACCGCGGCCTCGCGCTCCTCCGGCGTGCCCGCGTCGAGCTTCTGGTACGCCGCGAGGGCCTGCTTCGACGCCTCGCGGGCGGCGTTGAGATCCTCGCGGGCCTGCCTCGCCGACTCCGTCGCCTCCGCCGCCTTCACGGAGAGCGCCGCCGCCTCCGCCTGCGCGGTCGCCACGTATCCCTTGGAGGCGAGCACCGCCCCGCCCGCGGCGAGCACCGTGAACGCCAGGTACGCCGCGCCGGCGGAGATCCTCTGCTTGCGCTCGAAGCTCTCCTGCTTCTTGCCGAAGGCCTTGATGTCGGCGACCAGGTTCTTGAGGAGGTTGTCGTTCTTGATCACGAGGTTGCGCGCCTCGATGACCTCCTTGCGGATCTCCGCCAGCTCCTTCTCCATCACTCGCTCCTACCGCCGCGCGGACCTGTCGCGCGCTCGATCGTCTATCGCCCCAGGCGCCTGACCGGCTCCCATCGGAAGAACAACCCCGCCCGCACGAACACGCCGCCGCCGTCGATCTCTCCCATGCCCGGCGCCTTCGCCCTCGCGAAGAGGTAGCCCACGTCCGCCTGGAGGCCCATCGCCTCCGTCAGATCGGCCTGCAGGCCGGCGGCGGCCATCGCCACGGTGGGTGTATGCTCCTGGTACTCTCCACCGGGCGCCTCGACGAGCAGCAGCTGTTTGCCAACGCCCGCGTGGAGGATCGGGCGCAGCTCCCGCGCCGGCGTCGGGGTGTAGCTCCCCCGCACCAGCAGCGGCACCCCGATCACGTCGAGGCGATCGGCCCCCCTGCCGGCTCCGAAGACCGTGCCGCCGACCTCGATCGCCAGCTCGGTCGCGGCGGTCGGGCGCAGCCCGAAGCTGACGGTGAGCGCAGGCGCGAAGCCGCGGTTGTCCAGGCCCGCCGGCCTCGCGCCGAACCTCGCGGCGGGGAGGATCGCGACGATCCCCTCCCTCTCGATCGCCCGGGCCTGCGCGGGCCTCGCCTGGGCCAGCGTCGCCAGCGCGAGGCAACAGCAGGCGGCGCGACGCGCGAACCGAAGCGATCGCGCTCCCGCGTCCGGTCGCCCGGAGCGAAGGATCAACGCCGACCACCCTTGCCAGAGTTGGCGGGGACCCAGGCCACGATCGGCGCCGGGCCGGCCAGGGTCGAGGCGTCCGCCGGCTCCACCGCCTCCTCGGCGCCGGCCGGGGCGGCCTCTGCCGGCGGCCCGTCGAGCGGGGCGGCGCTCGACGGCGCCTGGGCCGCCTGTAGCGCGGTGGGGAGCGCCTGCACCGCGTGCGGCGCGGCGGAGAGCGTGAAGTTGGGTCCCGCTCCGATCCGAGAGAGCTCGGCCTCGAGGAGCTGCACGTAGGCCCGGACCTCGGCGAGCTGCTGCTCGCGGTCCATGAGCCGGCGGTAGAGATCGATCCGCCGCTCCTTCTCCTCCACCAGCTCGTCGTGGAGGCGGAGCAGCGAGCTCATCGCCTTCTCCGCGTAGGAGACGGGGACCCGCTCGTCCGCTTGAGGCGCCCTGGCGCCGTCGTTCTTGGGTTCGGATGCCATCGGAGGACGGAGGGTGCACCGTGCGTGTGGCGCGGTCAAGGACGGAGCCCTCGGTCGCCAGGCCGGCGGCGGCAGCGGCATGTTCGCGGCCCCGTCGCGGGTTTCTCCATCTCGAATCCCCGCGATCGGGTATGGAGGGTCGGGAAGAAGCGTGCCGCGAAGCCGCCGCCCCGGGCGCGGGCCCCGCGCCCTCCCCGCTCGCCGCGCGAGCGAAGGAGCCCGGAGCGCCACCCGGCGCCGGCCCGATCGTCCATGGAGCCGCCGATGACCGAAAAGCCCCGCGATCCCCTGCGCCGCCTCCCGCTGATGCTGATGATCTGCGGCTTCCTGGGCGTGATGGGCGTCGCCTTCGGGGCGTCGGGGCTGATGTCCTGGCGGGAGCCGATCCCGGAGATGCCGGTCCCCACCCTGCCCGCGGCGCCGCCGGGCGAGGAGGCCGCATGGGAGCAGATCCAGGCGGCGATCGACCAGGTCCCCGAGGTCTACCGGGAGGTGATGCAGGAGCGCCGGCCCGCGGTGACGGCCCTGGCCGCCGCGAACCTCGTGGCGTCCGCCGTGCTGCTGGTCGGATCGCTCTCGGCCCGGCTGCGGCGCCCGAGCGCCCTGCGCACCCTGCGCGCGGGGCTCACCCTCTCCCAGGCGTACGCGGTCCTCTCCCTCGTGGTGCAGACCTGGGTGCAGCTCGGCCTCCTGGGGGGCCAGCGGATCCTCCTCGCGGCGGTGGCCGCCCAGGGCGGCATGGCGCGGGCCATGGCCGTCACCCTCACCGCCGGGCAGGTGGCGGTGGTGATCCTCACGGCGGTCGCCGCCCTCGCGCAGCTCGCCTTCTTCGTGTGGGCGAGCCGCCTCCTGCGACGGCCCGGCGTGGCGGAGGCGATCTCCGGCGCGCCCGGCCCCGGCCTCGGCGTCGGCTGATCCGGGCCCGCGCCGGCGTTCAGCTCCGCGCGGCGCGGCGGCGCAGCTCGTCGGCCTCGAGCTCGACCACCACCGGGAGCGGCCCGCCGTCGAGCTCCCGCCACGCCTCGAGGAGCCTGGCGGCCTCCTCGGGCAGGAGGGCGGGCCCCGGCACCTCCGCGGCGATCGCCGCCATCCGGGCGAGCGCCTCCTCGGCCCCGCGCTCCAGCCCCTTCACCACCGCGGCGAGCAGCCGATCGTAGGCCGCGCCCACCAGCGGCGGCGGCACGGACTGCAGGGCGAAGGTGGTCCCGCCGAAGGGCTCGACGTCGAACCCGAGGCTCCGCACCTCGTCGATCCGCTCGAGGAGGAGCCGCGCCTCCGGCATCCCCGGATCGACCATCACCGGGAAGAGGAAGGGCTGCCCCTTCCGCCCCTCCTCGGCGAAGGCACGCAGGCGCGCCCGCGCGATCCCCTCGCGGAGCACGGCGGGGTCGAGGATCGCCACGCCTCCGTCGGCGCTCTCGCAGATCAGGAAGGACGAGGCGAGGACCCCCACCAGCCGCAAGCCGTCGGTCGACGCCCCCGGCGCGTCGGCGGCCGCCGCCGGATCGGCGCTCTCGCCCTCGGGCGCGCCCGCGCGCGGGGGCCACGGCCGCTCGGAGGCGTTCGGATCGGCGCCGCCCGCCGCCTCCCGATCGCCCTCCCGGGGCCACAGCGCCTCGGACGCGGCGCGGGCGCCCTCGCGGCTGCGCCAATCGAACGGCGGCTGCGACGACGGCGCCACCGAGTAGCCGCGGGACGGGGCGTCGGGACGCGCCACCGCCGCCTTCAGCCAGTCTCCCTTCCCCAGGGCGTCGCCCAGCCCGCGGGAGACGGCGTCGTAGACCCCGCGGGGGTCGGCGAAGCGCACCTCCAGCTTCTGGGGGTGGACGTTCACGTCCACCTCATGGGGCGGCACCTCCACGAAGAGCACCATCGCCGGCGATCGCCCGGACGGCAGCAGCCCGTCGTAGGCCCGCTGCATGGCGTGCTGGATGGGGCGGTCGCGGACGAAGCGGCCGTTGACGAAGAGGTAGATCCCCCGAGGCGTGGGCAGGGAGAACGCCGGCGACGCCGCGAAGCCGTGCACCCGCACCGAACCCCGCGCGTGCTCCACCGGGAGCAGGTGCTCGAAGATCTCCTTGCCGATCGCCGCCGCGATCCGCTCGCGGGGATCGGGCGCCGCCGCCGATCGGAACGAGGTGCGATCGCCGGATCGCAGGGAGAACGACACGTCCGGCCGGGCCAGCGCCAGGCGCACCAGGGTCTCGCCGGCGTGGCCCGCCTCGGTCTCGGCGCGCTTGAGGAACTTGCGGCGTGCCGGGGTGGCGTGGAAGAGGTCGCGGATCTCCACGGTCGTGCCCCGGGGCGCGCCGCACGACTCCACCGAGAGCACCCGGCCGCCGTCCACGACGATCCGCGTCCCCTCCAGCGCGTCGGGCTCCCGGGTGGTGAGGGTCATCCGCGACACCGACGCGATCGCCGGGATCGCCTCCCCGCGAAAGCCGTAGCTCGCGATGTGGTAGAGCCCGTCGGCGTCGGCCAGCTTCGAGGTGGCGTGGCGCTCGATGCAGAGGAGCGCGTCCTCGCGGCCCATCCCCTTGCCGTCGTCGGCCACCAGGATGCGATCCCGGCCGCCGGCGGCGAGCTCCACGTCCACCCGGGTGGCGCCCGCGTCCAGGGCGTTCTCCACCAGCTCCTTCACCACCGAGGACGGGCGCTCCACCACCTCGCCCGCGGCGATCTTGTTGACGACGTCGGAGGTGAGCTGTCGGATGGTGGTCACGCCGCGAAAGGTACACGAATCTGCCCCCGGTTTGCGCCGCTCGCTCCTCCCTCCTTGATTCTCCCCGCGCCGCCTCCTACAACGCGACGATGGCCACGAGGATGGGCGCCGGCCCCGGCGGGGGCGATGGACGGGGGATGCCGCGGTCGATCGCGATCGTGGGATCCCACGGCCTCCTCGGCAGGAGGCTCGCCGAGCGGCTCTCCTCGGATCCGGCCGTCGAGCGCATCGTCACCATCGATCTGCGCCCCCCCGAGGAGCCGCTCCCCAAGGTCGTCTTCCACCGGATCGATCTCACCCGCCCCTCCGCCGATCAGGAGATCGCCGACATCCTGCTGGTGGAGCGGTGCTCCGCCCTCGCCCACCTCGCGTTCTTCGGCGAGCCGATCCCCAACGCCTCCTACGCCCACGAGCTGGAGGTGATCGGGACACTCCACGTGCTCACCGCCGCCACCGCCGCGAAGGTGGAGCGGCTGGTGATGCGCTCCACCACGGCGGTCTACGGGCCGCATCCCAAGAACCCCAGCCTCATCCGCGAGGATCAGCGCACCCGGGGCGCGCCCTCGTCGCGCTTCGTCGGCGACAAGCTCGAGGCGGAGCGGGAGGTGCGCCGCTTCGCGGAGGAGCACCCCGAGGTGGCGGTGACGATCCTCCGCTTCGCGCCGCTCGTCGGCCCCGGCGCCCGCAACCTGGTGAGCCGCTATCTGACGCAGGGCGTGGCGCCCACCCTGGCCGGCTTCGATCCCCTCATGCAGGCGGTGCACCCCGACGACGCGGTGGAGGCGCTCCTCGCCGCCCTCCGGCTCGGGGTCCCGGGCGTGTTCAACGTCGCGGGCGCGGGGGTGCTGCCGATCTCGGCGGCCCTCCGGCTGTGCGGGACGAAGGCGGTTCCCCTCCCCCACCGCCTCGCGGAGGCGGCCCTCCGCGCGATGCGGGGCGTGGGCCTGGGCTACGCCCTCCCGGCGTCGATGCTCGACTACCTCCGGTACCCGGTGGTGGCCGACATCGCCCTCGCCCGTGAAACGCTGGGTTTCAAGCCCAGACACTCCACCCTCGAGGCGGTGCAGGCGATCGATCGCGCCGGGGCGGAGGCCGAGGCGCGATGAAGGGAAGCCAAGCGATGGCCAGGAAGCGGCCGGTCCTCGGGAACGATCCCTTCCAGCGCGGCGCCGCCGTGCGGCCGGGGGCCCAGGAGGCGCGCGGGACCTCCCCCGCGGAGGCGACGCGAGCCTCCGGGCGAAGCGCCAGGCCGAAGGCCGACGCGAAGCGGAGGGATGCGGCGAGGACCTCCGAACGGCCGGCCGCCCCGAAGAGCACCGCTGCGCGGCGCCCGACCACGCGGGGCGACGCGAGGGGAGCCGCCGCGCCAAAGGCCGGAGCTCCGAAGGCCGGCGCACCGATGACCGCGAAGGCAGCGGCGACGCCGGACGGGCGGAGGCCGGGGGCGAGGAAGCCCGCGGCCAGGACGACCTCCCCCGGGGCGAAGGCAGCGGCGCCGAAGGCCGTGGCGCCGAAGGCAGCGGCGCCGAAGGCAGGGAAGCCGCCGGCGCGCAGGCCGGCCGCGAGGCGCGCGGCCGCCGAGGCGGAGCGTGCTGCGCCGAGGGCCGCGGCGGCGAGACCGCCGGAAGCGGCGCCGGCGAAGAAGCGATCGCCCCGGCGAAAGCCAGCCCCGCGGGAGACCGCTGCCGAGAGGCCGGCGCCTCCCCCCGAGCCCGCGGCGCCGCCCACGTCGATCCACCCGGCCGAGCTCCTCCCGAAGGACGCCGGCGCCGAGCCGCGGCGGCGGGCGGTGGTGGCGGTGGAAACGATCCCCCCGGCCCCCGCTCACGAGCGCCCCACCCGCACCCATCCCACAGCCCTCGACGCGCTGGAGGCGGCCGCCACCGCGGTGGCCGGCATGCTCCGGCTCCCCGGCTCGCCCACCGCGGTGGCCGTCGACGAGTTCGGCCGCGCCCCAGGCTTCGAGGAGCAGGTCCGCCCGCTGCTCGAGTGGATCTACGAGCGCTGGTTCCGGGTGGTGGCCCGCGGCTTCGAGGATCTGCCCCGCGACGTCCCCCTCGTCCTGGTGGCGAACCGCGCCGGCGCCCTCCCCTGGGACTCCCTGATCCTCTCCCTCGCCGCCCGGCGCGCAGGGCTCGAGGTCCGGCCGCTGGTCGAGGACTCGATCTTCCACTTCCCCACCATGGGCCTCCTGGTGAACCGCCTCGGCGCGGTGCGGGCCTGCCCCGAGAACGCCGAGCGGATCCTGGGCCGGGGCGGTGCGGTGGCGGTCTTCCCGGAGGGCGCCACCGGCTTCGGCAAGCCCTACCGGGAGCGCTACCACCTGCAGCGCTTCGGCAGGGGCGGCTTCCTCCGACTCGCGCTGCGGATGGAGGCGCTCGTGGTCCCGGTGGCGATCGTGGGATCGGAGGAGATCTACCCGCTGCTCGGCAAGGTGAGCGTGAGGCCGTTCGGCTTCCCCTTCCTGCCGATCACGCCGACCTTCCCCTGGCTCGGCCTCGCCGGCCTGCTGCCGCTCCCCGCCCGCTGGCACATCGACGTCGGCGAGCCCTTCGACTTCCGCGCCTACGGCAGGCAGGCCGCCCAGGACGAGCCGCTGGTGATGCGGCTGGCGGAGGAGGTGCGCGGCACGGTGCAGCACCTCCTCGACGCCCGCCTCGGGCAGCGCCGCTCCGTGTTCCGCTGAGGCTTCCTCTCAGCGGAGAACGAACGCCGGATCCTCCGGCGGCAGCGCCCCCGGCATCGGCTCGCCCGCCATCAGCGCCTTGGTGAGCCGCTTCGACGCCTCCACGCCGGGCTGGTCGAAGGGATCCACGCCGTATAGGGTGCCGGCGAACGCGGTCGCCGCCTCCCACAGGAAGTAGAGCTCCCCCAGCGCCTGTGCGTCCACCCGCGGCAGCCGCAGGGTGAGCGACGGCCTCCCCGCCTGCGCCAGGGCCGCGGTGGTGCCCCGGCGCTCGGCGTCGAGGAGGCCGCCGAGGCTCCGCCCCGCCAGCAGCTCGAAGGCGGGACGATCGCTCCACACCGGCGGGATCGCCACGTCCGCCACCGGCTCCTCCACGGCGAGGAAGGTGACGAGCTTGTCCTGGGGCCCCTCCATGAGAAGCTGCAACAAGGAGTGCTGATCGGTGGCACCAACCGCCCGAAGCGGCGTCGGCCCCGCCTCCTCGCTCTTGCCGAGCGACTCGGCCCAGAGCTGCACGAACCAGTCGCCGAACTCCCGCAGCGCGTCCGAGTAGGGGAAGAGCACGTGCACCCGGCGGCCGCGCCGATCGAAGGCGTGGTGGATCGCGGCGAGGAGCAGCGCCGGGTTCTCCCGCAGCGTGGGCGACTCGCACCGCCTGCGCATCGCCGCCGCCCCCCTGCACAGGGCCGCGGCGTCGAAGCCCGCCGCCGCGATGGGGGTGAGCCCCACCGCGGAGAGCACCGAGTACCGCCCCCCGACGTCCGGCGGCACCGGCAGCGTGCGCCATCCCTGCTCGCGGGCGAGCTGGCGCAGCGCCCCGGTCTCCGGATCGGTGATCGCGACGAGCTGCTGCGCGAGGCGCGACTCGCCGAGGCGCTCCCGCACGATCATGAGCTGGGAGAGCGTCTCCGCCGTGCCGCCCGACTTGGTGATCGCCAGGAAGCAGGTGGAGCCGAGGTCGATGCAGTCCAGGAGCGAGGCGAAGGTGTCGGGATCGGAGTTGTCGGGAAAGAAGACCCGCGCCCCCTGCCGACGCTCCCGAGGGAGGAGATCGCGGAAGGGGCCCCCGAGCGCCGCGACCGCCGACTTCGCGCCGAGGGACGAGCCGCCGATCCCCAGGACCACCACGTTCTCGAACCGCTCGGCGAGCTCCTCACCCACCGCGATCGCCGGCGCCTGAATCGCCTCGTCCGAGGGCAGCTTCCAGAAGCCGAGCTCGCCCCGGCCCCAGCGCGCCGACAGGGCCTCCCACGCCCGGGCCGCGGCGGGCGACAGGGCGTCCAGGTCGGAGGCCGAGAGGCCGTGCGCGCCGATCCGCGCGGCGAGGGCGTCGTTGGCGTCGAGGACGAGCGAGGAGCGGGTCATGGATCGACCTTTCGACGAGAGGCGTGAACCCCGCTTCTACCCGATGACGCGCCCTTGTCCATCTGGAGTGGACCGCGACCGTCGGGAACCCTACTCCGGCAGGTCGGCGGTGGAGAACGCCGTCGTCCACCTGGCGAGGTGGGCGAGGCCCTTGGGGCCGAACCCCTGCACCTCCGCCCAGCCCGCGTCGGTGCGGATGCTCTGGATCGACGCCCGCGCGCCCGCCGCCCGATCCGGGACGTCGACCGGGAGAGGCACCGCGAACTCGGTCGGCCCTTCCTGAAAGTACAGCGTCCACTTCCGCGCGCCCGAGCCCAGGCTCAGGCGCATCAGATCCGTGGGCGCGCCGTCGAGGTGGAAGGTCCGGGTGGCGCCGTCCCACGTCGATCCGTCCGCCGGCGTGGGGAACGCCCCCGCCGGGAAGGTGACCTCCACGCCAGCCTCGAAGCGATCCCGCTGCGCCACCAGGGCCGCCAGCGACGCGCAGCCCGCCCGATCCGCGGCGGTGCAGTCGCTCTCCTCGTCCATGAGGCCCGTGAAGTTCACCGCCATCGCCACCACCACGTACGGGTTCCCCTCGATCCCGCCGTGGGCGGGCGCCAGGCGGAGCGAGAGGCTCCCCTCCTCGCCGGAGGGCTCCATCACCTTGCGGGTGGGCGGGCCCCCGGAGGCGATGCCGGCGTCCACACCTGCGGTGAATCCCAGCGGCACAAGGCCCCTGCCGGGCACGAGGGAGCCGGCGAGCACCACCACTCCGTCCAGCACGCGGCCCGACGCCAGAGGAAGGTCGGGGACCGCCACCGTCCCGTGGAGTCCCATGCGCGTGGTCGGCGCCAGATCGAGCTTCACGAAGCGGGAGACGTCGGGCACCGGCTCGCCGTCGTCCACCTTCGCCGGGACCCTCTCGAACTCCACGTCCCGGATCACCGCGCTGTGGAAGCGACGCACGTGGGGAAGAAGGTGCGCGAGCATCTTCCCCACGTCGAGGCTGTCGCCGCCCTCGGCGAGCTCGTCGATGGGGAGCTCCTCCAGCGGCATCCCGCCGGCGAGGCCCCAGGCGCTCCAGGTGCCGCACGCGCCGGCGCGGGTCCTGGCCTCGTCGGCGCAGCTCCCCGGCAGCCCGAGGGCCTGGTACCCCGGCTTGAACCAGGTGTTGCCCAGGCCGAGGACCAGGCCCTGGGGCAGGTTCACCTTCCTGGGCCCTCCCAGCTCCACGTCGTAGCGGGCCACCGGCCCGAGGAGCACGGTGAAGGAGAGATCCACGAGGCTTCCCGGGATCGACATCCCCACCAGGCCGGCGTTGAGCAGCGCGGGATCGAAGGAGTCGGCCGCGAACGATCCCACGAACCCGCCGGCGCGATCGGACGAGAGGCCGCGGCGCATCGGGACCAGCACGTCGCCCTCCCGGGTGGCCACCAGGGTGATCCACGTGTGATCGGGCGGGAAAACGGAGATCGTGCGTGGCGCCGCCGGGAGCTTCGAGAGATCCAGGATCGCGGCGCCGTCCGGGCCCGTGCGCGCGGTGACCGGGGCGGGCCCCTCCACCTGCACCGGCGCGTCGGGGATCGGCGTGCCCGAGAGCTCGTCGATCGCCACCACCCGCAGCGATCCCACCGGCGGCGCGGCGAAGTTCGAGAAGGACGCGGTGCAGGTCGCCGCGCCGATCGACGCCTCGACCACGTACGCGCCCTCCTCGGCGCCGCCCCGCAGCCGGCCGCCGGCGTCGAAGGCGCCGCGCGCGGGATCCGAGCTCTCCCACCGCGCCGCCTCCGGGCCGATCCCGGGGAGCGGCGCACCGACGGCGTCGTAGGCCTGCAAGGTCAGGGGAACCGCCGCCACGCCCTCTCGCGTCACCCACCGGCTGGGCTCCACCCGGCACGACGCCACCTGCTCCTTGCGGGGCATCGCCACGCACGCGCCGCCGGCGCAGGCCTGCCCGTCCTCGCAGTCGACGTCCGCCGAGCAGACCACCGGCTGGCAGATCGATTCGTCGCAGAAGCACGCCGACGCGCCGCACGCCCCGGCCGCACACGCCGCGTCCGAGGCGCAGCGCGGCAGGCAGCACCCGTCGCTGCACGCGAGGGCCGGATCCCCGCATACCCCGCCTCGCTCGCACGCCGCGACGCCGTCGCGATCGCAGACCTGCCGGCTCTGCGGCTTGCGCTGCGTGCCCGCCTCGTCCGAGAGGCAGCCCGCGATCGCCGCCACGATGATCACCGGCAGGAGCCGGCGCGCCGTTCCACCCATGGAGACACCTCCCGGCAAACCTAGGCAGCCGACCGTCCGCTCCTAAGCGCCACGACCGGGGAGTGGAATCGTTGACCGGCCCTTCCGGCGGACCGTAACCTCGGCGCCCATGCGCGGATCCTTCACGCATCGCCGTGGGCGTCGCGGCATGCATCGCCGGGAGGCCCTGCTCCTCCTCGCGGCGCTGTCGTTCACCGCATGTGCGACCTCCCCCTTCGCCGCGCCGCCACTCCCGCGACCGGATCCGATCGCCGCCTACGGCGCCGCGCCGGCGCATCCGGCGCACGAGGCGGATCGCCGGCTGGCCGCGGGCCTCCTCCGCTTGGACGAGGCCGCGCTGCCGTGGGACGAGGGCCTCGCCGACGTGGCCCGGATCCTCGCGGGGCGCGCGGTGGAGGAAGGCGCCGCGGCGGTCGCGGTGGAGCCGGAGGAGGTCCGCGTCGCCCAGGCGAGGGCCGGCGCCGTGATGGCGGACTTCCACCCCTTCGTCGTGCGGGCGGGGGACCTCGCCGCCGCCACCGGGCGGATGCGCGAGGCGGTCGCGAACCTCCCCGCCGATCGCCGCCGCCGCGTCGGCCTCGGCGTCGTCGAGCGGGACGGCGTGACCATGGTGCTCCTCCTCGCCACCGCCGGCGTGCGGCTGGAGCCCCTGCCGTCGTGGACGCGGCGGGGCGCGACGCTCCCGATCGCCGGCGCGCTCGTCGGCGGCCTCGAAGCGCCGGAGCTCACCGTCACCCCTCCCCGGGGGAACCCCTTCCGCGTGCCCCTCGAGTCGACGGGCGCCGCCTTCCGGGGCACGGCGCGGCTCGACGAGCCCGGGAGGTGGTGGATCGAGATCCTGGGGAGGGACGAGCGGGGTCCGAGCGTGGCGGTGCTGCTCCCGATCTGGGTCGAGACGCCGATCCCCCGCCGCGCGGATCGGGCGCCGCCACCACCGGAGCCCGCCGGCGTGGCGGAGAAGGAGCGGCTCCTCGCGGCGGAGACCAACCGGCTGCGGGCCTCTCGCGGCCTCGCCCCGCTCATCGTCGATCCCGTCCTCTCCCGGATCGCGCGGCGATACGCGGAGGAGCTCCGCGCGACGGGCCGGTTCGCCCACGTCTCGTCGATCTCCGGCGACGTCCGCGCCCGCCTCGACGCGGGCGGCTACGCCTTCGAGCGGGCGGGCGAGAACCTGGCGCACGCGCCGACGGCGCTCCTGGCGCACCGATCGCTCGTCCAGAGCCCGGCGCACCTCGCGGTGCTCACGCAGGCGTCGTGGCGGGAGGCAGGCTTCGGCGTCGCGCTCGTCGACGGGGACGGCGCCGCGCCGGGGGTGATCGTGGTGCAGATCTTCGCCGCGCCCGCGGATCGATGAGGCGTCCGCGCTGCCGGGCGTCTCCACGCCGTCGGGCGAACCGGCGCCGTCGCGCGGATCGAATCTTCAGGTGGAGCGGCGCCCTCGAGCGAGCCTCCGCCGTCAGGCGAACCGGCGCTGGGTCGCGTAGGCCTCGACGCCCCCGTCGTAGTCGCCGGCCTGCTGGAAGAGCGGGCAGCGCGTGCAGGTGAAGCTGTTCCAGCCGCGCTTCACCGCCTCGTCGAGGCAGTCGTCGTAGTGCGCGCAGAAGAGGTTCCGATGGCTCTCCACGCCGGAGGTGCGGTTTCCACCGGGCTCCGGGTTGATCGGCGCGGCGAGCTCGGTGGGAAACGGCTTGAGGAGATGGCTCATGAAAGGTTTCTCACTCGGAGGGAAGCCGTCACGCACGTGGCTTCCTCCTCTTCATGCGCGCCGTGGTACGCGCGTCCCGATGAGGGTTCGAGCCGACCTGCAGGCGTGCCGGGCGGCCGAAATCGCCGGGAATCTAAGAGACGACCCCAGAACTGTCAAACTCGGGCCTCGTTCCCGGCGGGCGGGAGCGGATCGGCACGCTCGCCGGCGGGGCTGACGAGGGTCTTGTTTCAAAGATTCCGCGTAGTTAGTAGTTAGACTCTCCTCGCCGCCCCGCTTTTCCCGGCGGCCGCTCCAAGGATTCCCATGAAGTCCCTGCCGTCCCTCCGAACCGCCCTGCTGGCGGCCTCCTTCGCCCTCGTTCCCGGGGGCCAGGCCCTGGCGGAGGAGGCGGCGAGGGAGAACCCCCCGCCGGCCGAGATTCATCCCGGCCGGCCGCCTGCTCCGCATCAGCCGGTGCCGCCGGGCGCCGAGACCGCCCGGCCTCCCGCGGCCGGAGAGGCCCCGCCGCGCCGGCCCCCCGCCGGGCACGGCCTGGACCGCCGGTTCGCGGCCGATCGGCTGGCGGCCGGCGCGCCCGAGGACGCCATCGGCGCCTGCGCCACCATCATCGCCCTCGAGGTCGCGGCCGCCCGGGGCGACGGCGGGGCCTCGGCGCCGAGCCCCGACTCGATCGCCTGCCGGCTCGTCTCCGCGGCGGCCGCGCTGGACCTCGGCCGCCACGACCTCGCCGCCTCCTCGATCCTCCACGTGCGAGGCAGGCTCGGCGTCCTGGAGCCCTGGGGCGCGCTCCTCCTCGGCGAGGCCCTCGCCGGGAAGGGCGAGGCGGCCGAGGCGGCGAAGGTCCTCGACGAGGCGCGCAGAGCCGATCCCCGCGGCCCCTTGGGCGACCGCGCCGAGCCGGCGGAGGCCCTCGCCCTCCTCCGCGCCGGCCGCGCGGCGGAGGCGAAGCTGCGCCTCGCCCGCCTCGCCTCCCGCAAGCGCGACGATCGCGATCGCCTCCGCCTCGCGCTCGCCGAGGCCACCCTCGCCGCCGGCGATCGGGAGGGGGCGGCCTCCCTCTTCGCCTCGATCTGGCGCGAGGCGGCGGGCAGGCCCGAGGCAAAGATCGCACGAACGCGCCTGGACGAGCTGACGGCCGGCCTCCCCAAGGCCGAGGCGCCCTCCCCGTCCGACCGGTTGGAGCGGGCCGAGCGCCTGCTCGATCGCGGCGACGCGCGCCTGGCGGAGGCGGAGCTCGAGGCGATCGTCGGCGGCGGCGATCCCTTCCTGCGCACCTTCCTCCTGGCGCGCGCGCTCTCGGATCAGGATCGAAAGGACGAGGCCGAGGCGCTCCTCGCCCCGCTGCTGGCGGCAGACGCCCCCGACCACGCCCGCGCCAACGACGCCCTCGAGCTCGCCGCCAGGCTGGCCATGCGGCGGGGCGCGACCGATCTCGCGGTCGCCCGCCTCGACCGCATCCGGGATCGCTCGAACGGCCTGCGCGCCGCGTCCGCCGACTTCCTCGCCGCCTTCTTTCTTTACGACGACGGCCGCTTCGCCCCGGCGCGGGAGCGCTTCCGCGCCCACCTCCGCGACCACCCCGGGCACCGCACCGACGAGACCCGCTGGTACGTGGGCTGGTCCGCGTACAAGCTCGGCGCATTCACGGAGAGCATAGACGCACTCGACGCGCTCGTGGTCCGCCAGCCCAAGAGCCCCCTGGTGCCCCAGGCCCGGTACTGGCGGGCCCGCGCCCTGCAGCGTGTGGGCGATCCGGGCGCGGAGGCGGCGCTCGCCGACGTGGCCTCCCGATGGCCCGATGGCTGGTATGGCGCCCTGGCGCGGCAGCACCTCGGTCGGCCGCTACGGCCCGGCGATCCGCTGCCGGCCCCCCGGCCGGCGCCGAGGCCGAAGCTCGCCGGGATCGCCGGCGCCCGCCTCGCCCGGGCGGAGGCCCTCTACGACGCCGGGCTTCGCGACGAGGCGGGCCTCGAGCTGGACGCCGCCCTCGCCGGCGTCAAGGATCGCGCGATCCTCTCCTGGGCCGCCCGGCTCGCGGCCTCGTCGGGCGATCCCGCGCGCGCCTACCGGCTGGGCACCTTGCGGCTGGGTGGCCTGCGGGGCGCCCCCGAGCTCGCGTACCCGCAGGCCTTCGCCGACCTCGTCGCCGCGGCGGCGGAGGAGCACGGCGTCGACGCCGCCTTCATCTGGTCGATCATGCGGCAGGAGAGCGGCTTCCGCCCCAAGGTCCGCTCACCGGCCGCCGCCGTGGGGTTGATGCAGCTCCGAGGCGTCACCGCCGAGAAGCTCGGCCTCCTCCTCGGAAGGCCCGAGGGCGCCGCCATCCGCCTGGAGGATCCCCGGGACAACATCACCCTGGGTACATACTATTTGCACCATCTTCTGCGTCGCTTCGGCGGGAACCACGCCCTGGCCGCGGCCGCCTACAACGCGGGGCCGCCGGCGGTGGTGCGCTGGCTGGAGGATCCCACCCGCAAGGATCTGCCGCTGGACGAGTTCGTGGAGTCGATCCCCTTCCGGGAGACGCGCGGATACGTGAAGGCGGTGATCGCCAACCTGCTCGCGTACCGCGAGGTCCACGGCGGCGACGCCCTCACGCTGCCCGCGGAGCTGCCCCCCGTGGCGCCGGGCATCGACTTCTGAGACTTCCTGGGACCGGGCCGATCGGCCAGCCCGGGCCAACGGGGTCCTCCGTCGGCGTTCGGGGGCCGGCACGGGCACACCCGCCCGCGCTCGTGCAAGCGCGTCCCCGCCGCCACCCGGGCCCCGGGCCTAGGCCAGGCGCTTGCGCATCTCGACGTGGGGGATTCCCGCCTCGTCGAAGATCGGGCCGTGATCCACGTAGCCCATGTGCCGGTAGAAGCCGTGGGCGTAGATCTGGGCGTGAAGGACGATCCCCACGAGCCCCCGCTTCTTCGCCTCCGCCTCGAGCTCCTCCAGGATCCGGGAGCCGATCCGACCGCGCCGGTGGGCGACCAGCACCGCCATCCTGCCGATACGCCCCCACCTCCCCTCCTCGCCGGATGGGGGGTTCTCGAGCTCCACGAGCCGGCCCGTCCCGATGGCGTGGCCGCCCACCATCGCCAGCACGTGGTGGGCGGTTGGGTCCTCGTCGTCCCGCTCGATCTCCTCCGGGACCCGCTGCTCCTCGATGAAGACTACCTCGCGGATGGCCAAGGCTGCAGCCAGATCACCCGGCCCCTCCACCGGCACGATCCGCACCTCGACCTCGGGCTGGGACACCAAGACCCACCTCCTTCGTTCCCGCCTGTATACCAGAGGTTCGGAGCCCTTCCATCGCTCGAAGAAGGTCCCGCGCTCGCACCTTTCCCCTTCCCAACCGACCCCGTTTTCCCTCCAAATGAACTGGGACTTGCTTCCCACCTCCGAGAAAGTGACAATGAACTGGCATCGACCGACAGGAGGATACCAGTGTCACTCCCATCGCTACCCCAGCCCGTGGCGCTCCCGGTAACCGGCCCCATAAATGACTCCTCCGCGGTAATCCAGGCGTTCCGTCGCATCAACAAGTCGATCCACGAGTTCTCCAAGGCGGTGGACCGGGAGTATGGCATCACCGGACCGCAGCTTTGGGCCATGCGGATCATCGACGAGCTCGAGTCCTGCTCCGCAGGCGATCTCGCCGAGCGCCTCTTCGTCCACCCCAGCACGATCACCGGCGTGATCCAGCGCCTCGAGGAGAAGGCGCTCATCGATCGCCGCCGACGGCCCGACGACCGGCGCGCCGTGGTGCTCCGGCTCACCCCCGCGGGCAAGAAGCTCCTGCACCGCAGCCCGATCGAGGATCACGGGCACATCGCCAGGGCGCTGCAGGGGATGTCCGCCAGCGACGTGGCGCGGCTGCGGAACCTCCTCGACAGCCTCGTCGAGCAGATGGACATGGGCGAGCTCGAGTCGCGCGTGGTCCTCAGCGACGATTGAGCGGGGCGCAAGCCACTTCCTCCTCGAACATCGGCGCCGGATCGATCCCCAGGATCTCCATCACGCCGAGGGTCGGCTCTCCCGTGGGCGTCTGCCCGTGAGATCGCTGCACCCACCCGATCGCTGCAGCGGTGTCGAGCCCCAGGCGCCCGTCGGGCTCCCGCAGGAGCAGCGCTCGCCTCGCCAGCTCCCGCTCCACCTCCAGCGCCAGCGCCTCCGGAAGCAGCGCCCACCCCCCTTCTCGCCTCGCCTCCAACATCCGATCGAACGCCTCCTCCCGGGCGGCGGCCAGCCGCTGCTGGGCGCTGCGCAGCTCCTCCGCCGTGGCCGCGGTCCCCGAGTCGCCCGCGGAGGGCGCGTTCCCGCCGGGCTCCCCCACCGCCTTGGCGCCGGATGCGCCGGACGCCGCGGGCCCGCCGCCCGCCGATCGCCCCCCCGCCGCGGTCGCGACGGATGGATCGCCCGCGCCGATCCGTCCCGCCGCCGCCACCCCATCCGGAGGGGCGCCCACGGCGAGCTGCACCGCCGCCGCGCCCCGCGCCGACTCCAGGATCGCCCGCGCCTCGGCGAGCCGATCGCAGAGCGCGCCCGCCGGCGGCTGCGGCAGCCCCGCCCCCTCCTCCGCGAGCAGCTCGGCGGCCGAGGGGAGCGCGGGCGCGGGGACCGGCCGCGCCTTCGCGCCCGCCACCGCGGCGCGGGGGG